>NZ_VOBC01000001.1:1942929-2266750 GCF_008369195.1 Sporosarcina sp. ANT_H38 | reverse complement strand
CGTATTTACTGATGAGTACGGTTACAGTTCTCATTTATGGTAAATTGGCGGACTTATTTGGTCGAAAACCAATTATATTTATTGGGTTAACGTTATTTCTTATTGGGTCCATTTTAAGCGGTTTTGCTGTTTCTATGGAACAGTTAATCGTATTCAGGTTAATTCAAGGCCTTGGTGCAGGTGCAGTTATGCCAATAGCTACGACGATTGTCGGCGATATGTATACGACGAAAGAACGGGCAAAAATCCAAGGATATTTATCAAGTGTATGGGGGATTTCAGCTGTATCTGGACCCGTGATTGGAGGATTAATTGTCCAATATATGAATTGGAAGTTTGTCTTCTGGGTGAATGTGCCACTCGGAGTCCTAGCGATGGTTGGTATTTACCTGTTTCTTCATGAGCCTCAGCGAGCGAAAAAAGTTTCCATCGATTACAAAGGTGCCTTTTTACTTATGCTATCCTTATCTATTATTTTATTCTGGCTTGTTGAAGGTGGTCAAACATTTGATCGTTTTTCGTTATACAGTATTACTCTATTCATTGTAGGACTTGGATCGTTGGTGTTATTTGTCAGTGTCGAGCAGCGAGCAATAGATCCAGTGATGCCGTTTGCGTTATGGAAAAACCCTGTAATCTTGTATTCGAACCTCGTGTCTTTAACGACAGGAGTCATATTGATAGGCATATCTTCTTATTTACCGACATTTGTGGCAGGTGTGATGGAACAGCCTGCGATTATCGCAGGATTCACATTGACCGCAATGTCAATAGGTTGGCCGATTGCATCATCAGTCGCGGGACATCTGTTAATCCGATACGGTACGTTTCTCGTATCTTTTACGGGTGGGTTATCGCTCATTCTGGGAACATCTTTGTTTGTCGTAATGGATGCTGGATCAGGACCTTGGTGGGCTGCAATGGCGAGCTTTTTTGTAGGTGTCGGAATGGGATTAACGAGTACATCGTTCATCGTCACAATTCAGGCAGCAGTCCCGAGAGAAACGCGTGGATCTGCGACGGCTGCTAATATGTTCATGAGGAATTTTGGAAACACGTTTGGTGCAGCGCTGTTCGGCGCGATTTTAAATGGCATGTTAATGGCACATTTCAGAAAAGACGATTTGGATTATAGCTTAGATGATGTCAATTTGCTATTAACGGATGACTTGAGGCAGATGACAGCTGCCTCAAAAGTACAATCATTACAAAATGCACTTGATGGTTCGTTGCAGTGGGTATACATTACAGTAGCTATTTTTGCTGTTTTCAGCTTGTTCCTTATACTGAAAATCCCACGTGGAAAGGGGTATTTTAATGACAACGACAGAACTTGAAATCATAAAAGCGTTAGCAGAAGAAGGGAATATGCGAAAAGCGGCAGAGCGCCTTTTCTTATCGCAACCGGCTCTATCACAGCGATTACAGTCTATTGAGAAGGAGTGGGGTACGTTATTGTTCATCCGATCCCAGAAAGGGCTTGAGCCAACGCCAGCGGGAGAACTTGTCATCACTTATGCACGTGAAGCAATTGTGAAACGTGAAGAAACGTTCGAAATGATCGCTTCGATGGCGGATAAAGTGCACGGCACATTGAAAATTGCTTGTGCATCGATCGTAGGGCAGACGTGGTTGCCTCAAGTATTGAAAGAGTATGTCGAAATGTATCCTGATGCCAAGATTTCGCTAATAACAGGGTGGAGTTCGGAAATTGTAAAAGCATTATACGAGGGGGAAGTTCACGTTGGAATTGTGCGGGGGCAAGTAGATTGGAAGAGTAGAAAAACATATTTATTCCGAGATCACCTCTATTTGGTAGATCGTGAAATTACGTCAATCGGTGAATTGAAAGATACGAAACGTCCATTTATCCAATTTAAAAGTGATTCGAATTATCATATGGAAATCCAACGTTGGTGGCAACGTCATTTCGACCAGAATCCGGGACGTCAAATCACAGTCGACCAGATTGAGACTTGTAAGCAACTAGCGTTAAATGGGATTGGATATGCGATATTGCCATCGATTACGCTGACAGGTGATGAAGATGTCAATAGAATGCCTCTCTTGAATAATGAAGAGGAGTTTGAATTGACACGGGATACATGGTTGATTGGTTATGAATCTTCATTTGCACTTAAACAAGTGGATGCATTTACCCAAATTGTACAAGGTCACGCAGAAAGATTGAGAGGGAATTACAATTATTAATAATTTGGTGTTCAAGCTATCTGGTTCGTACTTGTTAGCAATAAGGTGGGGAAATGTTAAAAGATACGGAGTGCAGAATTGCTGATTTTATAGGCGATGAACTTATTATTTCACGTCTGTTGAATATCCATTTATTTGCATGAAATACTGTTGAGAAGGTTTGATAACCTCTATTTTCACTGGACTATTTTCAGACCGCTTTCGGCTAACTATTCATGACAGATTTAGGGAGGAATTGCAATTCATTCCTCCCTCCCAAGAGGGGGAAAAGTGTGGCTAGAAGTGACTCCGTCACTTCTAGCCACACTTTTTTTCATTAATCCTGTTGTGAATAGTTGCCTGTCGCGTTCCTACAATATTAAAGTGAAAAATGTGGTTGTTTTGGAAGAAAAAAATAGATGATATTCTATGGAGAGTGTAAGTACCCGAAGATGCAATTTCGGGCACTATAGTACTTTGTATAACGTGTTCCTTGCTTACTTTTAGTGAAAATTATGCATCTAAGCTTGTGTTGCCTATTAGAAAGTGAACTTTTTTAAAAACCGTAGAGAAAGCAGCAGCCGTCAAAATTGCATCTTTTGCGGCTTTTCTCTATGTAAGAAGCCAGCTATTCTTTCGTCCCCAAAAACTTCAGCACACTGTGTACTAATGCATTTTGAGCGCGACGGATGAAGGGCAACCATACTAATCCAGACATCTCAATAATCGTACTAGAAGTTATTCATTCCAAAAACGCAACTATACAAGTAGCGGCCAGGGGGTGATCAAGCTATTAACTGGTTAATTTTGGTTGATAATCAGACGTGATATTATTTATCAATAGTACTTTACGCCGTTGCGGTATGTTCAAAGGGCATTCAAAGAAGCTAAGATGGAATGATGACTTACGACAGAAAAGCCCCATCACACTGGGGATTTCTGGTGCGATGGGGCTTTACTTCATAGAAAAGAAAGTATGGTTTTTTTAATTTAGGTCGTGGTATAGGCTTCAGTCGTCAGCCCCTGGTCTTACATGAAGCGGGGATTCGAATGGATCTGTTTCCCTCCTAGTTGTCGGGGCTAAACGGCGTACTCCGCTTTTCATAGGTTTATAAACCTGAAAGTAAATCACTGCTTCGTTTTGCCCAATAAGATGCAATGGTAAAACAGATGAGCAGGATGATTGTGCCGATAATATAAGGATAGAGGATATTGATATCAAACAGAATGCCTGCAAGTGCCGGCCCAACCATGTTTCCAAGACTCATGTATGCAGTCATCATGCCTGCAGCGAAACCTTGTTCTTCCCCCGCAAGTTTCGAAACGAGTGTGTTGACGGCTGGCCGCAGAAGGGATGTGGCAGTGAAGAAAATCGTTGCCACGAAAAGAATCATAAAGAAGGAATTGACGAATACAATACCAATCATTGCAAAAGCAGCGATGATAAGGTTTACAAGAATGACTCGCATTTCTCCAAATCGCTTGAACAATTTGCTGATGACGAATGTCTGTGCAATAACTCCAACAAAGCCTCCAACTGTTATAATGACAGCGATTTGAGCGGGGGTATAGCCGTATTTATGGTCCACATAAAGTGCTATTGTAGATTGGAAATTAGCCAAACCGAATGAAAAGACAAACATGACAATTAGCATGACAAAGTAAGGAGTTGTCGTTGAGCGTTTCATCTGCTTGAAAAGATTTTCTCTCTTGTTCTTATTTTTAGATTCGTTCGCGCTACGTGGCGCGGGGTTCGGTAAAGCAAAAACGGAAATAAGCGCTGCCGTCAGTGCTGCTGCTGTCGAAATGTAAAAAGGGAACTGTAAGCTTACTTTTGAAAGAAATCCGCCGATTGCAGGTCCAATCATGAAACCTAGCGACATAGAAGCACCGAGTAGGCCCATTCCTCTTCCTCTGTTTTCGTAAGATGTAATATCAGCAACGAATGCCATCATCGGAGGTACGATGAATGCGGAGCCAAGACCAGAAAAGAATCGAGCGGCAAACAGCATCCATAATTCGGTGGATAGTCCGAATGCAAGTTGTGATAGGCCGTAAATAATTAATCCTACAATAATTAGTTTTTTTCGTCCGTGCTTATCAGATAAATCGCCGGCAATCGGAGAAAAGATAAATTGTGCAAATGAAAACATGGCGATCAGAAAGCCAAGAGCTTGACCAGCAACACCAAACGTACCCAAGTATTCAGGCATAATTGGAATGATGAGACCGATGCCTGCCATGGCGACGAACATGTTGAACATTAAAACGTATAAGGCGAAATTATTAGATTTCACTGTCATAATTACCCCAACTTTCCAAATTGTTTCGTGTCACTAAATTATGATACCACAACCTGTAAATTGATACCTTGTAATGTAACCTTTTTTCAGAAAGTAAAGACGACCTTCGCGTGTGTGAAGGTCGTCTGAATCATGTCTAGTGTCCAGTAGCCAGACGCTGGGGAGTAAGTCGTGTCAGCCATGCGGCCAAGGTCTACTGCCTTGCTGACCTTCCTCATGCCTGTCGCATCTAGATGGCCGCTTAGTCTAGCAGGAAGCTAGTCATGCAGTGGAGAGGGATTGAACTGCATCCTTCTTTATTGCGACAGGACGTCGCGTGCTTAGACTGCCTTCCTAATTTCGTTACTTCATATCCATTTTGAATTCCAGGAACAATTCATTATAATGGCCAAGCATTTCAAGACCGAGATTTCGATATACTTCAAGATGATCGCGTGCTTCTTCGTCAGGATAGAAACGCTCATCTTCAGTCACTTCAGGATCCATAAGATCGAGAGCGGCTAAATTTGGTGTAGAGTAGCCAACATAGTCTGCGTTTTGAGCAGCTACTTCAGCATCAAGCATGAAGTTGATGAAAGCATGCGCACCCTCTATATTTTTTGAAGTACGGGGAATAACCATATTATCGAACCACAGATTTGAACCTTCTGCAGGAACAATATAATCGATATTCTCGTTCTCAAACATCATATCTGCCGCTTGACCTGACCAGGTGAGCGAAACGGCACTTTCTCCATTAATCATTAGTTGGGTCACTTCATCCCCGATGACGGCTTTGACATTGGGACTAAGTGCTTTCAGCTTATCCGTCGCTTCACGCAATTCGTCCATATTGGTGGAGTTCAATGAATAGCCTAATGAGTTCAGGCCCATTCCGATGGTCTCCCGTGCGCTATCGACAAGAATAACTTGCTGCTTAAGTGAGGGATCCCATAAATCATCCCAGCTTTCAAATGTCTGTCCTTTGAGAAGGGAAGGATTGTATGCGATCCCGACAGTTCCCCAAAAGTAGGGAAGTGAATATTTATTGTCTGGATCAAATGGTAAGTCGAGAAAATAGGGGTCGATATTTTTGATGTTTGGAATTTGAGAATAATCAAGTGGAAGAAGAAGATCTGCTTCCTGCATCATCTCTATCGTATATTCCGATGGCATTGAAATATCGTAAGCTGTACCGCCTTGTTCAATTTTTCCCATCATACCTTCATTCGAGTCAAACGTTTCGTAGGTAACTTTAATGCCTGTTTCGTTCTCAAACTGTTTTAGTAAATCAGGGTCGATGTATTCACCCCAATTATACACAGTAATTGAATCCTTGCTAGCACGACCTTCACCTTCATTTAACTTGGCATTGACGAACAGTAAAATAGCGGAAACAATAACAATGACTAACGCAGCCCGTAAAATATCTTTCATTTCTTCACCCCCGAAAGTGGTGTTTTTGTTTTGCGGCTAATGAAGTAATAGCCTAGAACAAGAACGACTGTCACAAAGAAGATAAGTCCCGACAATGCATTGATTGTCAGAGTAATACCGGCGCGTGCCATTGAATAAATTTCAACAGAAAGTGTTGAGAACCCGTTTCCAGTGACAAAGAATGTTACGGCAAAATCATCGAGAGAATACGTTAATGCAAGGAAAAATCCTGCAAGTATTCCCGGTTTAATAAATGGAATAATAACTCGCGTCAAGACGTCGCGTTTTGAAGCCCCAAGATCGAGTGCCGCATCAATTAGCGTAGGACTCATTTCCTGTAGCTTAGGCAATACCATAATGACAACAATGGGGATACTGAAGGCGATATGGGAAATAAGGACGGATGCAAATCCAAGCTTGACGCCAATCATTGTGAATAAAATTAAGAAAGATGCCCCGATGATGACGTCCGGGCTTACAATCAAAATGTTATTGAGTGACAACACAGCTTTGCGCATCGCTTTATTACGCATGAAAACGATAGACAATGCACCGAGTACACCGATTGCTGTAGAAACAAGCGCTGACAGCAGTGCAACAATAATTGTGTTGAGTAAAATGACGATTAGTCGGGTATCTTCAAACACTGCTGCGTAATGCTCAAGGGTAAATGATTCAAAATTCGACATTCCACCGCCCGAGTTGAATGAGTAAAAGATTAAATAGAAAATCGGAGCATATAAAATAATAAACACTGCGATTAAGTAAATTTTAGGGAGCTTACTTAATTTTCCCATTAATAGTAGCCCCCTTATCGTTACTACTCGTAACCAGCATAATGATGAACATGAATAATATTAGGAATACGGCAATGGTTGAACCCATTCCCCAGTTTTGTGTAACTAGGAATTGCTGTTCGATTGCCGTCCCGAGTGTAATGACTTTGTTCCCAGCAATAAGTCGAGTAATCATGAACAGTGACAAAGCAGGGATGAAGACAACTTGGATGCCTGATTTAACCCCGTTTAAAGTTAAAGGCCAAATGACGCGCCTGAATGTCGTCCATGAATTGGCACCTAGATCACGTGATGCATCGATGAGAGCAGGATTCAATTTATCAAGAGAATTGAAAATCGGTAAAATCATAAATGGAATGAAAATATAAACGGACACGAAAACAAAGCTGAAATCAGTGAAAAGAATTTGCTGCTTACCGATGCCAACCGTTTCCAACAACGCATTTATTGGACCATAGAGACTGAAAAGACCAATGAATGCATATGTTTTTAGAAGTAGATTAATCCAAGAAGGAATAATAATCAGCAAAAGCCAAAGATGCTTATGCTTCGTCTTCGTTAGAAAATAAGCGGTTGGGTAGGAAAAGAGTAAAGTGAACAACGTAATAAGGAACGCATACCAAAATGAACTAAGAGTCAGTTGTAAATAGACAGATGAGAAAAAGTTTTTGTAGTTGTCTAATGTGAAATTGCCACTTAAGTCGAGAAAGGAGTAGGAAATAATGAGCGCAATAGGTGCGATAACAAATAGTAGAATCCAAGTTGCATAAGGAATCGTATACAGTGGACGAAGCAGTTTATTATTCATTATTCAATACCCCGTATGCCTCAAGTCTAGCGTCGAATTCTTCTTCAGATTCGTTTAGGCGCATAACGTGAATGTCTTCAGGATCAAAATCAAGACCGACTTTTACACCGACTTCTGCTTTTTTTGTGGAGTGAACAAGCCATTCGTTTCCATCAGCATCGTAAGTGGAAAGCTCGTAATGAACACCGCGGAATAATTGTGTATCCACTGTTACGTTCATTTTCCCTTTATCGACAGTTGTGAGTTCTAAGTCTTCTGGACGAATGACAATATCTACTTTCTCATTCGGGTTTAAACCTTTGTCTACGCATTCAAATGTCTTTCCAGTAAATTGGACAACAAAGTCTTCAATCATCATTCCTGGAACAATATTAGATTCCCCAATGAAATCAGCGACAAAACGGTTGATAGGTTCATCATAAATATCAAGTGGAGTACCTGATTGCTGGATTTCACCTGCATCCAAGACGAAAATCTCATCGGACATCGCCAAAGCCTCCTCCTGGTCATGTGTGACGAATACAAATGTTTTACCCAATCGTTGCTGTAATTCCCGGAGCTCATATTGCATTTCAGAACGCAGTTTCAAATCGAGTGCTGATAGCGGTTCATCGAGTAAAATAACTTCTGGATCATTGATAATTGCGCGAGCAATGGCGACGCGTTGACGCTGCCCACCTGACATCTCAGCAATTTCTCTATTATCATACCCTTCAAGATTGACGAATTTCAGTGCTTCCATGACGCGTCGCTTAACTTCGTCTTGTTTCACTTTCTTAATACGCAGCCCGAATGCCACATTTTCAAAAACATTCAAATGTGGAAACAGAGCGTAATCTTGAAAAACTGTGTTTACTTGTCGCTCATTGGCAGGTACATCGTTAATTTTTTTCCCATTGAAGAAAATTTCCCCTTCTGTTGCTTCGGTAAAACCTGCGATGAGACGAAGGATTGTCGTTTTCCCGCAACCTGAAGGACCAAGTAGTGTGTAGAATTTGCCACGTTCCATTTCAAATGAAACACTGTTCAATACGGTTGTATCATGGTTATACTTTTTTGTAACATTTTCAAATCGAATAATCGGCTGAGTTGTCATGCTGACACTCCTTTTCTTTATAAGTAAGATTCTGTGGCTACAAGTAGAATTTCGCTTGTTCCGATGTGTGCATTTGCTAAACAGTGTTGTTCGGACGCGTCATAATAGACTGCATCACCTTTTGAAGCGGTGTGTTGTGAATCACCAATACCAATTGTCACCTTGCCTTTTAGAACGTAAATAAACGTTTCGGCAAGGGAAGGTTCGAACTTTTTGAATTCGCCTTCTTCGTAAAATGTGATGTGAACTGGTTCCATTTCATTTTCATTTGACCGGGGCACTAACCAGCGAATGCTGTATTTCATCTCATCATCCGTATATATTGTCTGATTATCAGTCGAGTAGACAACTTGCATATTTTTTTTCGGTTCATCAAAAAATTCTTTAGGAGTCGTTCCTAGCACTTCTAATAAAGCAAAAAGAGTTTCAATTGAAGGAGAGTTCAGGTTGCGTTCTAACTGGGAAATATGACCTTTCGTTAAATCTGTACGTTCACCAAGTTCTTCCTGTGTCAGCCCTTTTTTTAAACGAAGGCTTTTAATCTTACTTCCAATCTCCACAGTTATCCCAACCCATTCGTAATGAAGTTTATTTATAGTATACTTTAAGTTTACTGAAAACCCTTTATAATTATACAAAATTTCATCCGAAAATCAAGCGTTTTTATTCAAAAAAAATAAAACCGGATTAGCCTCCTGTTGAGACAAGAGGGCCCGGTCATTTTCACATACGGGAATTTGATTTCTTTCGGCTCAGCTTACTCATCAACATCTTTCCAAATGTAGTTACGACTAAATAAGCAGAAAGACCAATTCCACTCAGTGCAGTGACAAGTGATATCCATTCAAAAAACGTGTAGGAGGGAATTTCCTTCCAGCCGGAAGGGGTTTTCCAATCTTCAATAACGAGGTTCATGCCATAAATTCCAGATACGACAGTGAAAATAGTGAGAGTGAAAAGAAACATGTTCATCTTGTCAGATGCATGATTTTCTTGACTTTTGTACAGTTCATGCAATGTTGAATTCACTTCTTTGTAAAGGCAATTGATATTGAATGCTCGTCGGAACATATGTGAGAGCTCTTTGCCTTCCGAACGTGTACTCACTTCCTGAGAATAATAGCCTGCTGAAAATAGCGTAATGAACTTAATCAGTGATTTTACATATTCCTCATCTTTTTCCCATTCGATTTGACTATATTCGAAAGACACTCGCAGTAACATAATCTTATAAAAGTAATGGAGAAGAAAATTATTATAATGAGTGCCCATGTATTGTGAAAGTTCCCTAGACATATCTTCAGGTAGGCTGTTTGTTACGGTTATAAATGCATGTTCAGTTGTAACGGTATACTTGTTGGGAGCCCATCTATCATGAAGTGATTTTTTCAGGGAACATTGGATATAGTCCGGATTAGTAGCGGATATGAATGGATCACCATTAGGTAATCTGCCGTCCAAAGTGCCCATTCGATACAATTGATCATCAGTGATAAGAGAATCTTGTTGGCTAAAAAGGAAAGCAGTAGCATACATTCTCTCATCTTCAAAGTAAGGTAGAGAGCCAAAATAGCTGCTCTGCTTATCATCATGCAATATAAACTCTTCCCAAAAAGGACAGAGACATTTAAATAGTAGATGTCGAATAGAAAAGTAACTTACATTTTTAGGGCAGACAATTACCATACCCTGTTCCTCTGCTAATTGAGGTTCTACTACTCTGAAATGATGCATGAAATCAAGAACGTCTGCTAGTTCAGTTCCAGGACTATCTAATTGGACTTTGACAGTCAGAAATGTAATGTCGAAAGGACCAAGTATAATATCGATACTCTGGATAACGAATGGCATATTCGTATGCCTAAGTTTGTATTGAAAGCGTTTCATGATAGACTTTGTAAATCTGTGAAATCCTTTATCATTTAGGGAAGCAGGAAAAAGTTTGTTTTCGATATAGGGTAGAAAATACTGTTTAAGTTCTTTGGTATCAACAGGAATTTCAGCTTCGTTAACGCTATCATAACTTAAAGACTTGTCTATCTGAAAAAAAGAATAGCCATTTTTCTTGAGTATTAACGCAAGGTCACCCTTTCTCATACTGTCATACCTTAGAGGAAGAGTAAATGACATATGCGAATGATGAATGTCCAGTTTAGTAATTGGAATTGTATTCTGCATTTCCATCCATCCTTCATCAATTGAAATTTTGGTTTTTCATGGTACAATATAGCGAATAAAGGGGGGCTTTGATTGGGAAAAAAGAAAGTTTTTTATTTGGACCCAGATGACCGTAAATGGACAATGGAAGACCTCGGAATTAGTTGGGAAGCCATTAGCGTTCTTAGGGAAGATAAAAAAGAAATCGAAGGCATCTTTCTTATGAATAACGGAAAAATCCGTAATTTAGTAGAACTGCCCAATCACTGCAAAATCTGCCTTGATCCACTAGACTATAATGACGAACACGATTCGATATTTTGCCCATCGTGCGATGAATGGCGTGAGAGCTCTTGTAGTGATCCGACTTGCGAATATTGCCTTGCGCGACCTACGAAGCCATCTAATTGTAAATAACACTTACAACCCTTTTCCCCTATTCGGGAGAGGGGTAAACATAATGACTGTATTTCCGACATTAAATTGCCACATATTGAATGGAGTGCTGTTGGCATAAGGCACTCCGTTTGAAATGGGGCCATTTTTTTGTTAGGCTTGATAAGGATTGCACGGGACAGATGTCCTGGCACCAAAGAATTATTGGAGGGGTTATATATGATTCAACGTATGGTAGGTAAGCATGCTCCAGACTTTACTCTGGATGCGGTATTAGCAGATAAAAGTTTTGGTAAAGTAAGCCTTGAAGAAAATAAAAAAAATGATAAATGGACAGTATTGTTCTTCTATCCAATGGACTTCACATTTGTATGTCCAACGGAAATCACAGCAATGTCTGACCGTTATGATGAATTCGAAGACCTGGATACAGAAATTATTGGTCTTTCTACAGATACAATCCATACTCACCTTGCATGGATCAACACAGACCGTAAAGATAACGGCCTTGAGCAACTAAAATATCCACTTGCAGCAGATACAAACCATCAAGTTTCACGTGACTACGGTGTGTTAATTGAAGAAGAAGGTATCGCATTACGCGGTCTATTCATCATCAACCCTGAAGGTGAACTTCAATACCAAACAGTATTCCACAACAATATTGGCCGTGATGTAGATGAAACTTTGCGTGTACTTCAAGCTCTTCAAACTGGCGGACTTTGCCCGGCTAACTGGAGACCTGGTCAGAAGACACTATAAGTAACCATTAAAATTTTACCAAATGAAGTCCCCGTGCATATATTAGCAGTGGGGATTTTTTTGGAAAATGAAGGAGGAAAAAGCATGAAATTACGTGATCAATTACCTGAACTTGAAGGTGCAACAGCATGGTTGAACGGAGAAAGAACAAAAGAGGAATTGGTTGGCGAAAAACCAACGCTGATCCATTTTTGGTCTGTCAGCTGTTACTTATGTAAGGAAGCAATGCCTGAAGTCAATGAATTTAGAGACAAATACAAAGAAGATTTGAACGTCATCGCAGTCCATATGCCACGTTCTGAAGACGATTTAGATCTAGTTCAAATCAAATCAGTAGCAGCTGAACACGACATTACTCAACCAATTTTTGTCGATAGTGAAGCGACACTAACGGATAAATTCGATAACCAATATGTTCCAGCTTACTATGTGTTTGATAAAGACGGACAGTTACGCCACTTCCAAGCAGGCGGCGGGGGCATGAAAATGCTTGAAAAGCGTGTTAACCGCGTGCTGGATGAAATGAAAAAATAGTAAAAAACAGCCCGATTGCGCATTTGCGACGTCGGGCATTTTTTATGCTAAATGAGTAACTGGTGAATATTTGAGAGTGGGTATTTTGTGTGGTACACTATTCGAATCCATTAAGTGGATAGGGGAGGGTGCTTTATGAAAAAGGAATTTGCGGTGATTGGTTTAGGGCGTTTCGGGGGAAGTATCGTTAAGGAGCTAATTGAACTCGATGCTGATGTCATGGCAATTGATATTTCACCCGAAAGAGTGGATGAGTATGCGCACATTGCAACTCAGGCGGTAGCAGCCGATACAACTGATGAGTCCGTCCTCCGGTCACTTGGCATACGTAATTTTGAACATGTTGTCGTTGCGATTGGTGAAAATATCCAAGCAAGTATTTTGACGACACTCATGTTGAAGGAAATTGGTGTGAAAAAAATAACGGTGAAGGCACAAAATGATTCCCATGAAAAAGTGTTACGTAAAATTGGGGCTGACCAGGTCGTACACCCCGAACGTGATATGGGTATCCGAATTGCGAATAATATGGTATCGAATAATATACTTGATTATCTTGAATTATCTGATGAGTACTCTATTGCGGAGATTAGAGCGAATGATAAACTCGTTGGATTTACCTTAATAGACCTAGACATCAGGGCCAAATATGGTGTCAATATTGTTGCCATCAAACGTGGTAAGCATATCCTTGTATCTCCTCAAGCGATTGAAAAAATTAAACTTGAAGATATCTTGATTGTCATTGGATCGGATGAGGAAATTCATAGGTTCGAAAAGAAAGCCTTGCATTAAATAAAGATAAAAAAAACCGTAAACGCTGTTATGCGTTTACGGTTTTTTTATCTTTATTAAACTTCCATAATAACTGGAAGTACCATTGGCTTACGTTTCGTTTTGTCATGTAAATAAGGTCCGAGGACGTCGATAATTTCGCTTTTCAGTGCGTCGAAATCGGCTGGTGAACTTGCGAGCTTACGCTGCATTTGCTTCGATAACATCTGTTGTGCTTCGTGGATCATCGCACCAGATTCACGCATATAAACGAATCCACGTGAAATGATATCAGGTCCTGAAACGACACGATTACGTTTCAAATCTACCGTCGCAACGACAATTACAAGGCCATCTTCAGACAGAATTCTGCGATCGCGTAGAACGACACTGCCGATATCCCCGATTCCGCTGCCGTCAATATAGACATCACCAGAAGGAACTCGACCTGCAAGATGGGCTTCATCTTGTGTGAGGGCGAGTACATCGCCATTCCCCATAATGAATGTATTCTCTCGAGGTATATCACAAGAGACCGCAAGATCTGTATGGATTTTCAACATTCTGTACTCACCATGAATCGGCATGAAGAATTTTGGTTTGATCAGTCTGATCATCAATTTTTGTTCTTCCTGCGAACCGTGACCAGAAGTATGAATATTATTCAAAGAGCCATGTAGGACATCGGCACCCGCACGGAATAGTGCATTAATAGCTTTATTAATGCTAAGTGTGTTGCCGGGAATTGGTGAAGATGAGAAAATCACCGTATCGCCAGGATGAATTTGAACTTGGCGATGCGTTCCGTTTGCAATGCGAGAAAGTGCCGCCATAGGTTCACCTTGACTGCCTGTACAAAGGATCAATACTTTGTTTGCCGGTAGCTTATTCAGTGATTGGGTATCGACAAATAATTCTTTCGGTGCATCGATGTAACCAAGTTCACGACCTATTGTTATAGCATTGTCCATACTGCGGCCGAACACCGCAATTTTACGGCCCAATACCTGAGCTGACTCAATAACTTGTTGTAGTCTATGAATATTTGAAGCGAATGTCGCGAAAATAATACGGCCTTCAACTTTCCTGAAGATTTCATTCAAGCTGTCGCCGACCTTACGTTCAGACATTGTGAAGTTTGGAATTTCAGCATTTGTGCTGTCGGACAGCAGGCAAAGTACGCCTTCGCTCCCTATTTTCGCCATCTTAGTCAAGTTTGCGGGTTCACCAACTGGTGTGAAGTCAAATTTAAAGTCACCCGTATGGACGATATTACCCGATGGTGTCTTGACAACGACACCAAACGCATCGGGAATACTGTGTGTCGTCCGGAAAAATGATACTGCGGTTTTCCGGAACTTGAACACGTCATCTTCTCCAAATGGAATCATTGTCGTTGTACGTAATAGACCATGTTCTTCCAATTTGTTGCGCAAAAGTCCAAGAGCAAGCTTTCCGCCGTAAACGGGAACATTGATTTTTCGAAGGAGATAAGGAATACCCCCGATATGATCCTCGTGACCATGTGTAATAAATAGGCCTTTAATCTTGTCCACATTTCGTTCTAAATACGTGTAATCCGGAATGACGTAGTCGATACCGAGCAATGCGTCATCAGGGAACTTAATGCCAGCATCAATTAGAATGATTTCATCTTGGAATTGTACCGCATATGTGTTTTTGCCGATTTCACCTAGTCCGCCTAAAGCGAAAACGGCAGTTTCATTGTTTTTAATAGATTTCATAATTTAAACCTCTTCAAGCTCGAAGTAGGGTGCAGCCTGTTCGTATTCAAGATGAATACCTTCAAGAAGTTGGATGAATTCGATATTATAAGCACGATCTTTCAACTTCGCGCGGACTGTTCTAACTGAGTCCGCTTCAATGTACATGCTTTTTGTATTTTCACGGACTGGTATTTGAAGCAAGTTATCTTGATAATAAATTTTATAAATCATCGTTTGCTCTCCTTTTTACGTTCGTTTGAACTGATTCTCTTTATATTAGCATGACACTTCTTTAAAATAAAGAAAAGCCCACCAATTTAATGGCGGACTAACATAATTAAGCGATAGTTTTTTTTCCGAGTATGCCATTGAGCCGTTTTAACCATTTTCGTTTTAGGCGTTTGTACATGGCGACATCACTCCTCAAAACGATTATACCAAATTCAGAACATTTCGTCAAGCAGGATTTTCGGCGTAGCCGAAAGATCCAACAAATAATTAAAAGCGTTGCCGAAAAATCCTTCCATAAATTTAAAACTATCATAAGCTGAATGAATCCTTCCGTTGAATACCGCTTAGGGGATGTCGCCCTCCAATAGCCTGCCCGCTAGGATATCAGTCTTATGGCTTTGGCTACTCGTTGTCCAGTTAAAGGACACTGTAAGGTACCTACACTAAATTTATGCAGGTATTCAACTGTTATAATATATTCTTAGAGTATTTTTCAATCACGCTCAAATGGAGTGGCACCTGGAATATCCTTGAATGGTACTTCTTTATCAATATGGTCAAAGAACATGATGCCATTCAAATGATCAAGTTCGTGCTGAAAAGCAATGGCGGCTATTCCTTTCAATCTTTTCTTGAATTCATTTCCTTGGAGATCGAATGCTTTAATTGTAATCCGTGCGTAACGGGGTACATATCCTTCTACATCGCGATCTACTGAAAGGCAACCTTCACCTGAAGAAAGATAGGTTTTTTCGATAGAGTGACTAGCGATTTTGGGGTTAATAGCAATAAAACTAGTTGCTTCCTGATCTACATCTGTAATATGGAGTGCAAATATTCTTTTCGATTTGCCCAATTGTGGTGCGGCCAACCCGATACCAGGGCGGAGGCCAAATTTTTCACTAAGTTCGGCATCTTGGCTATTTATAACGTACCCCATCAAATCTTCGCTGAGCTCGCGGTCAACTTCGGACAATGGGAATATCAATTCTTCTGCGCGTGTGCGGAGGACAGGGTGTCCTTCGCGGACAATATGTTCCATTAAAATCATCGTACAATCTTCCTTTCGATAGTTACTCTATTCCATAGTATAAACGAATGTGAATAAGGGTGAAAGAATTTGAAGGCGAAGTTGAACATAAAAATGTAAACCGTTATAATTTAAGGGGAAATCGGAGGCTATTAATTTTGAAGAAATCTAGTATTGGATTCGTGTTAGCGGTTACTTTGGTACTCTTCGGATGTAGTTCTAATTCGTCGATTGAAAAACAGTTGTCAACTACAATGGCCAAAATGAATAGTGCTGAAAAAGTGTCCCGGGATGCGCAAGGCGAATTGACGGAGCTTGAAAAATTAGAACAGGAATTATTCTATGAGACGATGGAGTTGTCGCATGAACAACTGGGTGAGGTGAAAATAAAGGTAACTGAACTTGAAGAATTGTTGGGACAACGACTAGCTCAAATCAAAGGAGAAGAAAAGTCCATAAGAAAAGCAACAAAATCCATGGACGAGCTCGATGTAATCATTGAACAAGTAGATGGAGATGTTAAAAAAAGTATAGAAGAACTAAAAATAGCGGTTTCTAACCGGTACGAACTCCATTCATCCTTTGTTGTTGAGTATAAAAAACTTACAAGTTTGCAAAAGGAATTATACGAAATGCTAGTCGTTGTAGAAACTCGACTGATGGGACTAGAGGACAAAGTCGGTGAAGTGAATGCACAAAATGAGGTAGTCCGATCAGCGGTGACATCCTTTAATGACGCAACGCTCAAAGTGAATACGTTAAAAGATGCTGCTTTTGTCGGTTTACAGGATGAAGAATAAGTAGTAGTGAGGCGGGGAAGTAAATTCTCTACCTTTTTTCTATGAATATATATGGTGGTAAATGGTAATCTATTATAATACAGGGCTGTTATTGTGCTAATACAGTCTGGTGTTGACTATTAATTCAAATAGCAGTTAACAGTAAAGAAACATGAGATAGCTATGTTTGACCATTCAGTTCTGATTAGATATACTGTGAAGTGAGTAGATTGTACCAATCAATACATCAATTGTTCATAATACAGATATAAAGGAGAGTTGCCGAAATGGCTGCCAAAAAAGACAAGCAGTTCGATCCGGTGGAGACACTTCACGCGATTGAAGAGAAGTTTGAAATGTTCCAAATCTTGAACGAAGAAGGCGAAATTGTTAATAAAGACGCTGATCCGAATTTATCCGATGAAGAACTCATCGAATTAATGACACGCATGGTGTTCACTCGTATTTTGGATCAACGTTCAATTTCATTGAACCGTCAAGGGCGTTTAGGATTCTATGCACCAACAGCGGGACAGGAAGCTTCACAACTTGCTTCACAATTTGCACTTGAGAAAGAGGACTTTATTCTTCCGGGTTACCGTGATGTACCACAAATGTTGTTCCATGGATTACCTTTATCAACGGCATTTTTATGGTCACGTGGACATTTCCAAGGCGGTAATATTCCTGAAGGCGTTAACGTATTCCCACCGCAAATTATTATCGGTGCACAATATATTCAAGCAGCTGGAATTGCACTTGGTTTCCAAAAACGTGGAACTAAAGCAGTTGCTATGACATACACAGGTGACGGCGGAACATCGCAGGGTGATTTCTATGAAGGGATTAACTTTGCAGGAGCATATCGTTCTCCAGCAATTTTTATCATCCAGAATAACCAATTCGCAATTTCGACTCCACGTGACATGCAGACAGCAGCAAAAACGCTCGCACAAAAAGGTATTGCAGCAGGTATCCCGAGTATTCTTGTCGACGGTATGGATCCACTTGCGGTGTATGCGGTTACACGCGACGCACGCGAACGCGCAATCAATGGCGATGGACCAACATTAATTGAGGCACTTTGCTACCGTTACGGACCACACACGATGGCAGGAGACGATCCTACACGTTACCGCACTTCAGAAACAGACAGCGAGTGGGAAAAACGCGATCCGCTAATCCGTTTCCGTACATACCTCGAAGCAAAAGGTATCTGGAATGAAGAACAAGAAAATGCAGTAATTGAACGTGCTAAAGAAGAAATTAAAGAAGCTATCAAAATAGCTGATGCAGCTCCTAAACAAAAAGTAAGCGATTTTATCAACATCATGTACAAAGGTGAGCTGCCATACAACTTGCAAGAACAGCTAGCCATTTACACAGAGAAGGAGTCGAAGTAACCGATGGCACAAATGACGATGATTCAAGCAATAACTGATGCTCTACGTACGGAGCTGAAAAATGATGAAAACGTCCTCGTCTTCGGTGAAGACGTTGGAAATAACGGCGGAGTCTTCCGTGCAACTGAAGGCTTACAAAAAGAATTTGGCGATGTGCGTGTATTCGATACTCCGCTTGCAGAATCTGGTATTGGCGGACTAGCAATCGGATTAGCATTTACAGGCTTCCGTCCAGTTATGGAAATTCAGTTCTTTGGATTCCTATATGAAGTTATTGATTCGATTAGTGGTCAGCTAGCACGCATGAGTTTCCGTAGTGCAGGCCGTTTCAATGCGCCTGTTACTATTCGTGCACCATTCGGTGGAGGCGTTGCAACACCTGAGATGCACGCTGACAGTCTTGAAGGCATTGTAGCTTCTCAACCAGGATTGAAAGTTGTTATTCCTTCAACTCCTTATGATGCAAAAGGGCTTTTAATCTCTGCAATCCGCGATGAAAATCCTGTCATTTTCCTTGAACACATGAAATTGTACCGTTCATTCAGACAGGAAGTTCCTGAGGAAGAGTACACAATCCCACTTGGAAAAGCAGATGTGAAACGTGAAGGGAAAGATCTTTCAATTATCACATACGGCGCTATGGTTCACGAAAGCTTGAAAGCAGCTGAAGAGCTTGAAAAAGAAGGTTTTTCAGTAGAAGTTATCGACTTGCGTACAATTCAGCCGATGGATATCGAAACAATCATTGCGTCAGTTGAAAAAACAAACCGCGCAATAGTTGTACAAGAAGCACAGAAACAAGCAGGAATTGCAGCGAACATCGTAGCTGAAATTACGGAACGTGCAATTTTAAGCCTTGAAGCACCAGTTCTTCGTGTAACTGCACCAGATACTATCTATCCATTTGCGCAAGGTGAAAACACTTGGCTTCCAAATGCGAAAGATATTATTGTAACAGCTAAAAAAGTATTAACGTTCTAATTTAAAGACGTTTTAACGTTAATATCTAAGGGTACTAGCAGTAAGATTGAAAGTCTTAATTAAGAAAGGGTGAATCGCGTGGCATATGAATTCCGTTTACCAGATATCGGAGAAGGAATCCATGAAGGTGAAATCGTAAAATGGTTTGTTGCTAAAGGCGATAAAATCAATGAAGATGACATTCTTCTTGAAATCCAGAACGATAAAGCAGTTGTGGAAATTCCATCACCGGTTACGGGTACTGTAGAAGAAATACTCGTTTCCGAAGGAACAGTTTCAATCGTAGGGGATGTATTAATCCGCTTTGACGCACCTGGTTATGAAAATGAGAAGTCTGAAGAGGACGACAATGCTGAAACTGAAGCACAAGTTCAGGCGACAGCTGAAGCTGGTCAACCGATTGAAAAAGAAGATGCGCCTAAGGATGAACCGGCTGCAACAACAGCTGTTCCATCTGCAAGTGTGCAAGCCCAAACAGACGTCGATCCTAACCGTCGAATTATTGCAATGCCTTCCGTGCGTAAATTTGCGCGTGAGCAGGATATTGAAATCCAGCAAGTTGCAGGATCGGGCAAAAATGGCCGCGTCTTGAAAGAAGATATCGAGTCATTCAAGAATGGTGGTCAAACACAAGCTGTTGCTCCAGCAACAGCTGATGAAGAGGCTCAAGCTGAAAGCGTTGCACAAGAAAGTTCGACTCCAGCTCCAGTTCACCTTGAAGGGGATTTCCCTGAAACACGTGAAAAAATGTCTGGTATTCGAAAAGCAATTGCAAAAGCAATGGTCAATTCAAAGCATACAGCTCCACATGTTACTTTGCTTGATGAAGTGGATGTTACCGAACTTGTTGCACATCGCAAAAAGTTTAAAGACATCGCTGCAGAAAAAGATATCAAACTTACGTATTTGCCTTATGTCGTAAAAGCACTCGTTTCGACATTGCGTGAATTCCCGGCGTTCAACAGTTCGCTCGATGATGCTACACAAGAAATTGTTCAGAAGCATTATTATAATATTGGTATCGCCGCAGACACTGACCGCGGACTTCTTGTCCCTGTTATTAAGCATGCGGACCGCAAATCAATTTTTGCGATTTCTGATGAAATAAATAGCCTTGCAGTAAAAGCTCGAGATGGTAAATTATCACCTGCAGAAATGAAGGGTGCATCTTGTTCAATCACGAATATCGGTTCCGCTGGAGGACAATGGTTTACACCAATCATTAATCATCCAGAAGTTGCAATTCTCGGAATTGGTCGCATTGCAGAAAAACCAGTTGTTAAAAATGGTGAAATTGTAGCGGCACCTATGTTAGCATTGTCATTGGTATTCGATCACCGGATGATCGACGGCGCAACTGCACAGCATGCGTTGAATCACCTTAAGAGATTGCTCGCAAATCCGGAACTTTTATTAATGGAGGCGTAAACAATGGTAGTAGGAGACTTTCCGATCGAAGTAGATACACTTGTAGTAGGTTCTGGACCAGGAGGATATGTCGCAGCAATTCGCGCGGCACAATTGGGCCAAAAAGTAATCGTTGTTGAAAAAGGAGATATTGGTGGCGTGTGCTTGAACGTAGGGTGTATTCCTTCAAAAGCACTAATTGCTGTTGGACATCGTTATGCTAATGCTAAAAATTCTGATTCTATGGGAATTACAGCAACAGAAGTAAAACTTGATTTCACTAAAGCGCAAGCGTTTAAAGATAGCGTTGTCAACAAGTTGACTGGCGGAGTTGCAGGACTTCTTAAAGGCAACAATATTGATTATGTTCAAGGTGAAGCTTATTTCGTCGACAGCAACACAGTGCGTGTGATGGACGAAACTTCTGCACAAACATATAAATTCAAAAATGCAATCATTGCAACGGGTTCACGTCCGATTGAAATCCCATCATTCAAATTTTCAAAACGTGTTATTAGTTCTACAGGCGCTTTAAGTCTTACAGAATTGCCGGGCAAACTTGTTGTTATCGGTGGTGGTTATATTGGTACTGAGCTAGGATCTGCATATGCAAATCTTGGATCAGAAGTAACGATTATTGAAGGCGGCAACGACATCCTTGCAGGCTTTGAAAAACAAATGACTCAAATCGTTAAAAAGGGCTTGAAGAAAAAAGGTGTCGAAGTCATCGTTAAAGCATCTGCAAAAGGCGTTGAAGAGTCGGAAACTGGCGTTACTGTAACATACGAAGTAGGCGGAGAAGAGAAAAAAATCGAAGCTGATTACGTACTTGTTACTGTTGGTCGTCGTCCGAATACAGATGAAATTGGACTAGAAGAGATGGGCGTCAAGTTCCTTGAGCGTGGTCTTATCGAAGTCGACAAACAATGCCGTACAAGCATTCCGAATATCTATGCAATTGGTGACGTCGTTTCAGGACTTCAGCTTGCACATAAAGCTTCTTATGAAGCAAAAGTTGCTGCAGAAGCGATTTCAGGCGAAAAGTCTGTAGTTGATTACTTGGCTATTCCTGCCGTTTGTTTCACTGACCCTGAACTTGCAGCTGTTGGCTTGAATGAGCAACAGGCAAAAGATGAAGGTTATGAAACGGTAGTAGGGAAATTCCCGTTTGCAGCTAACGGACGTGCACTTGCACTTGATGCTTCAGAAGGATTCGTCAAACTTGTATCACGTAAAGAAGACGGTCTTTTACTTGGAGCACAAATCGTTGGTGAAAGTGCATCAGATATGATCTCTGAGCTCGCTTTGGCAATTGAAGCGGGAATGACGCTTGAAGATATCGCGATGACGATTCATGCTCATCCGACATTGAGTGAAATTTCGATGGAAGCGGCTGAAGTCGCTTTGGGTAAACCGATTCATATGATTTCGAAATAACTTTTTAGAGTATGAGATTAAGACCATCTATGAGGCGGCAAGATATCCTTATAGATGGTTTTTTATTGCTTACGGACTTATAAAATAGCACGTCTGTTGATTAACTGAAAATAACCAGTACATAACTTAATCAACCCCTGGCCGCTACTTGTATAGTTGTCCTTCATCCGTCGCGCTCCAAATGCATAAGTGCACAGAGTGCTGAAGTTTATTGGGACGAAAGAATAGCTTGCTTCTTACCTAGAGTAAAGCCGCCAAAGATGCAATTTTGGCGGCTGATGCTTTATCTATAGTTTTTTCTTATTTTGAAAGAAGTGTCACTTTCTATAAGGCATCACATGATTGATGCATAAACTTTGCTAAAAGTAAGCAAGGAACACATAGTACAAAGTACTAGAGTGCCCGAAATTGCATCTTCGGGCAATTACAATTTCTATAGAAAGTCATCTATTCTTTTCTTTCAATGCAACTGCATTTTTCACTTCAATATTGTAGGAACGCGACAGGCAAGTATTCATAACAGTATTACTGAAAAGAGTGTGGCTAGAAGTGATGGAGTCACTTCTAGCCACACATGCCTCTCAAGGTAGGAATTGCTATTACTACCTAAATCTGGCGTGAATATTTAGCCGAGAGCGATCCGAAAATGGTCCAGTGAAAATGGAGGTTATCAGCCCTTCTCACTAGTATTTTATGTGAATAAATGATTGCTCAACAGGCGTGTTAAAATAGCGTACTATGGAAAAGTTGTAACATAGAAATTAGAAGTCTAGATTCTAGATTCCCTAGGCTTTCGCTCTTTAGGAAACCCGGATTTTAGGCAATGAAACACAACTTCTCTCACCTCTTTTTGAAGATTTAGTAGAAAGAGATGACGAAGAGAGTCATTGTATAAATAAGGGAGGAAATCAAATGGAATGGAAAACGAAAGTAACGGAACTGCTCGATATCAATTATCCAATCATCCAAGGGGGATTAGCGTACTTAGCTTATGCAGAGCTTGCAGCTGCCGTTTCGGAAGCTGGGGGGCTTGGGCAAATTACCGCAATGAGTTTGGATTCTGCAGATGCGCTGAGAGTTGAGATAAAAAAAGTAAAAGCGATGACTGATAAACCGTTCGGCGTGAACTTTGCGATTGGGCAACATGGACGCCCGTATGCCCATATGGTGGAAGTCGCTCTAGAAGAAGGGGTTACGGTAATGTCGGTGACGGGTGGTAATCCCGCGCCATTTTTTGAGCAGCTTGCAAATACAAACGTTAAAAAGCTTGTGCTAGTTGCTGCTAAAAGACAGGCGCAGAAAGCAGAATCACTCGGGGCTGATGCAGTTATGGTTGTCGGACAAGAAGGTGGGGGACATCTTGGGCGTGACGATATTGGAACGATGGTGCTTGTCCCGCAAGTCGTTGACGCTGTTTCAATACCAGTTATTGCATCTGGTGGCATCGGGGATGGGCGCGGTTGGATGGCTGCTCATGCACTTGGCGCAGATGGAGTCGAAATGGGGACGAGATTCATTGCAACGAAAGAGTGTGTCCATGCATCTCAGGCTTATATAAACATGCTTCTTGCGAGTAGTGAAACCGATACAACGGTCATTAAAAGAACTTTAGGAGCACCTGCTCGAGCGTTGACAGGGAGTTGGACGAAGAAAATAATTGACATGGAAGCCGAAAATGCTGATTATGAAGCAATGAAGGATTTAATCAGCGGCGAGGCGAACCGCCGTTTTATTCATGATGGAGATGCTGAAAACGGTTATGGATGGGCTGGTCAAGTTGCGGGTCTTATCAACGATGTACCATCTGTTGCAGATTTAGTTGAGCGTATGGTGAATGAAGCGGAAGCAATCCGTAAAAGTTGGAACTTTAATTAGTAAAGGGAGCGAAATCGCATGGATTATAATTATCCAATCAGGCATGACTGGTCGACAGTAGAAATTATCGCAGTCGCCGCATTTTATGAAGCAGTTGAAAAGGCATATGAATCAGGTATACCAGGCGAAGAGTTAATGACAGCATATCGTGGATTCAAAAAAGTGGTCCCTTCCATGGCGGAGGAAAAAACATTGTGTATGGAATTTGAGGAAGCGAGTGGTTACGTCTGTTACCGTGTAGTTCAATCGGCTAAAGAGGCCGGTGGTGAAGAAATAATAAAAGGAATGCCCTCGCGTTAAGCGGGAGCATTCCTTTTATTTTCTGTTAATAACAACATCATAGACAGGAAGTAGACAGTCAAAAGTCTCTTCTGCAAAAGCTATGAATTCTTCAGTGGAAAGTTTTACGGCGTCTTCACGTGACAAATGACGACCGACAAGGAACTCTGCTTTTTTAACAGTTTGTAGCCGTTCTAAAATTTGTTCGAGTCCAGAGGCTCCTGCTTGTTCGATAGTTGTAGCTTCAGGTTTCATATGATCGCCAGAAACGATATAAGTACCAGGAAGAGAAGTTAAAACATCCAATTTGCTATCTAGACGCTCGGCAATCCCTTTTTTATCTGAATTCTCATAAATTACCGCTAAAATAATGAATAAATGTGTTCCCCATAAGCCAATCTGAAAGTGAGGCAATGCTTTGTATCCGCGTTTTGCAGGTGCGAATGCTACCCAGCTATCTTTTGGTGGATTTACAGTCCGTCTTGCGTGTTTAGCGACATGCGGAAAAAACTCATCAGTTCCGTGTGCCGAAAGGCGATCCGCAAAATGTGTACCTAGAGTTCCGAACTTTGGCTGAATTCGATTTTGCAATGCTTCCATCCGATTTTCTAGCCCTTCAATTGAAAATACATTAAAATCATCTTTTTCCCAAAAAAGACCAACCATATTCATTACCCCCAATTACATTTAGACGTTTATCATAACAGAAATCGGGGAACAATCTTTAGTAACAAGGCTTATAACTAGAGCAAAATTTAGTTGTAGCATATTTTAATTATAACTAACCGAAAATTTGGACTTTATAAAGAAAAAGGGGTGTCAACTATGAAACAAGTCGTCCATGTTATTCGCAAAGCTGATGTAGAGAAAGAATATGTTAAGCTACTTAACCTAGAACTCGATTACGAACTTGCAACACTTTTCGATGCTGTGCAAGAAGAGGATGCAAAGCAGAAAATGAAAAGCGAGCATAGGCTTATGGAGATTCACCGTGAGTTGGAGATACTAAATGGCTTTGCATGATTCTGATTGGCACACCAGAAAAGGCATCCTTACACATCCTTTAGAAACAGGGATAGTGTAATGGGATGCCTTTTTCGATATAGTGTACTATAGATGGTCGTTATGGAAGGAGTGGTTTTGTGGAATGGGGAATTATCGATCGTTATGCTAAGTCATTGATAAAAGAAGCGGGTCATAAAATTCGCGTGTCCTTTTTCAATCAAATCGATATCGATTCAAAATCGAGTGCGAATGACCTAGTGACGAATATAGATAGGGAAATTGAGCAATTTTTCATCAGCAGGATCAAAAGGGATTTTCCTAATCATAGGATTTTGGGCGAAGAAGGATTTGGTGATGATGTTCAGACGCTAGCAGGGGTTGTTTGGATGCTCGACCCTATAGATGGAACGATGAATTTCATTCACCAAAAGCGGAATTTCGCCATTTCACTTGGAATATATGCGGACGGTGTCGGGATGCTTGGTTATATTTATGATGTGATGCGTGATGATTTTTATCATGCCGTTAAAGACGGGGGAGCTTACTTCAATGATGAAAGGCTGCCACAATTGGAGATTACACCACTAGCGGATGCTGTTATTGGGATTAATGCAAGTTGGGTAGCTCCGAATAGCTTCGTCGATAACGAAAAAATTATTGAACTGATTAAAACATGCAGAGGGACAAGGTCATATGGATCAGCAGCGCTGGAGCTTGCATATGTCTCTTCTGGAAGGCTGGATGCATATATGTCTATGAGGTTGTCGCCGTGGGATATTGCCGGTGGAATTGTTATTGCGCAGGAGGTAGGTGCTGTTGCAACAAACATGAAAGGGGATATCCCGCATCTTCTTGGGCAGGATACTTTTATAGTAGCGAGGCCTGGATTACATCAAGATATAGTGACAAACTATATCCATCTAAAACAATAAAAAAAGGACGTTACAAGTACCGGATACACCGATTACCCTGAAACGTCACATTTGAAAAGTGTATTATTAAAGTAGACCTTGTTCTCTATATTTCTTTTTTGTTTTAAATCCGTTACCCATAATTAGGATTAATGCAACGATTGCTATAATTGCAATCGTAGGGCTGCTCATGCCGACTGCGACACCGATTGCACACATTGAAGCGACAGCGGCAATGGCATAAAAAACGAAAATCCATTTGATGTTTTTCAAAAAAATACCTCCATCTACAATTAAATGTTTTCGAATTATCAATACATGTGCTATAATAACACAGTTAATCAACCGAAAAAAGAATAATGGAGTGAAATCATGACTAAACTTAGAAGTGACTTACGTAACATAGCAATTATCGCCCACGTCGACCACGGAAAAACGACGCTTGTCGATCAACTTTTAAAGCAATCGGGAATCTTCCGTTCTAACGAACAAGTAGATGAACGTGCAATGGACTCAAATGAAATTGAACGTGAACGCGGAATTACGATTCTTGCAAAGAATACAGCAATTGAATATAAAGATACAAAAATCAACATTTTGGATACACCAGGTCACGCTGATTTCGGCGGAGAAGTGGAACGTATTTTGAAAATGGTAGATGGTGTAATTCTTGTTGTCGATTCATACGAAGGGTGTATGCCACAAACGCGTTTTGTACTGAAAAAAGCGCTTGAGCAGAACTTGAAACCAATCGTTGTCGTTAATAAAATTGACCGTGAATTTGCTCGTCCGGAAGAAGTAGTTGATGAAGTTCTTGAGTTATTCATCGAACTTGATGCTAATGACGAACAACTTGAATTCCCTGTTATTTATGCTTCAGGATTCAACGGTACTGCAAGCGAATCACCAGACATTTCAACACAAGAAGAAACATTGCGTGTACTTTATGACGCAATTCTAGAACATATCCCAGCTCCGATTGATAATCGCGACGAGCCTTTACAGTTCCAAGTATCACTTCTTGACTACAGCGATTATGTCGGCCGTATCGGTATCGGACGGATTTTCCGTGGAACGATGCAAGTTGGACAATCGGTTTCAGTTATGAAGCGTGACGGTACTGTGAAAAGCTACCGTGTTACAAAGATGTCCGGATTCCTTGGTTTGAAACGCGTAGATATCCAAGAAGCTTTCTCTGGAGATCTTGTTGCTGTATCTGGAATGGAAGCAATTGACGTAGGTGAAACAATCTGTCCTGCAGATCATCTGGAAGCACTTCCGGAATTGTTCATTGACGAACCAACGCTTCAAATGACATTCCTTGTAAACAATAGCCCGTTTGCGGGTAAAGAAGGTAAATGGGTAACGTCTAGAAAAATCGACGAACGCCTTCAATCACAATTGCAAACTGACGTTTCTCTTCGTGTAGATCCAACTGATTCACCTGATGCATGGACTGTTTCAGGTCGCGGTGAGCTTCATCTTTCAATCCTTATTGAAAACATGCGTCGTGAAGGGTTTGAATTACAAGTTTCGAAACCTTCAGTAATCGTAAAAGAAATTGATGGCGTTCGTTGTGAGCCTATTGAACGTTTACAAATTGACATTCCTGAAGAGCATACTGGTAGTATCATCGAGTCAATTGGTGAGCGTAAAGGTGAAATGCTCGACATGATCAACAATGGTAACGGACAAGTTCGTTTAATATTCAATGTACCTGCACGAGGATTGATCGGATATTCAACTGAATTCCTTACATTGACAAGAGGTTACGGAATTATGAACCATACGTTCGATTCTTACCAGCCAATGTCAAAAGGTAGAGTCGGTGGCCGTAGAAATGGTGTTCTAGTTTCAATGGAGAACGGAACGGCTACACCTTACAGCATCATGCAATTGGAAGATCGCGGAATCATGTTTGTTGGTGCCGGAACTGAGATCTACGCTGGAATGGTTGTTGGTGAAAATACACGCGAAACTGATTTGACAATCAACTTAACGAAAGCGAAACAAGCGACAAACGTTCGTTCAGCTTCTAAAGACCAGACAGTTTCAACTAAAAAACCACGTATTATGTCGCTTGAAGAAGCGTTACAATATCTGGATGACGACGAGTATTGCGAAGTAACGCCAGTATCAATCAGACTTCGTAAGAAGATACTTGACAAAAATGAGCGCGAACGTGTTCAGAAAAAGAAATAATAATTTTTCAAACTAATAGTGATTTTAGTAAAAGAAAGCATCCTGAGTACCTACCTCTTGCAGGTCTAGTCGACTGAAAGGGGTCAGGTACGCTTTCTATGAGGTCCTTTAATAGCGGTGGGACTCAAGCATCCCGACTTACTAGAACGCTTTACAGAAGGGAATGTGTTGAATGAGTGCTAGTGTTGGGGAAACAGATTTCGTATTCGGAAAAATGTCAGGTATTGCACGCTTTATTTACGAAGTGATGCCTTCCTATACGGCTGCCGGTTATGTACTTTTCGCCCTCGTCTTCCTCATGTCGGCAATTGTTTATAAACTAGGATTCGCTAGAAAACTAAAGCCTTTACAGACTTTAGTCATCTATACATTCCTATTTATCGGCTGTCTGATTTTGACATTTCTTGGATTTTTCCTTCCGATTGTGGAAGGTCTTATCGTTGCAGCTCTTATTTTAATCATCTACCGAGTTCGCAGGATGAATGAATATAAAGAAAAAAAAGAAGACTCCATCATTTGATGGAGTCTTCTTTTTTTGAAGATAAGAAAATATATGTTTTTCAACTGCAGCAGTGTTTAGCCTCCAACGCCATGCAGTGGGGAGGATTGAACTTCATTCCTCTCCTTGTTGCGACATGACGTAGCAAACTTAGATTACCATCCTTAATCCGTCTTACTATTGCGTTGAAAAATGGTGCTCTATGCTTTTCTCAGAAATCTTTTTCAATTGAATGGGAACTGCGGTAGAAAGTGAAGTTTCCAGTCGCAATCCGTGCAATCGTTTTTTCGGAAATTCGATTGTTGCATTCCTGACACATATACGTATGGATAGGACGATTTCGGAGTGTTTTTGCTAAGGGCAAATCGTCGGGTAGTTGTCCGACATTGTCACAAATGACGCATTTTACACGCATTGGAAATCCTCCTTCAGTCAACTCGGATCGCAATGACGTTGCGAATCGGATTATCATTGTTCGAACCGTCTTTGAAGACGATGTGAACCGGACCGCCCTCAAGTAGCGGTTTACCTTCGTCGCTGAATTTGAAAATGATATCATCGACTTTTGTAAGTGGGAATGAGTGACTTTCGCCGTCTGATGTTTCAAAAGCAAGTGTTTGTGCATTAGTGGCAGGTTCAGCGATTTTTAAAAAATGCTTTAATTGAATGCCATACGTTCCAGTAAGAACTTTTCGTTTTTCAAACTTTTTTTCTGTTTCCAGGGTTGGTGGGAAAGTGGCGCCTTCCATTATTTCACGGGACCAATGTTTCCCCATATCTTTTTTATATTCTTCCAGTTCGTCTTTTTCAATATGACTTTCTGTGAAGTACGTTTTCAAATCAACGCGACGATCGTCGAAAATCCATACTGTCGGGTCAAGTGTGATGACATGACGCACATTTCCTTTAATCGGAATTATTGATTCCAAATGAATATCCCCCAACTAAATTAAATTATCTTTTGTTTCTAGTATAACGCTTTGATGCCCCAAGGAAAAGCTTTTGCTTTATGTTGGATAACGTCAAATGGAAAACGCTTGCTTTTTCCTCTTTTGAAAGATACAATTTATTGATAATAACCATTAAGAAATAAAAGTTTGATGGGGGCGTCCTCATGGATATAGAATTGCAGGAAACGTATCAGGAAAAGGCATTGAAGCAACTTCAAGCAGATGCCGATAAGATCGGTCAACTTATAAAAGTACAGATGGATCATTTGACGATGCCTCAGTGTCCACTCTACGAAGAAGTGTTAGATACACAAATGTATGGCCTGTCACGTGAAATTGAATTTGCCGTTAAGCTAGGCTTGATTGAGCGTACAAAGGGAAATGAAATTCTTTCTTTACTTGAGAAAGAAATGACGGTTTTGCACGAAGTATATACGAGAAAATAAGCCGAAAACTCAAACTGACATAATGGTTTGAGTTTTTTGTTTAATGAAAAAGAGGTAACCTATGAAAACTTATACTAAAAAGCTATTTCGCTATTTTGATTTCCCACTGTTTTTTGTCTACCTGTTACTTTGTTTATTCGGACTAGTTATGATTTACAGTTCAAGTATGGTTGTTGCAGTAGGCCGATATGATTATCCGGCTGATTATTATTTGCAAAAGCAGTTGACAAATTTAAAACTAGCCATTCCCGCTTTCTTTTTGGCGGCTTTTTTCCCGTATAAAAATTATAAACGAAAAAATTTGATGATCTTTGCTGTAATAGGTATGCTTTTTCTATTGTTTCTGGTTCATTTCATCGGTACAGGTGATCATGTAGGAGCGACTAGTTGGATAACAACACCTTTTGGTAATCTACAACCCTCGGAAGTTGCGAAATTGCTGATAATTGTCTATTTTTCAGGTGTTTTTGCAAAAAAATACGAATCTGGAACAATTGATAATATTAATCAATCAATATTACCACCTGTAGTAATTTTAGTATTAGCAGTCGGTTCTATCATGCTCGAGACAGATATCGGGGGTTCGTTCATTATCATCGTCACTGCACTTTCCGTCCTTGCAGCAAGCGGTATTAAAAAAAGAACATTTTTGAAAATTAGCGGAATAATTTCTGTGGGTCTTGTCTTTGCTGCGCTTGTCCTTTATTTCAAATGGGAATCGATCATGACTCCAAGTAGGGCAGGGCGTTTACTATCATTTCTAAATCCTTTCGATTATATCCAGGGGTCTGGTTATCAGATCGCGAATGGCTATATAGCTATCGGCTCTGGAGGCGTGCAAGGGAGAGGCCTTGGTAATTCCATTCAGAAAATGGGGTATTTACCAGAACCACAAACAGATGTCATTATGGCGGTAATTTCAGAAGAATTAGGTCTTCTTGGTGCTGTTATCGTGATAGGCGGACTGGGTTTCATCGTCTTGAGGGCGTTATCTATTGCGCTTCAGTCAAAAGATCCTCATGGACGCATGCTAGCGGCAGGAATTGGAAGTATGATAGGAATTCAAACATTCGTAAATTTGGGCGGCCTAACGGGGTTGATACCGCTTACAGGGGTTACTTTGCCGTTTATTAGCTATGGCGGTACTTCTGTTATTCTGTTATCTTTAGCTTTAGGAATATTAACGAATGTCTCAATGTTCGTAAAATATGAAAAAAACAATTAGAAAAGGAAGTGCCTTGTGATGGAACAGATTAAGAAAATTCTTGTAGCCAACCGTGGAGAGATTGCAATACGAGTATTTCGAGCTTGTACCGAATTGAAGATTCCAACGGTTGGAATCTATTCAACGGAAGACAGTGGGTCATTCCATCGTTACAAGGCAGATGAGTCATATCTTGTTGGAGAAGGGAAGAAACCGATCGATGCTTATCTAGATATCGAAGGGATTATCGCAATAGCGAAAGATTGTGGCGCGAATGCGATTCATCCTGGTTATGGATTTCTTGCCGAAAATACAGAATTTGCAAGACGTTTAGAAGAAGAGGGAATCATTTTCATCGGCCCAAGTTCTAAGCAACTGGATATGTTTGGAGATAAAGTAAAAGCACGTGAGCAAGCTGTTAAAGCAGGTATTCCAGTTATTCCAGGTAGCGATGGTCCAGTTACTGTAGTTACAGAAGTCGCAACATTCGGCGAATCGAACGGTTATCCAATCATCATTAAAGCATCCCTTGGTGGTGGAGGGCGCGGAATGCGAATTGTGAATTCTGCCGAAGAAGTCAACGAGGCTTTTGAACGTGCACGGTCAGAAGCGAAGTCTGCATTCGGATCAGATGAAGTGTACGTTGAGAAATACATCGATAAGCCAAAACATATCGAGGTACAAATTCTTGGGGATACATATGGCAATGTCATACATCTGTTCGAGCGGGATTGTTCAATTCAGCGTCGCCACCAGAAAGTCGTTGAAATAGCACCTTCTATTTCACTTGAAGATGGATTGCGGGAAGAAATTTGTGACGCTGCAGTAAAAGTGATGAAAAATGTTAACTATAAAAATGCCGGAACCGTAGAATTTCTCGTCTCGGATGGTCGGTTTTATTTCATCGAAGTAAATCCCCGCATTCAAGTTGAGCATACGATCACGGAGATGGTGACGGGTATTGATATCGTCCACTCACAAATCCATATTGCGAATGGAAAAAACCTTCACGATAGTGAAACTGGTATTCCAACACAAGACAAAATACCGTTATTCGGATATGCGATTCAGTCTCGTGTTACAACAGAGGATCCATTGAATGACTTTATGCCTGATACTGGTAAATTATCTGTTTACCGATCTGGAGGCGGATTCGGTGTCCGTCTTGACGCGGGTAACGGGTTCCAAGGTGCTGTCATCACGCCGTATTATGATTCTTTACTAGTTAAAGTGTCTACATGGGGTATGACGTTCCGTGAAGCGGCTTCCAAGATGGACAGAAACTTACAAGAGTTTAGGATTCGAGGCATCAAAACGAATATCCCGTTTCTTGGGAATGTTGTGAAGCATAAAAACTTCTTAACAGGGAATTATAATACGAGTTTTATTGATTCGACGCCGGAATTGTTCCTGTTCCCAAACCGTAAAGACCGAGGAACGAAGATGTTGAATTATATTGGAAATGTTACCGTTAATGGATTCCCGGGAATCGGTAAACAGTCGAAACCGGTACTTCATCCTGTAAGAAAACCAATAGTTGACCTTCTTACTCCGCCAAAACCGGGTACAAAACAGATTTTGGACGAGCGGGGGGCAGAAGGACTTATCAAGTGGATCAAAGAACAAGATGATGTACTGCTGACGGATACAACATTCCGTGATGCACACCAATCCTTGTTAGCTACGCGGGTTCGTACTTCGGATATGACGTCAATTGCGGCCGAGTCGGCAAGACTGATGCCTGATCTGTTTTCTTATGAAATGTGGGGCGGGGCGACATTTGATGTTGCTTATAGGTTCCTGAAAGAAGATCCATGGGACAGGTTGTTAAAACTGCGTCAACAAATTCCTAATGTGCTTTTCCAAATGCTTTTCCGCGGTGCAAATGCTGTAGGTTATACGAATTACCCGGACAATGTTATCCGTGAGTTTGTTAAAAAGTCAGCTGATGCCGGTATTGATGTATTCCGTATCTTCGACAGTTTGAATTGGATAAAAGGCATGGAAGTCGCAATTGACGCTACACGGGAAGCAGGAAAAGTTGCGGAAGCGGCAATTTGCTATACAGGGGATATTCTTAACGATTCTCGAGCGAAATACACGGTAAATTATTATAAAAATATGGCAAAAGAACTTGAGTCAGCCGGAGCCCATATTCTTGCTATCAAAGATATGGCCGGTCTTTTAAAACCGGAAGCTGCATATCGCCTTGTTTCTGAATTGAAAGCTACGGTTGATATCCCTATTCATTTGCATTCACATGATACGAGTGGGAACGGTATCTATATGTATGCTAAAGCGATTGAGGCTGGCGTAGACATCGTTGACACGGCTTTAGGTTCGATGGCTGGCCTAACTTCACAACCGTCGGCAAGCTCTTTACACTATGCGTTACAAGGTGGTAAGCGCAATGTACGTGCAAATGTGAAATCGCTTGAGAACTTATCGTATTACTGGGAAGATGTTAGGAAGTATTATCAGCACTTTGAAAGTGGTATGATGAGTCCGCATTCGGAAATTTATGTTCACGAAATGCCTGGCGGTCAGTATTCTAACCTTCAGCAACAAGCAAGGGCGGTAGGTTTAGGGGAGCGCTGGGAAGAAGTGAAGGATATGTATTCTCGTGTGAACTTATTATTCGGTGACGTCGTGAAAGTGACGCCTTCATCCAAAGTGGTTGGAGATATGGCATTATTCATGGTGCAAAATGAACTCGATGAAAAGTCGGTCCTTGTTCGCGGAAAGACAATTGACTTCCCGGAATCAGTTATTGAATTTTTCGAGGGGTATATTGGACAACCATACGGTGGATTCCCAGAAGAACTTCAAAAAATTATTTTAAAAGAACGACAAGCAATTACTGTACGTCCAGGAGAGCTATTGGAAGATGTCGATTTCGAAAAGCTGCGGGATGAATTGAATGGCTTGCTAGAGCGTCCGGTTACGAGTCATGAAATACTTTCATATGCCCTTTATCCGAAAGTCTTTAAAGAATATTCCACGACCAATAAAGAGTTCGGTGATGTATCTGTCATTGACACACCAGAATTCTTATATGGAATGCGTCTCGGTGAGGAAATAGAAGTGGAGATTGAAAAAGGGAAAACCTTAATTGTTAAGCTTGTATCGATTAGTAAACCGCAATCAGATGCAACGAGGGTCATTTATTTCGAGTTAAATGGACAGCCGCGTGAAGTGGTTATTGAAGATATGAATGTAGAATCTGTCACTGTTAGGAAACAAAAAGCGGATACTTCAAATGATGCGCATATTGCTGCTACTATGCCAGGAACTGTATTGAAAGTTGCAGTCTCAAAAGGGGCGAAAGTGAAGAGAGGCGAACACTTGCTTATAACAGAAGCTATGAAAATGGAAACTACGATTCAGGCACCTTTCGATGGTACAGTGAAAGAAATATTTGTAACCGCTGGAGAATCAATAGCTACAGGGGATTTGCTCGTTGAATTGGAGCATTGATAATGTTAACAAGGGCATCCGGATTAAATTCGGGTGCCTTTGTTATTTTTTCTAATAAGTTGGGTAGACAATTAGAAAGGACTGACCTGGAGGCCAGTCCTTTACATTCATTTGGTTAGTTTACTTCTAGATACTAGTAGAATCATGTACGTCAACAAACCGAATAACAACGTGATAAACAATGAATGTAGCAAAGCGATGTAAAGGTTTAGTCTAGTCAGAACAACCATCATTCCTGTTGTTGCTTGGAGCGCTACAAGGATAAATGCGATACTCCAGCCCCAATAGATGACGCGCTGATTTTTGTAATGACGAATTGCATGAATCATGATGACCAATAACCAGATGAAAATAAATGCCGCGGCAGTACGGTGACCCATCTGAACCCATTCGTACATGTTACGCGGAAGGGCAAAGGTTTCATTCTTACAGAGCGGCCAGTCTAGACAGGCGAGCCCAGACTCAGTATGACGGACGAGTGCTCCGGTATAAACTACAAAGTAAGAGTAAATGGATACACCTATTGTATGCCATTTCAACCTTTTACCTATTTGTAACTTATCTGCATCAAACTTTCGATCCACTTCAAATATGAGCAGGGTTAAAAGAAGGACTGATGCAAAACTTAAAAGTGAAATTCCGAAATGGAGCGCAAGTATGAAATCGCCTTGCCCCCATAGTACTTGAGCAGCACCAATCAATGCTTGTAATATAAGGAAGAATACAGCTGAAACTGCTAAAAATTTTGTTTCTCTAATATGTCCGATTGACCTCCATGACCAGACAGCTAATATAACTATAAATATTCCAACAGACCCAGTTACAAGACGATGTGAAAATTCAATAAGTACTTCTGGGGTAATCTCGTCGGGAATAAGTTGTCCGTTACATCCAGGCCAATGTTTTCCGCAGCCTTGGCCACTGTCAGTTTTTGTTACGAGCGCCCCTCCGAGTAGTATTAAAAGCATGCCTATAGTCGAAGCGACACCGAACCATTTTAAATATTTATTAGATCGCAAAAAATAACACCTACTTTTTAATTGATGACCGTCGTATAAAAGGTCCTTGCTTTTCTGATGATAACTAAAATAAAGTGAAAAGACAATGAAGAATGGCTAAAAATGCCTCAGTAACGCTCCATTTCACAAATTGTTCATAAATAAGACGCATTAGCTTCACAAAAGACCTAGAGAAATGTTTTACTATAGAGGTGGTTACTAATTAAATGTGTCGAAATTTCAAGTAATTCAGTAGAAATTTTGTATATGTATAGAAATACTTCGCGAATTTCGATATAGTTAACAATAGCGGTCATCGCTTATAACTTTGAAAGGAGGGGTAACTTGTCAAATGGTCATACAATATCCACACCTGTCGAATCAGATGCAGTAACGGTGTCTCTTTATAAGGACTTCCTTGCGCTCATTAAAATCGGCATTGTTAATTCGAACATGATTACAACTTTTACGGGACTTTTTCTTGCTTTTCAGTTCACTGGTACAAACTTTCTACATAATCTAGATCTGCTTATCTTCGCTCTTCTCGGATCAGGATTGATAATTGCTGGATCTGCGGCACTTAACAATTTGATTGATCGTGATATTGATCCTGTTATGACGAGAACAAAATCAAGACCAACAGTTACCGGACGATTCAAGTGGCCGGCTGTATTGACACTTGCGTTAACTTTCATCGTTGTAGGCGAAGTACTTTTGTTTTCTGCTTCTATAGCAGCTGGTCTTTGGGGGCTTGCAGGTATATTCAGCTATGTTGTACTCTATTCGATGTGGTCGAAGCGTAGGCACGTCGCCAACACAGTTGTTGGTAGTATTTCGGGGGCAATTCCACCTTTAATCGGATGGGCTGCGGTCGAACCAGCACTTGGTGCAGGTGCTTTGGCACTATTCCTGATTATGTTTGTTTGGCAACCGCCGCATTTTTATGCGTTAGCGATGCGTCGGACAGACGAATACCGTGCAGCAAATATTCCTATGCTACCTGTTGTAAAAGGTTTTGCAAGAACGAAGAAATCGATGTTGGCATGGGTACTGTTTTTATTTCCATTGCCGTTTCTACTTACCGAACTAGGGGTAGGCTTCTTAGTACTTGCGAGTGCGTTAAATATAGGATGGCTGTATTTAGCACTTAAAGGATTTAAAGCAAAAGATGATATAAAATGGGCAACGGGTATGTTCATCTATTCATTAAATTACATGACGATCCTTTTTGTTGCCATGATTATCTTCTCGATATTCATCTAACATATTGGAATTCTTTCTTTGCATAGGAATTCACATAAAGAGGTCAGCAGTCCTCACAAGAAGAAAAACATTTTTTTAGAAAGAGAGGTATCATTAAGCGATGATGAAAGGACTCAAAAAGTGGCGTCTTTTTTCTTTATTAGCAGCTCTTACCGTGTTTCTAGCGGGATGTGGTCAGGAAGGGCTATCCACACTTCTTCCGGCTGGTCAAGTCGGGAAAGATCAATTCAAATTGCTGATGTTATCATCAGGAATCATGTTACTGGTTATTTTAGTAGTCGTGATTATCTATGTAGTTGCAGTTATTCGTTTTAGACGCTCGAAAATGGGTGAGGACTTTGTTCCTAAAGAAGTTGAAGGAAGCCATACATTAGAATTAGTATGGACAATTATTCCTGTTCTCCTTATTTTACTTCTCGCGGTACCTACAGTTTATTACACATATAAACTAAGCGATGTAAGCGCGATGAATGAAGTCAATGAAGATGGAGAGTCAGAAAACATAGTCGTAGATGTTACGGCGAAGTTGTACTGGTGGGAATTTGAATACCCTTCTCTCGGAATTGTTACAGCACAAGAACTTGTTGTACCAACTGGAGAAAAAGTTTATTTCAACCTTCTTGCAGCAGATGTTAAGCACTCCTTCTGGATTCCAGCAATCGGAGGTAAACTCGATACAAACGTTGAAAACGTAAACAAATTTTATTTAACGTTTGATAAAGAATCTCAAGACGTGCAAGACGGAGTGTTTTACGGGAAGTGTGCGGAGCTTTGTGGTCCATCACACGCACTTATGGACTTCAAAGTAAAATCATTACCACGTGCTGAATTCGACAAATGGGTTACAGCAATGCAAGCAACTGGCGAAGAAACAACAGATGTTGCTGCAGCCGGTCAAGGTGAAGAATTGTTCCAACAAAGCTGTATTGCATGTCATGCGACATCTGCAGTCGGTGAAGGCGGAGCGATTGGACCAAACCTAGCGTCATTTGGTGACCGTAATCGTGTTGCTGGTTTCATGGATCACACGCAAGAAAAAGTAGTTGATTGGATTTCAGACACTCAAAAACATAAGCCAGGAAACTTGATGCCGGCATTCGGTGAAAAACTTTCTGACGAAGAACTAAATGCAATTGCTGAGTACCTCATGGGACTTTCAGTAGAAAAATAACTATTAACGTGAATTTGAAGAGGAGGTAAACAAATTGAGTTCAGTTGCTCAAAAAAGAGGTTTTGGCGCAACGCTATGGGATTGGCTTACAACAGTCGACCATAAGAAGATCGGTATCCTTTATCTCCTAGGTGGAGGATTCTTCTTCATAGTCGGCGGTATAGAAGCAATGATCATTCGTTTGCAACTTTTAACGCCAAACAACGATCTCGTCAGTGCGGGGTTATTTAACCAAATGATTACGATGCACGGAACGACGATGATCTTCTTGGCAGCCATGCCTATATTAATTGGATTTATGAACGCTATCATGCCGCTTCAAATCGGGGCACGTGATGTTGCGTTTCCATTCCTAAACTCATTAGGGTTTTGGATGTTCTTCTTTGGTGGCGTATTCTTAAATATGTCATGGTTCATGGGTCAAGTTCCTGATGCTGGTTGGACTTCTTACGCGTCACTTGCTATGGCTTCCGAAGGACATGGTGTTGATTTTTATGCAATAGGTCTTCAAATTGCCGGTGGTGGTACATTATTGGGTGGGATTAACTTCCTTGTAACCATTATCAATATGCGTGCACCAGGGATGACTTATATGCGTATGCCATTATTCACATGGACTACGTTTGTAGCATCAGCTATGATTCTTTTCGCATTCCCACCACTTACTGTCGGACTTTTCCTTCTGACATTTGAAAGAATGTTCGGAGCTAACTTCTTCGATCATACAATGGGCGGGAACACCATTATCTGGGAGCATATATTCTGGATATTTGGTCATCCTGAAGTATATATTCTTATTTTACCGGCTTTCGGTATTTTCTCAGAGATATTCTCGATCTTCTCAAGAAAAAGACTTTTTGGTTATTCAGCGATGGTATTCGCTACCGTCCTTATTGGGTTCTTAGGCTTCATGGTTTGGGCTCACCATATGTTTACAGTTGGTCTTGGGCCAACAGCAAATGCTATCTTCTCTGTAGCGACAATGGCTATCGCCATACCTACAGGAGTTAAGATATTTAACTGGCTTCTCACCATATGGGGCGGAAGTATAAAAGTAACAACACCGATGCTTTGGGGATTAGCCTTCATTCCAACGTTTGTTATGGGTGGAGTTACGGGTGTTATGCTAGGTACTGCTCCACTTGATTACCAATTGCATGACACATACTTTGTTGTTGCTCACTTCCACTATGTAATTGTGGGTGGCGTTGTATTCGGTATACTTGCTGGTACACACCTTTATTGGCCGAAAATGTTCGGTACAATGCTAAATGAAATGCTTGGTAAAGTAACGTTTTGGTTCTTCTTTATCGGTTTCCATTTAACATTCCTAATCCAACACTGGTTAGGTTTCTGGGGGATGCCGCGTCGTGTATTTACATACATGGATGGTCAAGGTTGGAACTCGGCAAACTTAATTAGTACTGTTGGAGCCATATTAATGGCAATCGGGATTATAGTTTTAGTGTATAATATTATCGTAACTTCAATTAAAAATGTACGTGTAGGAAATGACCCTTGGGGTGACGGGCGTACGCTTGAATGGGCTATTGAATCACCACCGCCATTCTATAACTTCGCTCAGACACCACTTGTACGTGGTCTTGATACAGTGTACATTGAAAAAATGGAAGGTAATCTGTCGGGAATTACTCCGGCTGAACCGGTTCAGGACATTCATATGCCAAACGGTTCATTCATTCCATTCATGATGAGTTTAGGTTTGTTCATTGCAGGATTTGGTGCAATGTTCCGCACTGAAGAATCATGGGGTATGCCACTTCTTATAATAGGTCTTGTATGGACTTTCGCTGCTATGGCAATGCGTTCATTGAAAGACGATCTTGGCTTCTATGTTAAGAAAGAAGACATCTTAAAAGATATGAAACGTAAAGGGGGCAAACAATAATGGATTTGAATAAAAAATTCACCCCTGAGACGTGGCCTGATCATCCAGAAAGAGCGACACTAGAGGCAAAGAATAAGTTTGTCGGTTTCTGGTTGTTCCTTGGTGGAGAAACTATCTTGTTCGCAACACTTTTCGCGACATACCTGGCGTTGAAAAACAAAGGTCCAAGTGGATTTAAATTCTCGACACAAGAATTGTTCGAATTGCCGCTTGTATTCGTCATGACGTTGCTACTACTAACTTCATCTTTGACGAGTGTATATGCGATGTACCATTTGAAAAATTATGATTTCAAGAAAATGCAACTATGGCTTGCCATTACTGCATTCCTTGGACTTGGTTTCCTTGCACTTGAAGTGTACGAGTTTGTACACTACGTACATTTAGGCTTCACATATGACAACAGTGCATTCAGTTCTGCTTTCTACACGTTAGTTGGGACGCACGGTCTTCACGTGGCAATCGGACTTGTCTGGATTACGCTACTCATCTATCGTAACTCGAAGCGTGGACTGAACTTGTATAACGCGACGAAGTTCTATACGTTCTCGCTATACTGGCACTTTATTGATGTTGTTTGGGTATTCATCTTCACTGTAGTCTATTTGATGGGAGTGATAGGTTGATATGTCGGACGTTCAAGTTTATAAAAAGTCACCAGCTGAATTTAATTTAGGTCAAAGACGCGCACGTCAGTCGATGCGCAGTCAGGTTATGATGTTTTCACTTATGATTTTCCTAACAATTATGTCGTTCTCAATGGTTATGGCTTATGAAGCTGGAGTCATTGGATTCTCGAAATACTTGATTTTCCCAACGCTGATGCTGTTCGCAGCAGTTCAAGTTGGCCTACAAATGTATTACTTCATGCACATGAATGAAAAAGGACATGGTGTTCCACAAATGTTCATGTATACGGGAGTTATTCTTGCATTCACTGTTGTATTAACATTTGTAACAATCATTTGGTGGTAATTTTTCGATGAAAAAGCCTGTGGAAGATTTATTCTTCACAGGCTTTTTCTTTTTTGAAAGATAAGAAAGCATAGGTTTTTCAAGATGGGATGTCTAGACTCCAGCGCCTAGCCCCTGGACCCACACGAAGTGGGTTATGCAGTGGTGAGGGATTGAACTTCATCCCTCCTTGTTGCGACAGGACGTCGCGAGCTTAGGCTGCCTTCTTCTGTCTTCGGTCCTTAAAGTTAAAGGCAAAAAACGCTTTATCTTAAGGCCCTCCAGCGCTTTTCGGAGCTACCAAGGCGCTTACGCTTTTCTTGATGTCTAGCTCCAAGCGTCCCCCCCTCGGGTCATAAGCAGCCCGGTAAGTTCATTGGTCCGTTGCCGTTTTGTGTGGGGGCTAGACTATGCTTCGTGCTGTTCTTATTAATTGTCATAGTTCGTACATTGAGTTACATCCATATTAGCTTTATAATAAAGAAAGAATTTATTGAGGGAGCGATGGCAAATGCCTTTGAGTATATTTGGATTCCGAGCTTTGTGGAGTCCGTGGTTCCTACTAATTATCCTACTTGGTATGGCCTTATATTTATTACTGACGACTAAAATGCGTCATCGATTTCAAGATACGCATCCGGTTACTAAGAAACAAATATTCTTATTCATGTCCGGGATGGTTGTGCTTTATGTTGTCAAAGGTTCACCTGTAGACTTACTTGGTCATATCTTATTTTCAGTTCACATGGTACAAATGGCGGTTCTATTGCTTATGGTTGCTCCGTTACTCATGTTGGGAATTCCTAACTGGATGTGGAAAAAGGTTTTTGATATTAAGATTCTTGACCGCGTGATCACTTTCTTTACTAAACCAGTTCTCAGCCTATTGTTATTCTGTGGTATGTTTTCCGTTTACCATATTCCACTTATTTTAGACAATGTGAAATTAAGTGCTCCACTGCATACGATTTTTACTATAACGCTTTTTGTTTCAGCAGTGTTTTTTTGGTGGCCAATCATTAACACGTTGAAAGGGCAACCGAAGCTTCATGGTCTGAAAAAAATCGGTTATATTATATTAAGTGCAATATTAATCACACCAGCATGTTCCCTTATCATTTTCGTAGATATACCTGTGTATGAAACATATAAATCTGGCGAAGCATGGTTACAGGCGATGGCCCTTTGTGTGCCCGCAAGTACACTTTCGGGATTGTCGGGTTTAGGTATTTCAGGTCCTGAGTTATTCACAAATATGCCTACATTAGTTGATCAGCAACTTGGTGGAATTATTATGAAGGTATTCCAAGAAATTATTTATGTTGGTGTTCTCGGCAGTATTTTTATTAAATGGCATAAGGAAGAACAAGACAATGCAGAAGAGATTACTGCTAACGCATTATTAGAACGCAAAAAAATGACATTGTACAGATAATAGGTTAGATATAGACATGTTTTACGCACAGGGGGAATAACGAATGAATTTACCTTTTCTACCAACTCTCAGTACATTTTTTATTATATTATCGGCTGTACTAGTTGCAATTGGATGGAACTTAATCCGTAAAAAGAAAGTAGAAGCACATAAGAAAGTAATGTTGGCAGCCGCAGTATCAGCTATTCTTTTTTTAATCATCTATGTGTCGAGGACTATAGTGGTTGGTAATACATCGTTTGGCGGACCGGATAATTTGAAAATCTATTATACGATTTTCCTTATATTCCACATAGTGCTGGCGACAACAGGTGCAGTATTTGGTGCTGTGACGATTAATGCAGGTCTGAAGAAAAATTTGGTCAGACACCGGAAACTAGGTCCAATCACAAGTGTTATTTGGTTCTTCTCTGCAATAACAGGTGTTGCTGTTTATTTACTTCTTTACGTTTTTTATAAGGGTGGAGAAGTAACATCCATGTTCAAGGCAATCCTGGGTTTTTAATAAACAAAAAAACGCTTTCACAAAATTGTGGAAGCGTTTTGCTTTAAACTCTGAAATTAACTTTAATAATTCCTGCTTCACGGGCTGTTGTAAAGAGGATGACGGCTAATGGTCCGATAAAAAATCCAATGAAGCCGAATAGCTTTAGTCCTATAAACATGGCGATTAATGTTGGAAGCGGTGATAAACCGATTTGAGATCCCATCAATTTCGGCTCTACAGTTCTCCGTATAATCATTAAAACAGCGGCTAGAATGGCTAATTGTGTTCCAGTTGCAATATCTCCACTGATAAACATATATAAGGACCAAGGTGCTAATATAATTATTGAGCCCAAAATCGGGATAATGTCGATAATCCAAATGACAAGCGACATGACGATTGCATATTTAGGAATGACAAGTAAAAGACCGATAAAAGTGACAACAAAAACGATTAAACTGACAAGTATTTGCGCTTTCAAAAAACCGAAAATCACAGAATTGAGCCGTGTAATCATAAATCGAGCTTTTTCTGCAGTTGACGTTGTTAAGTGTCTGAATAACAATCTTTTCAATTCGGGTAATTCGAGCATAAATAGAAATAATGCAATAATAAATACGGTAAAACTGACTAGGAAGTTTGGGATTTCCGTCATGAGGGACATGATCTTATCGTAGCTCAGTAAATTCAGGATAGATTCACGTATGGAGTCAAATACATTTTTGAATTCCTTTTGAATACCAATAACTACTTCTTCAGGCATTCCAGAGGTGTATTGTAAAAGTTTATTTTGAACGTCAATCCACATGCCTGACAGTGTATTAAAATAGTCTGGAGCTACTTTTGTAAGGTCAATAATTTTACCAATCAATTGTGTGACTGTAAAATAGAGCAAAGACGTTATAATTGCGAGGATCAAAATGAAAACGGAGATGACTGATATTTGACGATTCCATTTGAATTTTTTTTCAGTCAGTTTGACTAAGGGATTAATGATGATGGCGGTAAGTAGTGCGAAAATGATAGGTAATGAAACAGGCAAGATAAAAATAATAACTAATATGATGACAAATATACTTATTGTAATAATTAAATTACCCTTTTTTAACCATTTTGACAACAGCAATTCCTCCAAATTATTCGCTAATTCAATTATAACCAAATGATAGATGTTTGAGTAGTAAATATTACCGATTTTGCTTCTTTATTGGAATTATGTGAGAAAAACGCAAAATGCCGTCCAGCCCCGACAGCCAAAAGGTGGTTTTCGAGGAATTGAAACGACGATGGACTGGTGAACTTTCCGGACTGCTTATGATTCGAGGGGGCACCTGGAGCCTAGTCACTGTTCCATGTCAAAAAAATTATACTTTCTTTTCTTTTAATAAAAGCGCAAGGTGCCCTCTAAGACGTGAGTGGCATAAGTCGAAATGGCGTTTTTTTCACCTCCGCTATATCATCTACATCCTGTAGGTCATCGAGTCTTAACGTGAAATTTCTACTTTTGAAATTATCCGAGATGCGAGATTATATGATTTTCTAAGCAGAAAAAAAACTAGAGAACAATGAGTTCTCCAGTCATCAGCACATATTTACTTTTTAAGGTTAAAAGGTTCTAATTCTGCACTTACTGCTTTCAATGTTGCGACACAGTCTTTAAGTAGACTTTCAGGGAAATGTTCCCCTTCGCCGTATTCAACGCCGTGCGGATAATAATGTTTGCCGACAACCGGCTTTTTCAGAATCATAGTAGCTTTCCGTGTATCAACATCTCCATCAGTTGTATAACTGAATACGCGCAAATAATATGTACCTTCTTTGATCATATATTTCTTATCAAATGTTGCCCGTTCATAGTCCCATTGACCTGCGCGGACAAGGTCGTGTTTTAACATGATTTCATCAAGTATTGATAAGTCAGTAACGATATTTTCAATGCCTGTATCTTCAATATACATAGTTTATATCCTCCTTATATATCATCCAGCCAATTCCCTATACCTTTTTATAATAGAACAAATCATCATCAGTTGCAATGGCAACATTGTGTCAATGCGACTGATAATTTAATAAATAAGCCAATCCTCAACATTTTTAACTGGTTGACGAAGTATAATGAAAAGAGGCATTCATCAAGCAGTATTAGCCTGAATAGAACTGATTAAACTTAGCCTTTTGAAAGTAGGTCGAAAAATGAAAGTACTCTGGAAAATAATACTTCTGCTCATCATCGTCCTATTGGTATTTTATATTATAGATGATCGAGTAAAAGAAAATAAACCGCTTGAGTCGCCTGTGAAACATGGAACGGCCATCCCTGTACCTGGAAAGGGAGCGGGTTTACCGCTGCCACAAGCTGCGCGTCCAGAATCAGGAATTTCCCTTTTTGTAGGAAAGAGTGTGAGCAATTTACGTGAACAGATAGGGGAGCCAGACCGTATTGAGCCTTCGGGCTATGGTTACGATTGGTGGATATATAATAAAGATCGGGAATTAATGGTGGGAGTATTGGATGGGAAGGTAAACCAAGTGTATACTGCAGATTTGTCATCTGATGTTGAACCATTTAAGATTGGGCAGGATGTAAAAGACATCTATCGATTTACGATTGTTGAGTCGGAAGTTGGTGTCCAAATTGGAGAAAGTGAGTATACATTTACATTAAACAGTGATGACGTAAATAATAGGTTGCTTATTGAATATGAAAATGTCTATGCACAGCTTTATATCGACGGTGAGGATGGGGAGTTAGAAGGTATACGTTTCATCGACCCAATTACGCTAATCCTACACCAACCTTATGACATGGCTTATATGGGTGAAATCGTCAGTGCTGACCGTCCATCGTCAACGATGCAGATTGAAGTGGACCGAGCAATGGAGCGTCAAATTTTAGATTTGACCAACGTATATCGAAAGAGTCATGGGTTGGAGGAACTTTTGGGCGATTACAATCTTACTGTAGTGGCGCGAAAACATAGTGAAGATATGGCGCTTGAAAATTATTTTTCCCATGAATCTCCTGTTACCGGTGATCTAGCGGACAGGTTAAAAGAGGCGGAAATTGAACATCGCAAAGCACGGGAAAATATCGCCTTCAACTACGTAGACGCAATTGAGGCAGTCCATGGTTGGCTTAATTCTCCCGCACACCGTAATGTTCTGCTCGAAGAGGATTTGACACATCTTGGGACGGGTGCATATGGAAAATATTATACACAGGTTTTAGTTCGTAAGACTGTAGAAGAAAAAAGACAGCAATGAAATTCATTGCTGCTTAAGGTAGAATCCAAGTTCCTATCTCCGTACTAGCGACACCTCTTATATAAAGAGGTGTCGCTGTTTTTATGGCATGTAGTGCAGCCCGTTTTTGAATGACAGGTCTTTCGCAATCTAGAAGTGGAATGAAATCATCCATTCTCAGAAAGTCCAGTTTGCGGGTATTCTCGACTTCTCGCGGATCATGAGTCATAACGCCAGGGACATCTTTAAAGAACTCTACATGCGATGCTTGGAGTGCTCCTGCTAATGCGATGGCAGACAAGTCGCTGCCTCCTCTTCCAAGTGTCATCACCTGACCGTTTGTAGCTATCCCTTGGAATCCTGGAATAATTATGCAACGTGTTGTTTCAAGTGTTTTGAGAATAGTCGAAGTATCAATGTGTGTAATCGTGCCATCTCCGAATTCCCCTGTTGTCATTATTCCAGCCTGATTGCCGTGTAAAACTGTGTTGATGACACCTGCACGAGCTAATTCTGCGGATAAAACTGCTGCGGCTATGAGTTCACCGCAAGAGGCTGCAAGGTCGCTGGCTGCTGATGAAGATGTAAAGGCGTCTGTCAGTTGCAGAAGGCTGTCTGTAGAATAAGGATCTCCATAACGACCGATTGCAGAAACTACAATGACAACGTCGCCAAACTCATTCAATCCATCCTTTATATGGTTAATGCAATTCAATCTCATTTCTTCGTTTTTCATTGCTACCCCACCGAATTTCTGGATGATCATAAAGGCTCCCAACTTTCTTCGTGACGTTCATTGAGTTCGTTTCATACGATAAAGTATGTTCGCTCTCAATATATTCGTTTTCAAAGAAAAATGTTCGGGAAGGGGAGAGTGGTGCTGTTTATAACGGAGCTTTTAAAAGACTGGCCTTGTACAGTCAGTGGCGGGGAACTCAGGACTGTAGTCACGGGAATAACCGAAGATTCTTCACGGGTAAAGAAAGGATACGTTTTTGTAGCAAGGAAAGGAAATCAAAGCGATGGTGCGATGTATATTGAAAGAGCGATTGAACAAGGTGCTGTAGCTATTGTTATTGATAGAACATTTCTGACTGAAATACAGGATAATGTTGTTGTCATTACCGTTTCGGATTGCACGATGTTCATGTCCCATGCAAGTGCACGGTTAGCTGGTGATCCTGCGAAAAGAATGAAGATGATTGCAGTGACTGGAACAAATGGAAAAACGACAGTCACTCACTTTGTTGGTCAATTGTTACGGAAATTCGGAAACCGGGTGGCGGTAATTGGCACGACGGGAATTTTTATCGATGGCGTAAAGATTGACTATGAATGCCCTCAAATGACAACATTACCTGCGGAATACCTCCATCCATTGTTGAAAAAATGTGTAGGCGAAGGCGTCAGTCATGTTGTTCTTGAAGCATCTTCACAAGGATTGTCTTCGAATCGTTTAAATCATTGTGAAATCGACATTGGGGTATTATTGAATATTGGGACTGATCATTACGAAGAACATGGTGGAAAGCTTGCTTATATCAATGCTAAAAAGCGTTTAATTCGATTGGCGAAAACAATCATTGTTAACAAAGATGATGAACACTGTGTCAAAATGGTTCAAGAAGCAACTATCCCATTGGTTTATTTTGGGATGGATTCGTCGGCTGACGTCCGAGTCCCGGAACTGAAAATGAATCCAGATATTCTGGGACATTACAATCGAATGAATGCATTAGCGGCAATTAGTGCTCTTCTAGTCCTAGGGTATTACTTGGATGATATTTTGCTGCACTGCGAACTCTTGCAACTTCCAGAAGGCAGGTTGCAGCAGATAGAGCGCGATGGTGTAAAGGTTTACGTAGATTACGCACATACGCCAGATGCGCTCCAAGCGGTATTACAGACACTGTTCAATTCGTGTTATGGAAGACTGATTACGGTCTTTGGATGCGGTGGCCAGCGAGATAAAGGAAAACGAGCTGAGATGGGCGAACTCGCTGTTCTATATTCTTCCATCGTCATTGTTACATCGGATAATCCAAGAAATGAAGATCCGAAAGCAATTATCTCGGATATTATGGAAGGTTTTGGAGGAGATTGTTCAGCGATTGAAGCTGAGCTCGACCGGAAAGATGCGATTCGTAAAGCGATTTTCTGTGCAGCACCGGGAGATATCGTCCTTATTGCAGGGAAAGGTCATGAAAAAACACAGCACACGGCTGATGGTTTGTTACCGTTTTCCGATCTCGAAGAAGCAGAGCGAGCTCTTTCTGAAAAAACATTTTTGGATATTAAAGAAATAAATATTGAATAAGTGCATGCACACCGTTTCATCTGTTATGATAAGTGTGTGATTGGAGGGGATCATTCTATGATGACAGACGAATGGATCACCATCATTGAAAATGCAGAAGATCTAACGGCAATGATGCTTTCTTCTGAAGAGGTGGCTGAATATCGCAAAGCCCATGATGATGTCTATTCGGACACGGAACTTGTGAAATCAATTCAAGAGTTCACGGCAATGAAGGAACGTTATGAAGAAGTCCAACGATTTGGAAGATACCATCCGGATCATAATATAGTAATGAAAAGCATACGCGTACAAAAACGTGAGCTTGATATGAATGAACAAGTTGCAGCGCTTCGATTGGCTGAAAATGACGTTCAATATATGTTTGACGAAATTGGTTCAATCATCGCTAAATCGGTTTCAGATGAAGTAAAAGTTCCAGCTGGCAGTGCATTCTTTTCCGACTCTTCTTGTGGTGGAAGTTGCGGCACAGGCGGAGGCTGTTCGTGTTCGGCTTGATAAGAAAAGGGTAAGGGGCCTGGAGTCTAGGCGAGATATCATCTTTCGCAGGTTATCCAGAGTCCGAGAGTTTATAATTACCTTAGAAAAAAAGCAGAAGCGCCGTTTAGCTTAGGTAGTCTAGACATGAAAAAATAGGTTGCATCTATGTCGGAAAGTCGACATGGATGCAACCTATCTTTGTTTATTCGCCTAAGTTTTCTTGCACAACTTCCATTGCGACAGTCGGTCGATCTGTGATGAAACCTGCTGCTCCAACATGTAGAAGTTTAACGAACGACTCTTTATCATTCACTCCTTCAAAATAAACGGGGATATTAATTTGTGAGAGAAACTTGATGAAATTTTCAGTGCCGATAGAAAACACGCCTAGTTTTTCTGGAATTCTGAATAAATCTGCACGTGGGCTATAAAGATGACCGAACATACTTGAAAAAGAGGCATATGCTTTTTTTACTTCGTTATCACCTGCACCGATAGCTACTTTGTTTTGCGCATATAAGTTGAATCTGTCGGTCTGTTCATCATATGAACTTGTTACAACAACACAGTCTTCAGCACCCAACTCTTCAAGAAGTCTCCATAGTTTTGAAGGCATCAAGCTTCCTTCATAGGTATCGGGAGAATCTTTCAGATTGATGGCTATTAGCATATGTGGGAATTTTTGAAGCAGTTCGCGGAGAGAAAGTACTTCTACGTTCTTTCCACGATAAGAAAGATTTTGATTCTCATCTTCAAACCAATAGCCTGCATCAGCCATTTTTAATTCGCTTAGGGTATAGTCAGCAATTCTTCCAGAGAAATCTGTTGTCCGATCTGCAAATTCATCATGGAAGACAATAATCTCTTCATCTTTTGTTAACCGGATATCGACTGCAAATCCATGTATCCCAAGCTCAGCCGATTTTGAAAATGCTGCTAATGTGTTCTCGGGAGCTTCTGATAGACCACCCCGGTGAGCAAGAATGACCGGCGTATCGAAAGCAAGTGCTTTTTTACCTTTACGCGGTACCGGTTTTGCGACAACTTTGGAAGCTGCCCATGCGGCAACGCCGGCCGCACCTACTGTAAGTGCCACATTTGTTTTTCTACCCATTCGGAAGCCTCCTTAATTAATCAGCTATATTTCTCCATTATAGGGCAAAAGATTGGCGTTGTCAGCAATGTTCAGGTCCAGCTCCAGGTTCCAGGCACCAGTCGCCAGACGTTCGAGTCGCTTGTGTTTACAGGATTTAGGTCATGCGGTAGGGAGGGATAGAACTACTTTCCTCCTTGTTCTACAGGATTTGGAATTTTAGTATACCTTCAGCCTTTCTTTTGTTGCTTAGGGAATTATAAAATTCTTAACCTGTGGATAACCTATGAAGGGCGATACTCCAATTCCAGATTGCAGTACCTAGAGGCTTGGTTATAAGCTGGTCTGGCTAGTAAGGGTTGAACTGCGTCCTTCTCTGGTAAAGCGTGCCCTTCTTAAGCCTACCGTCTTTGAACAGGCGTTTCCGCTTTTGTTCTTGCAGGGCTTTTCAGTCCTATGGTATTCTATGGGTTAGGAAAAGAGGGGAAATCTATGATCGATCGTCAAGGTATTATTGTCTTTCTTCATCATTTGAAACAAGCAAAATCATTTCGTAAATACGGTCATGTCCATTATATATCACGCACAATGAAGTATGTCGTCCTATATTGTAATAAGGAGGATGTCGATACGGTCATGGGTAAAATAGAACGTCTTCCATCTGTGAAAAAAGTTTTGCCATCATACCGTCCATTTGTGAAAACAGAATATGAAAATGCAAAACCTGATAAAGCGAAAGAATATGACTATAAAACTGGATTATAAAATTATCTCAATGGAGGTAGCAGTTTGTTGAGACGTAGAATCCCAATCGTGTATTGATAGAATAATTCTCGTTCTGCAAATACTGAAGAGTTTTTCAACTCGATAACGGCTGGTGTACTCCCGACCTTTTCAGCCGTTTCTTCAAAGAGTAGTCTTCTTTTCGATTTGATGGTATCTTGCTGGATAATCCCTTCCCTGCAAATGTAAATTGGCATGAACTTACTATCATTTGCGGGCTCAAAGGCTGCTGCGAATGACAAAGCATGACCTGTTGGCGTTTCCGAGGATAAGATTAATGTCCTATGCAGGCGGTCGCTATTCGTTTTGATCAGTTCACATAGTTCATAAACATCTCCATATCCTTCGCCGAGCTCTATGAATCGTTGGTTTAATATCATATATAAACACTACCTCTCTGAATACATAAATCTAGACTCATCATACCATTCCAATTGCTAAGGCGCATTCATCAATTCTTTCAGGGAGGCGTAGGATTTGAAATTTATAGTAAGAACTATGGTCCTTTTACTTATTGTGAACAGCCTTCTAATTTATATGCATTATTATCAAGCGGAAGGCGCAAATGGCCATGAGCTTGATATTGCGACGTTCACTCAGGAAATTGAAGTGGTAAATCGTCCCGAGGGCCTTCATATTCGCCAGCATTTCAGCGGTTTATCGAACGTGCGACATGAAATTGTTTGGCCTAAAGATAGCATTAATCGTTCTTGTTATCTTGTGGACGCAACGTCCTGTAATCGATTGGACGAGAATTCTATAGCCTTCCTTGAAGGGGAGAATGACCGTCAATCCATTTCATATGTAATACCAAAAGAAGGATTAATGAAACAAACGGCTCTATACAGGGAACCGTTCGCCGGCCTACATGGATCTTCTGCTTCATACACATTATTTCATATGACCGATGAAACTGGAATTGGTGGATTATGGGTAAATGGCTTGAAGCGGGTTGGTGCTAAAAAAATGACGAACATCAATTATGCATTATTCCGTGGCGAGGGTGAGGTCAAGGATCTTTACTGGCAGCGTACTAATTTGCCGGTACTCTATGCGGGGGATAGGCTTTCGGTATATGGAGCTGGAAGCAATACTGCGGGACTTGAGGAAGTGGATAGTGCGCTCAAAGCAATTGATGCCAACCACTCGACAATTGTAGTTGATGCTACAAATCCCTCTGTAAATGCAACCAGATTTATTGTTTCGAAAAATGCAGATGTGGATAAAGTATCCGACCGATTTCTAAGGGGAAGTATGTATGCGCGTTTTACAATACCGGAAAAAGAACGTATGACGGCTGAACTGGTTGCTTCGATTCTAGGAGGAAAGCCAATAGGAATGGAGAAATCACGTAAAGCTTATAAAATGCTAACTGAATCAATTACAGTAGAGGAACTTAAACAGTTCAAAAAAATGTTGAATGATAGCTCAGGGCAGGAAGTTAATGCATCAGTTTTGGATTCGTTAGCAGGAGAAGTAACAGGCTTTAAGACATCGTATTTCACGAAAAATATATATGACGCTACAGCCTTCCATCCGTTTCTCATTGAAGATCCGCGAGAAACCAAATTTGAAGGTGCGAGTACTACGGGTGTTCAACTCATATTAAAAGATGGAAAAACCCTGTATCCTGCAAAGAAAATCTTGAACCTTGCGGGTTATACCATCAAATCGAATGACCGGTCCATTTATATTGAAAATGGCACAAGGAAATTTAGATTCCCTAAGAAAGAACTTTTTTATGTCTATAATGAAAAAAAGTATGATGTTGTAACGATGCCGTTCGAAATTTTGGAAGGTGATTTATATTTCGAAGAGAGTTGGTTCAAGCGGTTATTCCTGTTAAGTATTGAGAAAACGGCAAATACGATTGATATCGTCAGAATGTCAGCATTGATAGAGGAGGTCGACAAGTGAGAGTTGTTGCAGGAACTAGAAAAGGTACTCCGTTGAAATCTTTAGCGGGGACAGATACACGCCCGACATCGGATAAGGTAAAAGAATCCGTGTTCAATATAATTGGACCTTACTTTGATGGTGGAATTGCAGTAGAATTGTTTGGTGGCAGCGGATCTCTTTCACTTGAAGCTTTATCGAGAGGGATAGATGAGGCTTTCATATTCGAAAAAAATGTGAAAGCGTGCGCGATTATTAAAGTGAATGCGGAAAAGTGCCGGTTTACTGAAGAATTACATATTCAACGTGCAGATGCCAAGAATGCTGTGAAATTTTTGGAGGCTAAGGGAAAAAAAGCGAAACTTCTTTTTATTGATCCTCCGTATGCGGAAACAAATTTTTATGATCTTGCGCAGGACTTTGTAGAAGCAGGACTTCTTACTGAAAACGCTGTCATCGTTTGTGAACATGAAAAGCAATTGGAGTTACCGGAAGCGTATGGTACTTATCATAAGATGAAAAGTTCGGTGTATGGAAACAGCGCTGTATCTATTTATGAGAAATGAGGTTTCTATAATGTCGAAAATTGCAGTTGTGCCTGGTAGTTTTGATCCGCTGACGAATGGACATCTTGATATTATCAAAAGAGCGGCAAGAGTTTTCGGTGATGTTAGGGTCGCTGTCATGAATAACTCATCGAAGAATTCACTTTTTACTGTTGAAGAGCGTATAGCACTTATTGCAGAGGTGACGTCTGTGTTTCCTAACGTGAGAGTAGAGTCATCTTCTGGATTACTTGTGGATTATGCCAAAAGTGTCGGGGCTTCTGTAATCGTTCGTGGATTGCGTGCTGTATCGGATTTTGAGTATGAAATGCAGATTACTTCCATGAACCGGTTTCTCGATGAAAGTATAGAGACGTTTTTCATCATGACGAACAATCAGTATTCATTCCTCAGTTCGAGCATTGTCAAAGAGGTGGCAAAGTACGGAGGCGAAATCTCAGGACTTGTGCCGATTCAAGTTGAAGAGGCATTGAGAAAGAAATACAAAGCGTAATGATTGTCCCGTGGTTATGATGAAATCAACTTTTCATCATAACCATTTTTGTTTTTTAGTAGATAAGGTAGAAGATTACCGGAACGAGAATGACGCTCCAGATTCGTCCGATTACGTAAGGTGTCATAGAAATGTTGCAGGTCTTTGCGATGACGAAAACTTGCATATGGATACTCATTCCGTTCATGGAAATGATTGCTGCAACAAGAAAAGGAAAAATAGGAGAACCATAAAAGTGATCTGTTGCAGATTGAACACCTGAAGTCATTTCGAAAATGGATAAAGCAAAGGTTTTTGAAATTCCCATCTCCACTGTGAATGCCGAAGTAAAAACTGTTGATAGCACAGTTCCAAGTGAAGAAAAGAAAATGACGGTGGTTGCGACAAGAACAATTATTGTCGAACTTTCCTTGATAGCGTCAAGAAGTGGCATCCCTTTTACTTTCTTTGGAAGTTGTGAAAGGGGTATTTCTGTATCATCTTCGCGGTGCAGAAATAAAACTGCTAGTAAAAAGAATAGAACATTTGCGATATGAATGGCTGCAAGCAACTTCCATCCTGCGCTGACGTTTCCAAATAATTCAGTTCCCACGAAACCAATGATGAACATCGGCCCTGGTGCATGGCATGCGGCGAGAAGTAGACTGCTTTGCTTCTGCGATAATTCACCATTTTTCATCATTTCGGTTACAGTTACAGCACCAACTGGGAATCCGCCGAACGATCCTAGTACATATGCTTTCAAAAAGCGTCTCCACTTGGGTACTTTTTGTGTACGATTCGGCATTTTTAAAAGCCATTGTGTCAATATGATATAGGGAAGTAAATACGGAAGCAGTGCATGGATAAACAGCTGTGCACCGGCTTTGGCTCCAGCGTGTGCAATGCTTGGCTGTAAAATGAACAGAATGATAAGTCCCCAAATGACTACAAGGTTGATCACATTATAAAGGCGTGCATGCATTCCTTCGATCACGCACCCGCTCCTTTCGATTTTCGAGTATGACGAAAAATTAGTGAAAAATCTTTTGTCAGTCTTTTTTTGGTGCTACACTTATATATATGTAAAGAAAGTACAGGCTATTAACGGAGGTGTCCCTAAAATGAAAAAGAAAAAATTCGGTGGGATAGGTATTTCGCTTGTCATCGTAGCCATTTTATTTGTTTATCCACTCGATTCTTATATATCGCAGCCGGGAGGAGCATATGAATTGGATCCACTCGTCGAGGTAGTTGGCGGAGATGAGAACGATTCTGGAAGTTTCAGTCTTATGACGATTTCCGTTTCCAAAGCGACACCAGCTTCTTATGTTTTATCGAAATTCACCGATAAGAAGAAGCTTCTTCCTGCTGAAAATGTAAGAAGAGATGGAGAAGATGATAAGGAATATAATATTCGGCAGAAGAAACTCATGACTGGCTCACAATTCAATGCAATTACAGTTGCTTTTGAAAAAGCAGGGCTTCCCGTTGACATCCAGTATGATGGTGTCTTTGTCATGATGGTCCTTGAAGGGGGAGCGGCCGACGGTATCTTGGAACTCGGAGATAAGATTCGTATGGTTGACAATGTCGAGTTGAAAGAATCAGGACAATTCTTTACCCTTATTGGAGATAAGAAATTGGGAGATGAAGTAAAAATTTCGTTGGACAGGGATGGCAAGAAGCTCGATGTAACGCTCGTCTTGAAAGAGATACCTGACAGTGATGGGCGTGCTGGACTCGGCGTACGTTTTGAAGAGGATAGAACACTCACGACTGATCCGGAAGTCGATTTCAAAACATCGAATATAGGTGGACCATCTGCGGGACTAATGTTCACTCTTGAAATTATGAACCAGTTGCTAGATGAAGACCTTACTAAAGGATATAACATAGCTGGAACTGGAGAAATGCTGGAGGATGGAACCGTCGGAAGGATTGGGGGAGCGGATTTTAAAGTGATAGCAGCATCTCGCCAAGACGTGGAAATATTCTTCGCACCAGAGGATGATTTGCCTGATGAAGTAAGGGTTGCGAATCCGGGAATACTGACTAATTACGAAGAAGCTGTAGCAGTGGCAGAAAAAATAGGCACAAAAATGAAGATTGTGCCAGTGAAAACCGTGGATGATGCACTTGATTATTTAGCGACACTTGAAGAAAAGTAAACTGTTTGGATATAGCGAAGGGGATTTTTATGTCCTTTACACTCCTAGAGATTGTTCAATGTGAGCTTTGTTAACCGGTGTGTGGTGTCAGTAACTGGCACGTTGCATTTTTCCTTCACTCTACTAGAGTAATCGCTTTATCCATGTAGAGTTAGCGCAGGCTCCTTACAGTGTCCCGTAACTGGACACTGTAAGGTGAATCCCTAAGGTTGGCGGCGAAACTGCTTGGCTTAAGGCGGGAGGCATCCCAGAGTGCCGTAGAGGTGTTGAACGGAATCTTTATCTCAACCTAACTATCTTCACTGAATTATAATTGGATGTGTATTATAATCGACACCGATTCGGGTGCTAGAAGTTCCGTTTCCGATTCCGAGTGCATACATATCTGATGCGTGGATATCGAATTCAAGTGAAGGATTTGAGAAGGCTGCTGCTTTGCTAACAAGAGGAAGCTTCAGCCTTTTTTTATGTTCATTCAAATATAATCTTCCGGCGGTTGTCATTCCAAGTAACCGTAAATAGGAAGGGGCTTCCATTCTGCTCCGAATATCGTACGTAAAACCAGTAAATATATGAGTCAGCATTCGTTGGAGGCGAGTCCAGGTGTATCGTTTTGATTTCACTTGATCCATAAAGCCTTCAAATGTTCCGTTATTAGCTGCTGCTCGGTACAAAAGATTCTCAATCCCTTCCGTGACGTCCGCAATCATCGCGAGACGTTCGGGACCTTCCCGTAAAATTGTGAAACGGAGCTGAGGATAGAAAGACGGCCAGTTTCCGAATGATTGATGTTCCTCTTGCCACCCTTGTAAAATTTCGCGTGTTGCATCAGGTATGAAGTCTGTAACTGACCCTAATGTGTCTGATCCGAAAAAGGATTTTCTGATTCCAGTTGCACTCGCTATATGGTTGCCCTCTATTGCATCGTCATGATACTGTGCAACAATACGCGGAATTGTGACAGCTTTCATTGCCGAGCCTATTGTATTGGCCGCTTCCATGTAATGAAATCCTAAAATATTATTTGGCTTTGATAGATCAGCAAGCGTACCTTCAATCGTAGAGGAATTGGCAGCCGAGTGATAGGCCTCATTTAATGCTTTTGGATAACTAAGTCCGCGACTGACGGCTTCTTTTACAGTTGACTCATAATTTTCCCCGGCTTGTTCGATGAGGCGAAGACTTCTCTCAAAAGGTTCAATTGCACCATCTTCGCTGCCGAAGCAAAATGCATTGCACTGAGCGGCGTCCAACAGCTGTATAGCGCCACGCGCGAAGGTTGGAGCATTAGCGGTAGCGAATGCGTAAGGAAGCTCTAGAACGATGTCCACGCCGTTATTTAGAGCCATGTTGGCGCGTGTCCATTTGTCGACAAATGCGGGTTCTCCCCGTTGAAGGAAATTACCGCTCATGACGGCAATGACGATATCAGAGTTAGTCATCTTTTTCGCTTGCTTTGCATGGTAATGATGGCCGTTATGAAATGGGTTATATTCGACAATAATTCCTATGGCTTTCAAATTCTTCACTCCTTTGCTACAATGAATATTAATTATACCTATGCGGTTGATGAAGTGACAAGAAAATATCTTGACATCCCTTTTCGCCCATTATATAATCAACATTGTTGTCTTGAGGTGATAGACATGAAATGGTCAATCCATCAATTGCAGAGATACAGACAAGGTGCGATGCCGCTTGACGAAGCTGTCGACCTTGAATCCGTGAAAAAACGGAATCCGGAAATCCGGAATATTACGCCTGTCCGAGTGACCGGGAGTTGTACAATCGGCTCCAAGAAATTGATATGCCGATTCCGGCTCGAAGGTACGTTGACATTGCCCTGTTCACGAACATGGGAAGACGTCGAATTACCATTCTCAATCGAAGCTGACGAACAGTTCAGCTGGGATGAAGAAGTTCTTGCAGCAGATGATGAAATTCATCCTGTTGTGGGTGAGGTAGTAGACATGACCCCTGTATTTGAGGAGCTCGTCCTCCTTGAAGTGCCGCTTCAAATTTACGGTGAAAATGCCGAGGATATGCAAGAGGCAGAAGGAAAAGGCTGGTCATATGCGACTGATGAGGTGTACAATGCCAGGCTCCGAAAGGAACTGGAAACGAAAGTGGATCCTAGACTTGCCGATTTGGCAAAGCTCTTTGAATCCAAGGGCGAATAGGCGAACGTAAGGAGGTGCCCCAGATGGCTGTACCAAAAAGAAGAACATCCAAAACAGTTAAAAACAAGCGCCGTACGCATTATAAATTGCAAGTACCGGGAATGACTACTTGTACTAACTGTGGCGAAATCAAATTGGCTCACCACATTTGTAAATCATGTGGAAATTACAAAGGAAAAGAAGTTGTAGGCGAATAAGTAAGATTTGCCTATGAAGGCTACCGTGAGACCATGGCTCTCGGTGGCCTTTTTCCTATACATAGAAATGCAGATGGTGTCGTTTAGGCGCGACAGGCATAATACGGTTTGGCGCCTGTAGCTTAATAATGTGTTTAGTGGGGAAATAATAACAGACGATGGGAGAATGGATATGTCTTATACGATTGCTATCGAAAATGGAATTGCTACGTTTACTATCGATCGTCCTGAAATGCGCAACGCAGTCAACTATGCTGTCATGGAAGGACTTAAACAATTTCTTGTCCGCATAGAAGAAAATCCGGATGTTGCATTTGCCGTTATTACAGGAGCGGGTGATCGGGCATTCTGTTCGGGTGGAGATTTATCTGAATTCCATTCCTTGCGAACGGCGGATGAAGCATATCCGATGTTAAGCAAAATGGCTGGCCTATTATACAGGGTAGCTACCCTACCGATGCCTGTCATTGCGCTTCTAAATGGTACCGCAGTAGGTGGTGGTTGTGAAATCGCTACTGCTTGTGATTACCGCATCATTTCATCCACTGCAAAAGCGGGTTTCATTCAAGGGACCCTTGCTATTACGACGGGGTGGGGTGGAGCTACTCTGCTATTTGAAAAAGATGGCAAGCATGATCGGGTGTTACGCTTGCTTTCTGAAGCTGAGGTACATACGGCTGATCAAATGCTTGAAACGGGTTGGGCAACGGAAATTTATGAGGGTACTGCTGAAGAAGGGCTTAAAAAGTTTCTTGCCAAAATGTCCGCCCATCATCCGTCTGTCCATCGAGCGTATAAAACAATTGCCATCCGGAAATGGACGGCTGATTTTATGCGTGACAGAATGATCGAAGAATCACGTCAATGTTCAATTCTTTGGGGAAGTGACACGCACCATGATGCGGTGGCACAGTTTTTATCGAAAAAATAAAACGTGAAATTAACCGCTGTACAAGTCTTGGACATGTGCGGCGGTTTTTTTGATTGCCATAAATAAGTTGAGTTTAAGTAATGCTTGTTTGCATTAAGACGTTCTTAGCTGTAATAATGTGGCCGGCTATCGTGTTATGACCGGCATGAAGCTCGTTATGCTCGCCATGGATGCAATTATGACCGGCATGAGCCCTGTTATGCTCTCCACGGCTTTGAATATGACCGGCATCGGCCATATTATGACCGCCATATGCTACTCACACAAAATTGTTCAATGCATTTACTTTGAACCAACAAACAACTCGAGTATGGAATCCTATGTTCAACTTATATAGTTAAATACTTTTTTACTGCTGAATTCCCTGGAATTCATTGGTGAAATGATATAAAAAGATGTTTTTTTCAGACAAAGGTTGAAATCGCTTTCATTCATCGTATAAACTAAAGGGGGATGGAGAAATACATATCAAATCGTTTGGGGGATTAACATGGATAAAATACTGATTGCGAATCGTGGGGAAATCGCTCTTAGAATCATAAAGACTTGTAAGCGTCTTGGTATTAGCGTTGTTGTTGTCTATTCGGAAGCGGATGTGGACATGCCGTTCGTGAAAGAAGCGGACGAGGCGTTTTTGTTAGGACCTGCACAAGTTCAACAATCATATTTGAAAGCAGACGATATAATCGAAATCGCGGTTCGGACCGGGGCAGATGCTATTCATCCAGGATATGGTTTGCTATCGGAGAACGCCGCATTTGCACGTAAAGTACAAGAGGCAGGAATTCGATTCATCGGACCTGACGTAGATACAATTGAAAAAATGGGCGATAAAATCGGTTCCCGTGGGACAATGAAAGCGGCAGGGGTGCCAGTTGTACCCGGAACAGACGAAGGAATCGCTTCTTTAGAAGATGCCATACAAGCTGCAATTGAAATCGGCTATCCGATTATGTTAAAGGCAAGTGCTGGTGGCGGCGGAATTGGTATGGTTCGTTGTGAAGATGAGCAAGCGCTCAGTCAACACTTTCAATCTATAAAAACGCGAGCGAAAACGTATTTTGGTGATGACGTTGTTTTCCTTGAAAAGTTCATAGCCAATGCACGTCATATCGAAGTGCAGATTTTCGGAGATAATTTTGGAAATGTTGTACATATGTTTGAGCGTAACTGTTCAGTTCAGCGACGCAATCAGAAAGTGATTGAAGAATCACCTTCACCGCACTTAACTGAAGACACACGTCAGCGCCTTTACAAAGCGGCAGTCGATGCAGCGAAAGCCGTATCTTATAAAAATGCAGGAACTGTCGAATTCATTGTCGATGAAAACAATGAAGTCTATTTTCTTGAAATGAATACTAGATTACAAGTTGAACATCCTGTTACTGAAGAAGTGACTGGATTTGACCTTGTTGAATGGCAAATAGAAATTGTAAAAGGGAATAAACTTCCTGTGATAAATCAGGATGACATCAAATCTAAAGGACATGCAATTGAATTCCGCATTTATGCAGAAGATCCAATCAAATTCATGCCTTCACCGGGAACAATCAAAAAACTTGATTGGGGAGATACGACGGGAATTCGTGTTGACCACGGATACATCGAAGGTGGCAAAGTGACGCCGTTTTATGATCCGCTTATTTCGAAAGTAATTGTACATGCACAAACAAGGGAAGAAGCAATTCGGAAATCAGTAGCATTTTTGTCGAAGGTGGAAATTGAAGGTTTGAAAACGAACATACCTTTATTCAATAAATTTCTGGAATCTGAAGAGTTTATTGCGGGGGACTATTTAACATCAGTTTTAACAACATGGAGCGCAAAACAAAAGGAGGAAATGACAAAATGACACAAGTGAAATCAACGATGGCGGGTACTGTATTTACTGTAAATGTAGCAGTGGGAGAAGAAGTAGCGGTAGGGCAAGTAATCGTCGTACTCGAATCGATGAAAATGGAAATTCCAATTGAAGCAGAAACGGCTGGAAAAGTAACAGCTATCAATGTAAAAGTCGGTGACTTTGTTAACGAAGAAGATGTTTTAGCTACGGTCGAAGGATAGAAACGCGGAGGCGGCCTGTGGTATCTGGTCGCATATAAGCTAGACATAAGGTGAATATGTGGAGATGATTTACGAAAGGGGTTTTTTAAGTGAATAAAACAACTGAAAAGACAGTTTACAATGACAAGCTTGACGCTAGATTGCGGGAAATTTATGCAGGGGGCCATTCTAAATACCACGAGAAATTGAAGGAACAGAACAAACTTTTCGTACGTGATCGGCTGGAGCTTCTTTTTGATGGCGGGGAGTATACAGAAGACGGCAGGTTTGCCAATTGTGAAGCAGGGGATTTGCCAGCAGACGGCGTTGTTACAGCGATGGGGAAAGTGAACGGTCAGACGGTCTGCGTTATGGCGAACGATTCAACGGTAAAAGCGGGTTCTTGGGGTGCTCGTACAGTTGAGAAAATTATCCGTATCCAGGAAATAGCTGAGAAGAACCGTGTGCCACTGTTGTATCTTGTCGATTCAGCAGGTGCTCGTATTACAGATCAACTTGATATGTTCCCGAACCGTCGTGGCGCAGGGAAGATATTCCACAACCAAGTGAGATTATCGGGTTTCATACCGCAAGTATGTATTCTGTTCGGCCCTTCTGCTGCCGGAGGTGCGTATATACCGGCGTTTTGCGATATTGTTATTATGGTGGATGGAAATGCTTCGATGTATTTAGGTTCACCGCGTATGGCTGAAAAAGTAATCGGTGAAAAAGTAACACTTGAAGAAATGGGCGGCGCGCGCATGCATTGTTCAGTTAGCGGTTGTGGAGACGTACTTGTAGCGAACGAGGAAGAAGCTATCGCGGAAGCTCGCCGTTATCTAGCGTTTTTCCCTGCAAACTTCACAGAGAAGCCTGCCTTGAAAGAATCAGTGGAGGCGAAAGTTGGACGGACGCTTGAAGCGATTATTCCGGAAAATCAAAATGCACCATTCGATATGTACGAAGCGATTGATGCACTGATTGATGAAGGCAGTTACTTCGACGTCAAGAAGTTATTTGCTGGCGAAATTATTACAGGATTGGCAAGAATAGAAGGACAGCCAGTTGGTATCATTGCTAATCAGCCGAAAGTAAAAGGCGGAGTACTGTTCGTTGATTCCGCTGATAAAGCAACAAAATTCATCAACCTTTGTGATGCATTCTCGATTCCCCTGCTGTTTCTTGCTGACGTTCCAGGCTTTATGATTGGAACGAAAGTTGAGCGTGCGGGAATCATCCGTCATGGTGCAAAACTAATTATGGCAATGAGCTCAGCAACTGTGCCGAAAATTTCAGTTATTGTCCGTAAAGCATATGGAGCTGGTCTTTACGCGATGGCGGGTCCTGCGTTTGAGCCGGATGTTTGTATCGCGTTACCGACTGCTCAAATTGCCGTTATGGGACCTGAAGCGGCAGTAAATGCAGTCTATTCAAATAAAATTGAAGCAATTGAAGATCCAAAGGAACGGCTTGCGTTCGTTCAAGAAAAGCATAAAGAATATAAGGAAGAAATTGATATTTACAAGATGGCATCTGAACTAATCATCGATGAAATTGTGGCGCCATCAAGCTTAAGAGGTGTACTTGCAGACCGATACCGTTTCTACAGTACAAAAGATCTTCCGCAGCCACCGAGAAAACATCCAGTGTATCCTGTATAATCAAGCAAAGAATAAAAAGGCCCACTGTATTCAGGTGGACCTTTTCTTTTTTAGATACAAGAGTATAATTTTTTCTATATGGAACAGTGTCTAGCGCCAGGCGCCACCTCTCAGGTCATAAGCGAAACAAACAGTTCATCGGTCTATTGCCGTTTTACTGTTAGAGGGATTGAACTTCATCCCTCCTTGTTACCACAGGAAGTCGCAATAGTAGACTGCCTATCTTTTCGCTTATACCTGTCGGGGCTGGATGGTGCCTTACACTTTACTTAGGAAGGAGGACTAATGTATGGAGGTAATCATTGCTGGAGCGGGTTCGATTGGACTTCTGATGGGGTCTTATTTGTCGGAAGTTGGAATAGAAGTGACATTCTATGTAAGAAGAGAAGAGCAAGCGGAACATATTCGCGTGAATGGTATTCAACGCATTAATCAAGATAATACTAAAGAGGTATTGCATGTCAATGCTACGACGGATATCCGGAATCTGTCGACTACAGCTCTTTGGATTGTCGCGGTCAAATATGCAGGTCTCCGTGAACTCTTGTCAGAAATGCAGGAAGCACATGTATACAACCCTGTGTTGTTCGTACAGAATGGCATTGGGCATTTGGAATTAGTGAATAATCTTGAATTACCGCACGTCGCATTTGCCACTGTCGAGCATGGAGCTAGTCGGTTGGATGATCGTACCGTCTCCCATAATGGGGTTGGAATGATAACAATTGCTACCGCCCGTGGTAGTAACAGTGTATTCGAAATAATTGGACAGGCGCATTCGGACTTATTTCCGGTAAGCCATCATTCGGATGCAGAACAGATTCTTCTGCGCAAAGTACTTATCAATTGCATGATTAATCCTTTGACTGCTATCCTTGGTGTGAAAAACGGAGAATTACTTACCAACGATCATTGTCTAACACTTTTCAATTCCTTGTATGCAGAACTGCTAAGTGCATTTCCTGAAATGCAGTCAATCCTTCCGTTCGAAGCAGTGAAGGGCATCTGTAGAAAAACAGCGCAAAACCGTTCATCGATGTTAGTCGATCGCTTGGCTAATCAGCCGATGGAAATCGAGACAATTGTCACTGCCGTTATCCGGAAAGCGGATGGATGTAACAAGTCTTTGCCGCTTCTTACAGCCTTTGAACAAATGCTATTTGCCATAGAGTGGCAAGGAGCGAAGCTATGAACGAAGTGATCACTGCATTTTTAGCGGCAATTATTTTGTTTCCTTTCCTTGTCACGATTGTATTCATGGTTGTCATACGGGAAATGGGGAAAGCTCCGGCGTCAAACCTAGGGCTTGCAGCAGATGTCACGACGCCGTTGCTGTTTCTAGCCGTCTATGTCGTATCAAGGACGGTATTTGGGCAAGGGATATGGGTTTACATAGTGGGAATTGCCATCATCATTGCCATCATCTTCGCCCTCATTGAGCGCAGAAAGATGAAGGAATTCCAGATTGTTCGGCTCTTACGGAGAACTTGGCGATTTTATTTTCTTGTTTTATTTGTAGCTTATGTCATTCTTCTAATCACCGGAATGGTTTTGAAAATCGTTGAATATGTAGGATGAACGTCAGTGTTTAGTGTATAAGCGTATGTATTTCAATCCTGTAGCATGAAATGCTATACTCTGTTCATATCGTTAGTTACAAAGGGGCATGAATAATGAAATTGGAAATTGTGGCATTACAAGAAAACAATAAAGTGATGCAATCGTATAATAATGATAAAGATTTTTTACATACGTTTTTTGATTATAAAAACGAAGAAAGTTCCTATCCCGAGAGGTTAGAGGAGCTTGCAGGACGAACATTTGGAAGAACTCAGCTTGCAGAAACAATCCGTTCATTTATGGAGCCTTTTGGAATATCCGCGAATGCTAGCAAACATATTGACGAACTTTCGGGAAATGCAGTTGTCGTAATTGGTGGCCAACAAGCAGGTATTTTGACGGGCCCTTTATACTCTGTTCACAAAGCGATTACGGTTATTTTACTTGCGAAAGAGCAAAGAGATAAATTAGGTGTACCTGTTGTGCCGGTATTTTGGGTTGCAGGTGAAGATCATGACTTGAATGAGATTAATCATGTTTATACGCGATTGGAAGGTCGCGCAACGAAACATCAATATCGAGAAAACTTCGTACTAAAGCTGATGGCGTCAGATGCGGAGTATGACAAAGAATTGATGGCATCATTAGTTAAAGATATTTTTGGCAAGTTTGGTGAAACGGCATATACAAAAGATCTGTTGGATGAGGTCCTTGGTGCTGTGGACAAGGAAGAAACGTTTACACGATTTTTTGTCAGGCTCATGAACGGTCTTTTCAAAGAGGAAGGCCTATTGTTCATTGATTCTGCAACCAAGCAATTACGGGAGCTCGAAAAATCCAGTTTTGCGCATCTAATTGAAGAATCTGAGCAGCTTGCTAAAAAAATTTCGAAAAAAGAAGAACTATTCGTAGAAAAAGGTTTTGGTTCTCCGCTTGTCGCTGAGATTGATGCTGCTAATCTTTTTTACGTACATGACACGGGGAGAGTTCTTCTTTCGAGAAAAGATGACTATTTTGTTAATGAAAGCTTGGGACTCCGATTTTCAAAAACGGATATGCTCAAAATTGCTCAAGAAGAACCTTGGCTTTTGAGTAATAATGTTGCGACAAGACCGCTTATGCAGGACATGGTCTTCCCCGTGCTTGCATTCGTTGGAGGTCCGGGAGAAATCGCTTATTGGGCAGTTTTGAAAGAGGCGTTTCATCATCTAGGTATGAAAATGCCTATTATTGTACCGCGTATGTCGATGACGTTAGTAACACCGCAAGTGAAGCATACACTTAGTGAAAAAAACTTCACGGTTGAAGACGTTATGTCAGGAGCAGTAGTAAATGCCCGTGAACATTTTGTCAAAGGTCTACATGATGAATGTTTCGACGCGGTGCTGAATGAAACGGAAAACATGTTAGACATTCAGTACAAAAAAATCGCTGAGTTTACAGAACAGCAAGGGCAAATGATGCAAGAACTACTCAAAAAAAATCTTCTTTTTCATACTAAGCAATTGGACTATCTTAAAGGGAAAGCAGAAGAGGCGGAATTGTTGAAGCATGACACGGTACTTCGTGCATTCGGTTTATTGGAAGGGGAATTGTTCCCTGAAGGCGTATTGCAAGAACGGCTTTATACACCATATACCTATTTAAACAGTTACGGACCAACGCTTATCCAGGAACTTCTGAGATTGCCGTTAGTGATGGATGGGACTCATAAAGTCATCTATCTATAATAATTGAATTAGTAAGACATTCTTGCAAGCACAAAGTCGTGCTGTAAGGGTGTCTTTCTTTATTTTCAGAAAAATCTCACTGAAACAAGTACTATTGACACATTTTCACGTAAAAACGGTAGAAATAATAGGAAACCGGTGGAGGAATGTGGGGGGATGTGGTACATTAATTTTATATAGTGGGGTGAAGAGTATGTTCATGGGCGAATATCAGCATACTATCGATATAAAAGGTCGCCTGATTGTTCCTTCGAAATTTCGGGAACATTTAGGTGAAGGCTTTGTATTGACTCGTGGCCTGGACAACTGTCTCTTCGGTTACCCGATAGATGAATGGAAACGTCTTGAAGAAAAGCTTAAAGCTTTACCTGTGACGAAAAAAGATGCTCGTGCTTTTGCGAGGTTCTTCTTCTCTGGTGCAACGGAAGTTGAACTGGACAAGCAAGGGCGCATCAATATTCCATCATCATTGCTCCAATATGCAAAGGTTGAAAAAGATTGTGTCGTAATTGGTGTTTCTGGCCGTATTGAGATCTGGTCAAAAGCATTGTGGGATGCCTATTATGATGAATCTGAACAATCGTTCAATGAAATTGCAGAAAATATTATCGACTTTGATTTTTAAAAAGGAAATTTGTGAAAGTGGGCGGTTTCAATTTTTAACCATACAACAGTTTTACTTCATGAAGCCATTGAAGGCTTAAATATAAAAAATGATGGCATATACGTTGATTGTACTTTAGGTGGAGCTGGTCATAGCATAGAAATAGCTAAGAAATTATCGCCAGAAGGTAGACTTATTTGTTTCGATCAAGATATAACGGCGATTGAAATTGCGAAAGAGCGATTGAAGGATTACCTTCCTCAAGTAACATTTGTACATTCGAATTTCAGGAACTTAAAATCCGAACTAGAAAAGATAGGTATTTCAACTGTTGATGGCATTCTTTATGACTTAGGGGTTTCATCGCCGCAGCTTGACACACCTGAAAGAGGATTCAGCTATAATTTGGACGCGCCACTTGATATGCGAATGGATACAGATGCTCCATTAACTGCGTATGATGTTGTCAATGACTGGTCGTATGAAGACTTGGTCCGCATCTTTTTCCGTTACGGTGAAGAAAAGTTCTCAAAAAGGGTAGCACGTAAAGTTGAAGAAGCAAGACAGCAATCCCCAATCCAGACGACTGCGGAGCTTGCTGAACTGATCAAGCTAAGCATACCAGCGGCAACGAGGCGGACTGGAGGGCATCCTGCAAAAAGAGTATTCCAAGCAATTCGAATTGCTGTGAATGATGAACTTGGCGCAGCTGAGGATTCTTTAACGGATGCAATTACAGTACTTAACCCTGGAGGACGTATTAGCGTCATCACATTCCATTCTTTAGAAGACAGATTGTGTAAAACCATATTCAAAGAAGCTTCTTCTTTACCAGATCTTCCTCCGAATTTACCTGTAATACCGGAAGGCATGGAACCAATACTGAAATTAGTAACAAGAAAACCAATAATACCGAGCGAAAAAGAGATAGAAGAGAATAAGCGTTCAAGATCCGCTAAGCTCAGAATTGTTGAAAAGAAATGAAAGGGGAAATTTGTGAATGGCATTAGAACAGAGAAAATTCCAGACGTCATATATACGTGAACTTGAAACGCCAGTAGTTCCAAGAAAACAGCCTCAAGTACGACCTTCTCGAAAAGTCTTTTCTGTCGGGGAGAAATTCCTTTTTGTGCTGTTTGCAACAATCCTTGTTCTATTTTTAACAGTGATTCTTCAGGGACAAGCCCAAATTAATGATACAAACAGGGAAGTACAATTGCTTGAAAAGGATATTTCTGAAATAACAAAACAAAATATGGAATTGTCCATCCAAGTCAAAGAAAAATCTACATATGATCGGATATGGAAAAAAGCGAAAGAACTTGGCTTGAATCCAAACGAGAACAACGTAAAGGTTGTGTCTGGACGATGAAAAAAAAGTTTCGATTCCAATGGGGAGCCTTTCTGATGTTTTTGGTATACGGAGGGCTCTTTTTCCTTTTGTTTGGAAGGATTTTATACATCCAAGTAACGGGGGAAGCGGAAGGTAAAGTTATGGCTACGCTTGCAGAGTCGAAATACTCGAGAGAATCGGTGTTGAAAGCAGAGCGGGGAACGATTGTTGACCGGAACGGAGAGCTAATCGCCTCCGATACGTTGAGTTACCGCCTTATTGCCGTAATGAGTAAAGATGCAAGTAAGGGTTCGAAAAAACCATTGCATATTACTGATATTGAAAAAACGGCTGAAGTACTGGCTGAATATATTCCACTTGAAAAAGATGAAATTGTATCTCGCTTAACAACTGCAAAAGAGGGAGATAAGTATCAAGTAGAATTCGGGAAGGCTGGCCGAGATATTAGTCACGAAACCGTTTTGGCGATTAAAAAGCAGAAGCTTCCTGGGGTACTTTTCATTGAAGACCAAAAAAGATATTATCCAAATGGCGTTTTTGCATCTTATTTAATCGGCTTTGCGATGAAGGAAGAAGATGACGAAGGAAATATATCTACTGTTGGGAAAATGGGTTTGGAGAAAACGTATAATAAAGAGTTGAACGGTACTGATGGCAAAGTAGATTTTGAGTCGGATGGCTTCGGTTTCATGTTACCGAAAGCAGAAGAAGCAATTGTCCCTGCCAAAGACGGCTATGAAATTCAGTTGACTCTCGATAAGACAATTCAAAATTTCATGGAAGATGCGATGAATCGTGTGGAAAGTGAATATTCACCGAAAAAAATATTGGCTGTTGTAGTAAATCCGAAAACAGGCAAAATATTGGCGATGAGTCAGCGCCCTGCCTTTCATCCGTCTACGCGTGAAGGGCTTACAGAGAACTGGTTAAATCAGGCTGTGGAAACAACAATCGAACCGGGGTCTACAACTAAAATGTTTACAGTAGCCGCAGCGATTGAAGAGAAAAAATGGGTTCCAACAGATTTCTATAATTCGGGACAATATACACTTTATGATCGAACAATACGCGACCATAATATTACAGGCTGGGGTTATATTTCATTCCTTGAAGGTTTCCAACGGTCTTCTAACGTATCGATGGCTTATTTACTGGAACGCATGGGTGATAAAACATATATAGAGTATTTACGGAAGTTCGGATTCGGAGAAAAGACCGGAATTGATTTGCCAAATGAAGCGCCAGGTAGAATTCTAGACACTTATCCTATCGAAAGATTGACAACTGCATTCGGGCAAGGTTCAACTGTTACGTTAATGCAAATGGTACAAGCTGCAACTGCAATCGCAAATGATGGTGTTATGATGAAACCATATGTGATTGATAAAATTACTGATCCGAATACAGATAAAGTTATACGGGATCAAAAACCGGAGGAGAATGGAAGTCCGATTTCCGCTAAGACTGCAAAGGAAGTAAGGGAATTACTTGCTTCGACAGTTACGTCTGAACATGGTACCGGTAAAAAGTTTGCACTTAATGGCTATACAGTAGGGGGGAAAACCGGTACTGCAGAAATTCCGGATCCATCGGGGAGTGGCTATTTATCTGGACACGGGAATTATTTGTATTCATTTCTTGGTATGGCACCTGCAGAAGATCCCCAGTTACTGACGTATGTACTTGTACAGCAACCGAAACTGAAAGCTGGAGAAATCGGTTCTGATCCGGTTTCGAAACTGTTCACCTCAATAATGGATAATAGTTTGAGATATTTGAATATCGTACCTAATGGGGAAGACATAGTTGAGGCGACTGTCCTACAAGATTATAACGGTAAAAATTCGACTGAAGCAATGGAGAAATTGCTAGCAGACGGTTTTGTTCCTGAAATCATAGGTGAGGGGGGCCAAGTTGATGTTCAATACCCTGAACCTGGTACAAAACTCGCAGAAGGATCGGTCATACTTTTACAGACGAAAGGACCAATCACTTTGCCAGATTTTACCGGGTGGTCGAAAAAAATGGTGATTTCATATAAAATGTTATCTGGGCTAGATATTCGCATTAACGGGGATGGTTATGTAACTGAGCAAAGCCTATCAAAAGGGGCTGTAATTGGGCAAGATGAGCCGGTTGTCATTCATTTGAAGTCGCCGTCTGAAATCTATAAACCCGTTGAAGAGGACACCAAAGAAGAGAGTATTGTAGGCGGCTAACGAATAGCCGTCCGCGTCACATCATACGTTGATAGAAAAACGAGAGGTGTGTAACCGCTGCGGACGTTTATACAATTACAATCTAAAAAAAGGTTACGAGCAGTATTTGTCATATTTCTAATTTGTCTAGGAATGGTCGTTGCAAAGCTATTCCATATACAAATCATTAAACATGAATTACTGAAAGAGCGTGCGGAAGCGAACTGGGACCGTGAAATCCCATTCGGTGGAGTACGCGGGGATATAGTCGATCGGAATGGTGATCTGATTGTCGGTAACAAACTGGCACCCACCTTATACTTCATGCCATCCCAAAATCATGAATTGAAGAGTTCAGCAATTGCACTGGCACCCATTCTTGGAGTAAATGCAGCTGATTTGGAAACGAAATTGTCCGAAAAAGCATATATGGTTAAACTCGCGCCTGAGGGGAAAAACATTACAAAAGAGCAGGCAGATGAAATTGCCCGTCTGCAAATAGATGGATTGTATACAGGCGTAGATTTTGAAAGACATTATCCGAATGGTGACCTGCTATCCAGACTCATTGGCTTTACGGGCTATGACGGAAATGGATTGGCAGGTATCGAATACGCATATGATGAAATTCTGCAAGGAACGGGCGATAAAATCCGTTTGTACACAGACGCAAAAGGAATACCGCTTCCACATGTCGATGATGGTTTTAAGACGGGGGAAAATGGAGCAAATGTCGAGTTGACGATCGATTTAAACATGCAGAAGGTTGTTGAACGTGAATTGTCGCAAGCGATGGAAAAATTTGACGCTGCCCAAGTGCTTGCAATTGTCATGAACCCTAAAACGGGTGAATTACTGTCGCTCGCTTCAGCACCGACGTTTAATCCGGCTGAATATCAAGACGTAGATCCAAGTATTTACAACCGAAATTTACCTGTTTGGATGACTTTCGAGCCGGGCTCGACATTCAAAATCTTAACTCTTGCAGCAGGACTTGAAGAAAAAGTAATTGATCTTCATAAGGAACATTTTTACGATCCTGGATATTCAATGGTTGGAAAAGCAAGGCTGCGCTGTTGGAAAAGAGAAGGGCACAAGGATCAAACGTTCCTTGAAGTCGTCGAAAATTCATGCAATCCAGGATTCATTGAAATCGGGCAAAGGCTAGGTCCTAAAAAGTTAAGTAAATACATCAAGGACTTCGGTTTCGGTGAATCGACAGGTTCAGGAATTGCAGGTGAGTCAAAAGGGATTCTTTTTTCTGAAAAGAATTTTGGCCCCGTCGAGCAAGCGACAACTGCATTTGGTCAAGGGATTTCAGTGACACCGATTCAACAAGTTCAAGCAGTTGCCGCAGCGATAAACGGTGGTTATCTGTATCGTCCGTATATTGTAAAGGAAATTACGGATGATAAGGGAAAGGTACTTCAATCATACGAACCTGAAATGCAGCGGCAGGTCATCAGTGAGGAAACGTCAAAACAAGTGCGGGAAGCGCTTGAGTCAGTTGTCGCAAATGGCTCTGGTCGTAATGCATTTACAGATGGACTTCGTGTTGGTGGAAAGACCGGAACTGCACAGAAAGTTGTTGACGGTGCTTATAAAGACGGTGATTATATCGTTTCATTCATTGGGTTTGCACCGGCAGATGATCCCGAATTACTCGTCTATCTCGCGATTGATAGCCCTAAAAACTCTGTCCAGTTCGGGGGCGTAATAGCTGCTCCTATTGTTGGTCGAATTATTGAAGAAATTGCCCCACTTGCTGGTATTACGAACAGGGAAGGGCAAATTGAAAAAGAATACAGATGGGGAGACCCATTATCGCACAGGGTTCCCGACCTTACAGGAATGAAAAAAGCGAAAATCACTAGCCAATTATATACGTATCGTATTGAATGGCACGGTTCTGGGGATCAAGTGAAATATCAGTTACCAGTTGCTGACACATTAATCGAGATTGATGATGTTATTCACGTTTACACTGAATGACTATTTAAATGCAAAGTCTGATGCAGCCACTTTTGCGCGCTGTATCAGAAGTTAGAAGGAGAAAAAATTATGACGATTGTTACTACATTGACGGCCATTGCGGTCGCGTTTATTATTTCAACACTATTGGGATTTGTTATTATCCCAGCTCTCAGGAGATTAAAGTTTGGGCAGAGTATCCGGGAGGAAGGTCCCAAAACCCATCAAAAAAAGGCGGGTACGCCTACGATGGGCGGACTTATTTTCATTGGTTCAATCATCATTTCGACGCTCGCCCTTTCATACATATACGGCATACTGACGACACAGACGATTGTCTTATTGCTCGTTCTCGTAGGTTTTGGTGTCATCGGTTTTCTTGATGATTTTATCATCGTCGTTTTGAAAAGGAATCTGGGGCTCACATCCATTCAAAAGTTAATTGGGCAAATTATCGTTTCAGTTGCAGCATTCTTCCTCTTGAAGTTGGGGCCATTTGAAACTGCAGTACAAATTCCTTTCACGGAATTTAAAATCGAACTCGGTGTATTCTATATTGCATTCCTTGTTTTTTGGCTTGTTGGATTTTCTAACGCCGTTAATCTATCTGATGGATTGGATGGGCTTGTTGCGGGTACAGCGTCTATTGCTTTTGCTGCATTTGGTGTTCATGCCCTTATATACGGACAGCATGATATTGCGCTCTTTGCTTTCGTGGTTACAGGAGCAATGCTCGGGTTTTTGGTTTTCAATGTCAAGCCTGCCAAGGTATTCATGGGTGATACGGGATCTTTGGCATTAGGTGGGGCACTAGCAATGACTTCCGTATTAATTAAACAAGAATTTCTTCTTGTTGTCATCGGAATTGTTTATGTCATAGAGACGCTTTCAGTTATTATTCAGGTGATTAGTTTTAAAACAACTGGTAAACGGGTATTCAAGATGAGTCCGATACATCATCATTTTGAATTATCCGGATGGTCCGAATGGAAAATCGTAATTGTATTTTGGGGAGTCGCGTTTTTGGCGGCAATACTTCCTGTCTTGCTGGAGGTGATGTAAGTGGAAAGTAGCAATCAATTTAAAGGAATGAAGGTACTTGTCCTAGGTCTTGCAAAAAGTGGCTATGCAGCATCATCGCTTTTGCATACAGCTGGGGCTCATGTAACGGTCAATGATGCATCACCAGAAGACGGTAATGAAGAAGCTGCAGAGCTTCGTTTGAAAGGTATTCGTGTGATATGCGGGGGTCATCCTGCAGATATCCTCGACGGGGGATATGACATCGTTGTGAAAAATCCTGGAATCCCTTACAGTAATTCAGTTATAGCGGAAGCGATTCACAAAGGAATTCCGGTATGGACAGAGATTGAACTTGCCTCCAGGATAAGTGAAGCGCCAATTGTTGGGATTACAGGGTCGAATGGTAAAACGACAACAACCACTTTGTTGTACCACATGCTTAATATTGGTGATAAGCACCCACTTATTGCGGGGAACATTGGAACGGTCTCTTGTGCAGTTGCTGAAAAAGCAACGAAAGAAAACATCATCGTCTTAGAGGCATCGTCCTTTCAACTTATGGGGACAGATACATTCCGACCTAAAATAGCGATTTGGACAAATTTGTATGATGCACATCTTGATTATCACGGGACTTCTGAAGCGTATGCGGAAGCAAAATACGGTATTTCAAAAAACCAAACTGCTGAAGATTACTTTATATACAACGATGATCAGCCGGTACTGAGGAAGTATGTGATTCGCTCATCAGCTACGAAGGTTCCTTTTTCTTTGACTGGAATGAAAGAAAACGGTATATCGGCAGATGACGAGCAAATATACTGGAATGGGTCACCTTATGTAATGCGATCCGTCATCAAGTTACCAGGACAGCACAATCTTGAAAATATTCTTGCTGCGACTGCGGCTGCAATCCTTTTGGGCTGTGACAAAAAAGCAATTGAAAATGTTTTAAGTTCCTTTACTGGTGTTCGGCACCGGATGCAATTCGTTAAGGAATTAAATGGCAGAAAGTTTTACAATGATTCAAAAGCAACGAATACGCTAGCTACGAAAAGTGCTTTGGCTGCGTTCGAAGTGCCGACAATTCTTATTGCTGGCGGGTTGAATCGAGGACAGTCATTTGAAGAGTTACGGCCTTACATGAGCAATGTAAAAGCGGTCGTCGCTGTTGGGGAAACTGCTAGGGAGTTTTCGGAATTTGCAGCGTCATGCGGAGTCGAAATGATCATGACTGCCGCCGATGTAAGGGATGCCGTGCGAAAAGCCTATCCGATTACTGTAGCGGGAGATATTATCTTGCTTTCCCCTTCTTGTGCAAGTTGGGATCAGTACCCTAGTTTTGAAGCACGGGGCGATCAGTTTATCGAAGCGGTTATGGAACTGTAAGTGTCACCGGGGTTTGTTAAATACGGTATATAAACTAGCGTAGGTGCTTTGCAGGCTAGTCGAAGCGGTATTCAACGATATCATTCAATCTATCTAGTCATTTACATGATTCAGCAAATTTGCGGAAGGATGCGTTCACTGGAAGCTAAGTTGAAAACGTCATTTATCGTTTCTGCCGTAGCGCTGTCACTTATCGGATTGGCTTTTGTCCATTCCGCCGGTTCATATTGGGGGGCAGTCCATTATGCGGATTCTTCGCCGTTCATTGTAAAACAAGCAATCTATATGGCGGTGTCAGTTGGTATTGGTCTAATCATCATGAAAAGTCCGCTGACATCTAGCCCAAAAACGTGGACGGCTTTTTATGTCTTAACAATCCTATTACTCGTTGCGGTTCTCATACCCGGAGTCGGTGCAGTCAGAAATGGGTCTCAAAGTTGGATTGCTTTTGGGCCATTTAGTATACAGCCCGCGGAATTCATCAAGGTCGCACTTATTGGCAAATTGGCGTGTAATATGAGCAATACAAGTGGGAAAGGAGTTTTTCGGTTCAGCCATTTTGGATTGATACTCCTGCCTGCAATTTTGATCATGTTGCAACCTGATCTCGGTTCAGCCGTCATAATGATTGTCTCTGCCTTCGTCATGTTATTCATTGCAGGTTATCCGATACGTTTCTTTGCATTTTTAGGGTTGGGTGGAATAGGGGCCTTTATCGCGTTAATAGCCGCGGCACCCTACCGGTTAGAACGTATCAAATCTTATGTCGACCCTTGGAATGACCCGCTCGGCACAGGCTTTCAGGCGATTCAATCACTGTTTGCGATTGCACCTGGTGGATTGGTCGGCCATGGTTACGGCAATAGCCGTCAGAAGTATCTCTATTTGCCTGAACCCCAAAATGACTTCATCTTTTCAATTATCTCAGAAGAATCGGGATTCATTGGGGCGACAATCGTCCTGTTACTTTTTGCAGTTCTACTGGCATCGACTTTCGGAATTGCGATTAGGGCGAAAGGGCGGCACGCATTTCTGATGGTCGCGGGTATGGGTTCAATGATCATTTTTCAAACGTTCCTGAATGTTGGCGTCGTATCTGGGTTATTGCCTGTAACGGGTGTTACATTACCTTTTATAAGCTATGGTGGCTCATCATTGATGACGACGTGGATCGCAGCGGGAACCATCATGCATTTTACAGTTAGTAAAAAATCGAGTTGATAGAGGAGGGGCCGATATGGACAAAGTCATTGACATCGAGGAGCGAATTCCATCCTTGCGGGAAAAGCGCCGCAGGAAAACGAATAAAAAATTCCTGTTCATGTTGACTGTGTTCGTTATTGCGCTCCTAGCTATTCTTTACTTTCAATCACCGCTAAGTAAAGTGGGAGAAATTACAGTAAGTGGCGCGGTTCTTCATGAGGAAGCATTTTATAAAGAACAGAGTGGTTTAACTTTGGACAAGCCAATTTGGAGCTTCAGTATCGGTAGTATTGAAGAGACACTTGGGAGAGTAGAAGGCGTAAAAAAAGTGTCCGTGTCACGGAAGTGGTTTAGGGATATTGAAATCGCAATTACTGAATGGAAGACGGTGGCTTATCTGGAAGACGGTGGACAATATAGTTTACTGTTAGAAAGTGGAGAAACGTTTCCAGCCGGCATATTGTTACCTGAGGCTGAGTCGCCCGTCTTAAATAATTTTAAGAATCCCGACACACGGAAGCGGTTAACAGCACAGCTGCTGAAAATGGACGATAATGTTTATCGCTTGATTTCGGAAATAATTGTTGTAGGGGATGAAAAGGATTCGGATAGTATTACAGTTTATATGGATGACGGATTCGAGGTCCGTGCATTCATCTCAACGTTTGCTGAAAAAATGGCTTATTATCCGGATATTACGGCACAATTGAACAGCTATGAAAAAGGTGTAATAGACATGGAAGTCGGGACGTTCTTCACTCCTTTTAGTAAGGCATATGGGATAATGGAGGAGGAAGATATCGTTGATGAAGAAGGTGAATGATGAATACAAAAAGAGGGGTAGAAACATTCTTTTTTCAGTCGTGTTTCTCGTACTCGGTTTCATCCTCGCATTTTCATATCGAACCCTTGGCATAAATCAGGAGTCCAATAGCATGAAATCCCCTACATTTACTAAGGGAGAGGATTTCCGAGAAGGACTAATCAGTCAACAGGAGCGAAATAAAGAACTGACCGATGAAATCGCCGCCAAGCAGGAAGAGATACGTGAGTATGAACGTTCTTTCTCCGTGGGGGAGGAAGATCATGCCAGCCTCGTTGAAGAGGCCAAAAATCTCCGCTTGCTGCTTGGTGTAATCCCTGCTGCCGGACAAGGTGTTAAGGTTACTTTGAAGGATGCCGATTACGATCCTGTTGAACAAAATCCGAACGATTATATTGTTCATGAAAGTCATATTTTTCGGGTCGTCAATGAATTAAGGATTTCGGGCGCACAAGGATTAGCGATAAATGGACAACGAATAACAGCAAACTCTTATATAAAATGCACTGGGCCAGTTATTACGGTCGATGGAAGAACTTTTCCAGCCCCTTTCGTAATAGAGGCGATTGGTGATATGGATGTTCTATCTTCGGCATTGCATTTAAAAGGCGGTGTGATTGACAGCCTTATTCGGGATAATATCGTTGTCACTACGGAACAATCAAAGGATATCCGGCTGTCCGCTTTACGCAATGAGAGTTGAGTAATAGTTTAGGAGGCTGGACGGGTGAGAAAAACAATGCATTGGAGATTCACATTGATCTTGCTCCTTGTCGGGTTTATGACAGCCGTCCAATTTAATTCGATGAATAATCCTGAAGAACGAGATACAAGGGACATCTGGGCAATCCGTCAAGACCTGGCAACCGAAAAGCAATTCCACTCCGAATTGCTTTCAGAAATTCGGGAGTTGGACAAAACGATTCTTACTTATAAATCGTTAAATAATGAAAACACGGGAAGGGCTCTAAACGAAACAGTGGACAAGCTCTATCGTCAAGCAGGTGTCACAGACGTTGAGGGACCAGGTATTATTATCAACGTTCGGCCATCTGCTGAAAGTGTAGCATTCGGTGTTCCAATCACCGGAATTTCCCCGGATCTGCTCACCCGTTTCGTCAATGAGTTGAATCGTTTTAAAGGCATCATATTCGAAATTGACGGCAAACGATATACGATGTTGAGCTCGATCAGAGATATTAATGGAATGACAACTGTAAATGGATTGAATGTTTCAACACCACCATTCACCATGAAAATCATTTCCCCGACCTTAACGGACAGTGAGAAATTGTACAATTATTTAGTAGCCTCGGCGATTCATGATGATTTTTATCTTGACGATTTAATCTTTGAAGTTGGGAAGCCAGAAATGGCGGTAAAAGTCCGCGGTTACCCAGAAAGGTTAGAAAATCAGTTTTTAGAGGAATTGCCGAAAGGGGAATGACTTATGTGGTTACCATTACTTGGGCTCATACTCGGGATTTCTTTGGGGCTATTATCAGACCTTCAAATTCCGACGGTATATGACGATTACTTATCGATTGCCGTCCTTGCTGCTCTGGATACGCTATTCGGGGGCATCAGGGCTCATTTACAGCGAGTGTACGATGATAAGGTGTTTATATCCGGATTCTTCTTCAACATCGCTCTGGCGGCCGCACTCGCGTTTCTAGGGGTGCATCTAGGAGTCGATTTATATCTTGCGGCCATTTTCGCATTCGGTGTTAGGTTATTTCAGAACATCGCTGTTATAAGAAGAATTATGCTTACGAAATGGACAGAACGTGGTAAGGTTTCAAATACGAATGCACCTTAATGAAGGGGTTTGGATAAAAGATGTCGAAATTATTTAGACAATATGCTTCGGATACAATAGAATGGGAATTAAGAGTTGATTTGGGAGGTGCCAGTAATTGAGCCAATCAGAATTATATGTATCACTTGATATAGGTTCTTCGTCGGTTAAAGTGTTAATCGGTGAAGTGGATGGCGGATCCTTGCACGTTATTGGAGTTGGCAATGTTCAATCCGCAGGAATCCGGAAAGGGACTATCATCGATATCGATGCAACTGTCCAAACTATCCGAAAAGCGGTCGAACAGGCCGAGAGGATGACGGGGATGCAAATCCGTGAGGTCATTCTGGGCATTCCTGCAAATGGCGTTTTGTTACAGGACGTCAAAGGAGTTGTGGCAGTTAACTCGGAAAATCGTGAAATTACTGATGATGACCTCGATAGGGTTATGAAATCAGCACAAGTCATGTCTGTTCCTCCTGATCGGGAAATCGTTAATATCATTCCGAAACAATTCATCGTTGATGATTATGATGAGATAACGGATCCAAGAGGAATGATTGGTGTTCGGCTCGAAATGGACGGAACACTTATTACTACATCAAAAACACTTGTTCATAATATATTACGCTGTGTAGAACGAGCGGGTCTTGTTATACGAGAAATCTATTTGCAACCACTTGCGGCAGGCACGTTTGCTCTTACGAAAGATGAAAAGAATCACGGCAGTGCATTCATCGATATTGGGGGAGGTTCTACCACAGTCTCCATTTTTGGCGAAAATAGATTCATGGCGACAGCAGTCATACCGGTAGGCGGAGATCATATTACAAAAGATCTTTCAATTATATTGAAAACACCAACCGAGCAGGCAAGGAAAATTAAGCATCAGTATGGACATGCATTCTCAGATGATGCATCAGATGATGAGTTGTTTGAAGTACCTGTCATTGGGGCTGACTCAAAAGATCAATACAGCCAGAGATACATATCGGAAATTATTGGTGTACGACTTGAAGAACTTTTTGATCTCGTACTGGAAGAATTGTATCGTATGGGCGTGCATGATCTACCAGGCGGAGTCGTATTGACCGGTGGGATAACGAAGATGGATGGTCTTCTTCAATTAGCGAGACATGTGTTAAAAACTAGAGTCCGTATCCATACACCGGAGTACATTGGTGTAAGAGAACCGATGTATACAACTGCGGTAGGACTTATAAACTATGCACATATGCAAGATACTTATTTCGGACATGAACCCGATTTACAGACAGTTGCGGCTTCCGAGAATCATATGCCGGCACAGACTAATAAGAAAAAATCAGTAGACCGAAACAAAGAAAAGAAACCTGGTATTTTAGATAAAGCAAAGAAAGTCTTTGACAATTTCTTCGAATGAGTCAATGAACAACTGTATGAAATGGACTAGGAGGAGAGACGATGCTAGAATTTGATACGAATGTTGACGCCCTTGCAGTCATCAAAGTAATTGGTGTTGGTGGCGGCGGCAATAACGCTGTAAATAGAATGATTGAACATGGTGTACAAGGTGTGGAATTTATAGCGGTGAATACGGACGCTCAGGCATTAAACCTATCGACTGCTGAAGTGAAATTGCAAATTGGTGGTAAATTGACACGCGGATTAGGAGCAGGTGCAAATCCGGAAGTCGGTAAAAAAGCTGCTGAAGAAAGCAGAGAACAAATCGAAGAAGCATTGCGTGGATCTGATATGGTGTTCGTGACTGCGGGTATGGGTGGCGGAACAGGTACTGGAGCTGCTCCTGTCATCGCTCAAATTGCGAAAGATATTGGTGCACTGACTGTAGGCGTTGTTACTAGACCGTTTACTTTTGAAGGACGGAAACGTCAAACACAGGCAATCGGCGGTATTACTGCGATGAAAGAATCTGTGGATACATTAATCGTCATTCCTAATGATAAATTGCTTGAAATTGTAGATAAAAATACACCGATGCTAGAGGCTTTCCGTGAGGCTGATAATGTACTGCGTCAAGGGGTACAAGGTATTTCTGATTTGATTGCTGTACCTGGACTTATTAACTTGGACTTTGCCGACGTAAAAACGATCATGTCGAATAAAGGCTCTGCTCTTATGGGAATCGGGATGTCTACGGGAGAAAATAGAGCTTCCGAAGCGGCGAAAAAAGCCATTTCCAGCCCACTACTTGAAACATCAATCGATGGTGCAAAAGGTGTGCTTATGAATATTACAGGCGGTTCAAACTTGAGTCTGTTCGAAGTACAGGAAGCAGCCGATATCGTTGCTTCTGCATCAGATGAAGATGTGAATATGATTTTCGGTTCTGTCATCAACGACAATTTGAAAGATGAGATTATCGTAACAGTCATTGCAACAGGATTCAGTGAAGAACAACTAACCGTATCGCGTCCTGCAAGAAGCCCTGGCTTCGGTGCAAGCCGTTCGCAACCACGTGAGCAGCAATCGCCGATACAACAGCCGCCAACGCGGGAGCGTAGAGAGGAAGCGCCACAGTTCCAACAACAGGAACCGACACGCCAATCTCAGAGTGGTCAACAAGATGATACACTCGATATTCCGACGTTTTTACGCAATCGTCGTCGTTAATAATGAAAGACCAAAAGCTTTCCAAAAAGTGCAATCGCACTTTTTGGAAAGTTTTTTTACGTTTGGTTAGGCATGTTGTGGATTAGTGCTGCCTGAATAGTACTGAGCGACTGTATTCCTGGATAGACTGATCATATAGCATGACTGACCGAACATATAACTCAGCTAAGTGATATATAGCATGACTGACCGAACATAAAACTTAGCCAAGCGATCATATAGCATGACTGACCGAACATAAAACTTAGCCAAGCGATCATATAATATGTCCAACCAAACATAAAACCGATTCGACCAATCATATCCCCTCTCTCAATCAACTAGAAATCCCTAAATCTAAAATCGAATCTTGTCGATTTCTTTTTTTTGTCTGCCCCCCGTTCCGACAAACATTTCATAACCTAGATGCTATCGTTGTTGTCAGGGAGGGCGGCTCATGTACGGGGAATTCATTGTCGGAGTGAATATGCTATTCAATTATGCAATCCTTTCATTCGCCAACAAAGTAGGAAACGTACAAGCCGCACGCGGACGTCTAGTGTTCGCCTCTTTTGTGGGTGCGGTGCCTGTCGTTATCTTTCCATCATCGGCTAGTGTTGTGATTTTTTCTTTTATCTGCATGACTGTTTGCGCTTTTGGAAAGGCTTTTGAACTGTGGAAGAAGTCTGCGACAATGGTTTTGGTAGGGGCGGTATTTGCTGGAGGTTTACTAACGGCTTTTCAATACCGCATCGATATGTCCAGTTCGTCGTTTACAGTTCTTGCTTATGCAGTTGTTGCATACGTTTCTCTTTATTTCATGAGGAAAAAGTGGCTTGATGTCAGAACCGCACGCCATGTATCCGAGCTTCGGGCATCTTCTGTTCTCTCTATTTGGGATGCGGAAGTTGAGATTGATGTATTCATCGATTCTGGGAACGGCTGCACGGAGCCATTGTCGGGGTCACCTGTCCATTTTGTATCGTTAAAGGTGCTGGAGAAGCATATACCGGAAGATTTGATGAAGTCTTTGGTTGCTTGGAATCCTCAGGGTACACCTTCAATGTCGGAGTTTCCTGATTACTATCACAAACAAATACGGTTGATTCGATTAGTAACGGTACAAGGACAGTCTTGGGCAGTTGGCTTTAGATTTAAACAATGGGTATTAGCGGAAGGTAACGCACTGCAACCAGGTTATATTGTAGTGACAAAAAATGACCGCCGTTATCCTGACGGTGCGGAAGCAATCTTACATGTATCGGCAATGGAGTCATTAAATAGGGAGAGGGGAACTGCTTATGTTGTTTAAATTTAGAAAATGGATGTCGATAATCACCAGCTTTTTTAAACGGAAAAGCGGCACATACTATATCGGAGGTCATGAGTCTCTTCCAAAGCCATTGACTCGGGAAGAAGAAGCAATAACAATAAAAGCATTTATGGAAGGCGATATGAACGCGCGCGACAGGTTAATTGAAAAAAATCTTCGTCTTGTTGTTTACATTGCCCGACGTTTTGATAACACGAATACACATATTGAAGATCTCATCAGCATAGGTGCTATCGGACTTATAAAAGCAATCGAAACTTTTAAGACGGACAAAAACATCAAATTAGCTACTTATGCTTCTCGTTGTATTGAAAATGAGATTCTGATGCATCTTCGTAAAACAAACAAGACACGATCTGAGATTTCTTTTGATGAACCGTTAAATTCTGATGCGGATGGAAATGAATTACTGTTATCGGATATTCTTGGGACAGATGAGCACATTATCATTGACGACGTCGAAAGAAAAATAGAGCGCCAGCATATGATTGAAGCGATTACGAGTCTCGACGAACGAGAGCGCTATATTATGGAATGCCGTTTTGGTTTGACAGGACAAGAAGAAATGACACAGAAAGAAGTGGCAGAACTACTTGGAATTTCCCAGTCCTATATTTCTCGACTCGAAAAGAAAATCATCTCTGAACTGCGTGAAAGCTTGAATCATCCAATTGCATAATGGGTGAAATTGGCGATGTGGATTCTCGCATATTCTGGACAACTGCGGACAGACTATCTTGTACAGTCATCTACAGAATCTGGAGGAAAAGCGAATGGTGCGTACAAGAGTTGAAATTTGTGGAATCGATACGTCCGAATTGCCGTTACTCACAAACGACGTTATGAAAGCGACGTTTATCAGGTTACAGAGCGGAGATCATGCAGCAAGAGAAGAACTCGTTATTGGAAATTTGCGACTCGTCCTTAGTCTGGTTCAAAGATTCGCATATAGGGGGGAACAAGCGGATGATTTATTTCAAGTCGGATGTATCGGCTTGCTTAAATCAATTGACAACTTCGATTTGAAACACAATGTCAGATTTTCAACATATGCAGTCCCGATGATTATTGGAGAAATTAAAAGACATCTACGTGATCATCATTCAATACGGGTATCAAGGTCACTTCGAGATACTGCTTATAAGGCAATAAGAGCGAAAGAGCAGTTCATTAACGATAATCAAAGAGAACCACGAATATCAGACCTGTCAGAAGCGACAGGCATCCCAGCAGACGACATTTTGTTTGCACTTGATGCAATTCAAGATCCCATGTCTCTTCATGAGCCTATGAACGGTGACGGGGGTGATCCTGTGTTCATGATGGATCAGATACAGGATAAAACTGTTTCAGAAGAACGGTGGTTGACGTATGTATCTGTAAAAGAAACGGTGTCTACTATGGATGAAAGACAGCAGTCAATCCTTTCAAAACGCTTTTACCTGGGACAAACGCAGACTGAAATCGCCAAGGAACTGGGCATCTCACAAGCTCAAATTTCAAGGTTGGAGAAGAGTGCAGTTCAAACTATTCGAGAAGGAATGGAACAATAATAACAAATGTAACGCAATGCGCTAACTGCATTGCGTTTTTTTTGCGCTTAGGTGCATATATTCATTGTAAGGAGGGATTTTATGAGGTTTTCGGAAATTCAGAAAAAAGAAGTTATTGACACTACCAAAGGGGCATTCCTTGGATTTGTCCAAGATGCGACGATTGACACTGTGAATGGTAAAGTTGAATCCTTACATGTTGGCGGTGGAGAACGTAACAATTTTTTTGATACAAAAGACAAGGAAACGAAAAAAGTCAATCTTAAAGAGATTACTACAATTGGAAAAGATATTGTCCTTGTAGGTAAAAAGAATGCAGATAAATGATTATTTATTGATATGTTCAGCCTAGATTGGTACAATGAAGTGAAAGATAGAAGAAAAGTAGTGATAAAAATGGGGAATCTTCAACAACGAATACAAAATATTGAGCATGATATACAAGCAACTTGTGACAGAACAGGTAGAAATAGAGCTGAAATTACGGTCGTTGCTGTTACGAAGGAAGTTTCGACAGCAAGGACATCTGCAGTGTTGGATGCAAATATCCAACATCTTGGTGAAAATCGTCCTGAAGGTCTTCTGGGGAAACAGCTAACGATACAAAGTGGTGCCATTTGGCATTTCATCGGTAATGTTCAAAGTAGAAAAGTGAAAGAAATCATCAATCAAATTGATTATTTACATTCTGTTGATCGAATGAGTTTGGTTAAAGAAATTCATAAGCGGGCAGATCATGTTGTTGATTGTTTTATTCAAGTAAACGTTTCCGGTGAAGCAAGTAAATCAGGTGTAACACCAGCTGAACTTGATAGTTTTATTAAAGAAGTGGCGACTTACGATAAAGTTCGAATTATAGGTTTAATGACAATGGCTCCATTCACAAAGGATGTGGATGAGATTCGTTCCGTATTCCGCTCATTAAGGGAACTTCGAGACGGTATTTCAGTGAAAAATTTACTATATGCGCCTTGTACTCAATTGTCTATGGGGATGTCAAATGATTTCATTATCGCTATTGAAGAAGGTGCAACTCATGTAAGAATCGGGACTGCACTTGTCGGAGCAGAAAGCGAGGGAGACGTATGAGCATTAAAAACAAGTTCGAGAAATGGTTTTATCTGGACGATGAAGAAAAAGAAGTACAAGAACAGCCGAGTCGGGAAGAACAGCGTCCTGTGCGTGAGCAGCCTCGTAGGGCGCCAACGAAGAAACAAACAGTAGGCGAACTACAACAATCAGCAACTGTTGTCAGCTTGCAAAGTGTACAGAAGTCTTCTAAAGTCATTCTTATCGAGCCACGTGTCTATGCAGAAGCGCAAGATATTTCAGAGCACTTGAAAAATAAACGTGCAGTTGTTGTAAATTTACAGCGAATTGAGCGCGATCAAGGAATTCGGATTGTCGATTTCCTAAGCGGTACTGTTTATGCGCTTGGTGGAGACATTCAGCGAATTGGAACGGATATTTTCCTTTGCGTGCCGGAAAATGTGGAAGTTGCGGGTGCAATTACCGATTATTTTGAACGATAGAACTTGAATGAGGTGTAGGGAATATAATGTCAGATAATATTTTAGTTTTACTCCATAATGGAATAGCTAGTGTAATTCAGATCTACTCGGTCCTTCTCATTATTTATATTTTAATGTCATGGGTTCCTGCTTCACGTGAAACGAAATTTGGTAAAATACTTGAGAAAATTGCTGAGCCTTATTTAGGATTTTTCAGAAAGTTCATACCGCCACTTGGAATGATTGACATTTCACCTATTGTTGGTATATTTGCGTTGAGTTTAATTTCTAATGGTGTTACAGCAATATTTAATTTAATTCTATAAAATGATTAAGTTGTCCTCACTTATGTGAGGATTTTTCTATAAGGAGCCGTTGAAATGGAAACTATACTTCAGCATTTCAGAAAAGATGAACAGCCTTTCATCGAAATGGCGATCGGCTGGATACGTGAGGTGGAGGATACCTATTCTCCCAAACTAACTGGATTCCTTGATCCTAGGCAACAGCGTATTGTAGAATCACTAGCAAGCAGTTCTATGCTGTTGGTCGGATTGTATGGTGCTTTTCCAGAAGCGGAAAGAAGAAGAATTCTTATTTATCCGGATTATTATGTGCCAGAACCAATAGATTATCGTATAGCCGTGTTCGAAGTGAAATATGCTTCTAAGTTTTTAAAACTGGATCATAAGGACATCCTAGGTTCAATGATGTCTTTAGGCATAGACCGTTCTAAATTCGGAGACATCCGAGTGGGGGATGGTGAAGTTCATTTTGCAGTAGCAGAAGAGCTAAAGGATTATATGGTAGCTAATTTTTTATCGATTGGGAAAGCGAAAGTGACGGTTGAAGTAAGTAATCGTCCGGAAGACTGGATAGTTACATCGGATATTTGGACAGAGGAAATGCATATCGTCAGTTCTTTACGACTGGATGTAGTTACCGCAGCATTAGTCAATATTCCGCGCCAAAAAGCGGCATCACTTGTGCATGGTGAAAAAGTGAAAGTGAACTGGGCTGTTAGGGATCAGCCCGCGTTCGAACTTCAAGAATCAGATATGTTATCAATTAGAGGATCGGGTCGTTTTAGAGTGATTGCAATTGAAGGAAGAACGCGTAAAGATAAAATCAGGCTCATTATTGGGAAATTAGAATGACTTTTCCATATTAACAGGTAGGCGGATATTACCTCATCCTGTGACAATGTCGGCATTAGTACAACCTGTATGTCATATACCCACTTAGCGTGGATGCACAAGCGAGGACGTCTGCCCGAAAAACCTGATTGGTTGAACTACTAACCAACGGAGAGAAAAACCGAATAGATAGAAGTTTCTATTTATCAGACAATAGTTTAAAAAAGGACTGTTATCTGAGGGCTCAACATGTATAATAGAGAATGAATAAGTTAAAGGGGAGATGCTTTAAATGGCTTTATCACCACTTGATATACACGATAAAGAATTTGCCAATAAGTTCCGTGGCTACGATGAAGATGAAGTGAATGAATTTCTAGAACAAATCATGAAAGACTATGAAAATATTCTTGAAGAAAACAAAGCATTAAAAAGCAGTTTGAAACAAACAGAAGCACAGGTCTCCCATTTTAACTCAATCGAGCAAACGCTGCAAAAATCGATTCTTATCGCTCAAGAGGCTGCGGAAGATGTACGTCGTAACTCTATGAAAGAGTCGAAACTGATTGTCAAGGAAGCAGAAAAGAATGCAGATCGGATTGTCAATGAGGCACTTTCGCGTGCACGTAGAATTTCTGTGGAAATTGAAGATCTTAAGAAACAATCAAAGGTTTTCCGTACGCGTTTCAAAATGCTTATTGAAGCCCAACTTGATTTGATTCAGTCAGATGACTGGGATGTTTTGCTGGAGTATGAAATTGATGCAGAGCGTTTAGAAATGGCATCCGACCTAGATTCATAAGGAAACTTGACTTTGGTCTTAATCCACACATATACTTATAGGCATATATTTAGAACAGGCGTTGAAAGAGAAAGTACCTTCCAAATCTATGAACAGCGAGCCGGGGGCGGTGGGAGCCCGGTCAACGGATTGGAAATGAAAATCACTCTCGAGCCGGATTGCGGAATGTTTTACGTAATCCCGGAAACACTCCGTTACAGTGTCTGAGTGGTAGCAAATTCATTTGCTACAAGTAGGGTGGTAACGCGAGAATAATTCTTCGTCCCTTTTTAGGGGCGGGGATTTTTTTGTGCCTATGCCTACAGGATGTAGGTATGCAGTCGTCGCGACAGGACGTCGCGCACTTAGACTGCCTTCCTTATGTAGGTATGCAGTGGAGAGGGATTGAACTTCATCCCTCATTGTTACTACAGAACGTCGCGCACTTAAACTGCGATCCGTTTACGTTTTTCGAATGATAAAAAGTATTAGCTTTTGTAACGTAGAACGGTGTCTAGCTCCAGGCGCCACCCCCTCGGGTCATAAGTCGCTTTGCCGTGGTGGCTGAAATACGTCTCCTCGTGCCTACAGGATGTAGGTATGCAGTCGTCGCGACAGGACGTGCGCACTCAGACTGCCTTCCTTTTCACTTATGCCTGACGGGGCTGGACGGCGCCTTGAGCTTTTCAATTTTAGAGGAGGAAACAATATGGAGTACAAAGATACATTACTTATGCCGAAAACAGATTTCCCGATGCGAGGTAACTTGCCTAATAAAGAGCCATTAATGCAAGAGAAATGGGCAGAGATGGACATTTATAAAAAAGTACAGGAACGAACTGCAGGTCGCCCGTTTTTCGTATTACACGATGGCCCTCCATATGCGAATGGTGATCTTCATATGGGGCACGCGATGAATAAAGTATTGAAAGATATGATTGTTCGCCACAAGTCAATGACAGGATTTCACGCGCCATACGTTCCAGGCTGGGATACCCACGGATTGCCGATTGAACAGGCATTAGTGAACAAAGGTGTAAAAAGAAAAGAAATGTCAATAGCAGAGTTCCGCAAAATGTGTGAGGAATATGCGCTTAGCCAGATTGACAACCAACGTAGCCAGTTCAAACGGATTGGTGTACGTGGCGACTGGGATAATCCATATATCACGCTGAAACCTTCTTTTGAGGCGCGTCAAATTCAAGTTTTTGGAGAAATGGCGAAAAAAGGATTTATCTATAAAGGTCTAAAACCAGTATACTGGTCACCATCTAGTGAATCCGCACTCGCTGAAGCAGAAATCGAATATCAAGATAAGAAGTCAGCATCTATTTATGTTAGTTTCCCTGTGAAAGATGGACTAGGCGTAATTGATGAAGATGTTAATTTCTTAATCTGGACAACGACTCCGTGGACAATTCCTGCAAACCTTGGAATCTCTGTACATCCAGAATTCGTTTACGTAATTGTTAAAGCTGGAGCAGAGAAATTCCTAATTGCTAAAGATCTTCTTACATTCGTTGCAGAAGAACTTGGTTGGGAAGATTATGCTGTTGAGCGTGAATTGAAAGGTTCTGAACTAGACCGTGTCGTTGCCAAGCACCCATTGTATGAACGCGACTCTCTTGTCATGCTTGGTGAGCACGTTACAGCTGAAGCAGGTACTGGCTGTGTCCATACAGCGCCAGGCCACGGGGAAGATGACTTCTACGTATCTAAATCTTATGGTATTGATGCCCTTTCTCCTATCGATGACCGTGGTGTCATGACAGACGAAGCACCTGGCTTTGAAGGATTATTTTACGAGGATGCTAATAAAGCAGTTACAGAAGCGCTCAAAAAAGTCGGCGCACTCCAAAAATTATCATTCATCACTCACTCGTACCCGCATGACTGGCGTACGAAAAAGCCAGTTATCTACCGTGCGACTGCACAATGGTTCGCTTCGATTGAATCGTTCCGTACAGAGTTGCTGGATGCAATCAAAAAAACAAAATTCACTCCATCATGGGGTGAAACAAGACTATACAATATGATTCGTGATCGCGGCGACTGGTGTATTTCTCGTCAACGTGTATGGGGAGTTCCAATTCCTGTGTTTTACGCAGAAAACGGAGAACCGATTATTACAGATGAAACAATTGCTAACGTTTCAGAATTGTTCCGTGAAAATGGATCGAATATCTGGTTTGAAAGAGAAGCAAAAGATTTACTACCAGAAGGTTTCACGCACGAAGGAAGCCCGAACGGAGAGTTTACAAAAGAGACGGACATCATGGACGTTTGGTTCGATTCAGGCTCAACACATCAAGGTGTGCTAGTAGAACGGGACGACCTCGTTTACCCTGCTGACTTATATCTTGAAGGGTCTGACCAATACCGAGGATGGTTTAACTCATCTCTTACGACAAGTGTTGCCATCAATGGCCATGCACCATATAAAGGCGTGCTAAGCCACGGTTTCACGCTTGATGGTGAAGGGCGTAAAATGAGTAAATCAATCGGTAATGTTATTATTCCTGCAAAAGTAATGAACCAGCTTGGTGCAGACATTCTTCGCCTATGGGTATCTTCTGTTGATTACACAGCGGACGTACGAGTTTCTGATTCTAACTTCAAGCAAGTTTCTGAAGTGTACAGAAAAATTCGTAACACACTTCGTTTCTTACACGGCAATACATCAGATTTCAATCCGGCTACAGATGCTGTGGCGTTTGAAAATCTTCGTACAGTAGACAAATTTGTCTATGTGAAATTGCAGGATTTGATTAAAGAAGTGCGTAATGCTTATGAAAACTATGAATTTGCTAGTGTTTATCATGCGGTGAATAATTTCTGTACGGGTGAATTGAGTTCGTTCTACCTTGATATAGCGAAAGATGTTGTCTATATCGAAGGTGCAGACCATTCACATCGTCGTGCAATGCAGACAGTGATGTATGAAACGCTGATTACACTGTTGAAATTGTTAACACCAATTGTGCCGCATACGACAGATGAAATGTGGGCATTTATCGAGCATAAAACTGAAGAAAGTATTCAGCTAACAGATATGCCAGAAGCACAAGATCTAGGAGTGGAAGCACAAGCGTTGCGTGAACGATTTGTTACCTTGATGCTTGTCCGTGATGACGTACTGAAGGCACTAGAAGAAGCACGTAATGGTAAAGTTATCGGGAAATCACTTGAAGCGAAAGTGACAGTTGCTGTCCCTGAAAGCCTGAAAGATGTATTCGCTGCGGATGATATCGACTTTGCACAATTCTTCATCGTATCGAAGTTCGTTGAAGGAGATATTGGTAATATGCCGGAAGGTACTTTGAAACTGGATACTGTAAGTGTTCTAGTTGAAAAGGCAGATGGCGAAAAATGTGAGCGTTGCTGGACGATTTCTGAAACAATCGGATCAGACGAAACACACCCTACACTATGTACGCGTTGTGCAGAAGTTGTAAAAATGCATTATTCGTAAAATTGTCAAACTGAAGCCGCTGGGGTTGTCTTTTTATAAGGCTGACCTCAGCGTCTTTTTTTTAGCATTGAAATGCGGTCATGTCGGTGTCGATGTGGTAAAATGGAACGTAATCTGTCGGACGGGGGTATTTGGATTGTTCATTTATTACGGATTGGCTGCATTCGTTATTATTTTGGATCAGTTGACGAAATGGCTAGTCGTTAAAAACATGGAACTTGGCGAAAAAATTAGCATTGTAGATCCTTATTTAGGGCTTCTCTCTCACCGTAATAGGGGAGCTGCGTGGGGCATGCTTGAAGGTCAAATGTGGTTATTTTATATCGTTACTGTTGTCGTTGTAATTGGTATTATCTATTACTTCCATAAAGAAGCGAAAGGGCAACCGCTCTTTGGGTTCAGTTTAATGTTTCTTCTTGGGGGGGCGATTGGTAATTTCATCGACCGTCTATGGCGTATGGAAGTTGTCGATTTTGTCGATGTGAAAATCCCGATTATCAACTATGATTTCCCGATTTTCAATGTTGCAGATGCAGCATTAACTGTTGGTGTGATTATGATCATCATCCATATTATTTTGGATGAAAAAAAGAACAAGAAAAAGGTGTAGTAATGGAAAAGATTGAAATTGAAATAACTGAAGAACACAAAGGAAGCCGTATCGATAAAGCATTGTCGGCGGTCAATCCCGAATGGTCACGTACCCAAATTCAAACATGGCTGAAAGATGGTCTTGTTCTGGTAAGCGGGATTACAGTGAAACCGAATTATAAAGTAAGGCTAGGAGATACAGTGACGGTGGAAGAACCTGAACTGGAAGAACTGGATGTAGTTGCAGAAGAGTTAAATCTCGATATTGTCTATGAAGATAAAGACGTGCTCGTTGTCAATAAAGCGCGTGGCATGGTTGTTCATCCTGCACCAGGTCATCCATCAGGAACGCTCGTCAATGGACTTATGCACCATTGCACGGACCTTTCTGGCATCAACGGTGTAGTTCGTCCAGGGATTGTCCATCGTATTGATAAAGATACGTCCGGGCTTTTGATGGTGGCGAAAAATGATAAGGCGCATGTGTCGTTAGTGGACCAGCTTGTTAACAGGTCTGTAACACGTGTTTACACAGCACTTGTCCATGGCCATATTCCGCACGATAATGGAACAATTGATGCACCAATCGGCCGTGATCAACGGGAGCGTCAAAATATGGCTATCGTTGATAAAGGAAGGCATGCGGTGACGCATTTCAAAGTATTGGAACGATTCGGCGATTACACACTTGTCGAATGCAGATTGGAAACGGGTAGAACGCATCAAATTCGGGTTCATATGAAATATATTGGTTATCCGCTTGTTGGAGATCCGAAATATGGACCGAAAAAAACACTTGAATTTAATGGACAAGTATTACATGCAGGAACGCTCGGTTTTGATCATCCTGTAACAGGTGAGTATTTGGAATTCAACAGCCCCCTACCTGAGGACTTTACAGAGTTGGTCGATAAAGTTAGGAAAAGCGTTGACAAAACAGAAGAGTAGAATATATAATGAACGAAGCAAATGAATAGCGATACCTTTAAAATCAGTCCAGAGAGGCTGGGAAGGTTGCACGGAAGTACAGTCAAACTGCTGCGCGCAGTTTCTATGTACATTTTTTCTGCAGGTAAACCCTCCCGCCATCCTAGGCCGGGAGGGTTTTTTATGTTGATTATCCAACCCGACTGGTTCCTGGAAGGCATTTGACCGAAACACCGAAGAAGACAATGGGAAATGGAGGATGTTGAAATGACCGAAAAAGCAAATATTCTAGATGAACAGGCAATCGGCAGGGCAGTTACACGAATTGCTCACGAAATTATTGAACGTAACAAAGGGATTGACGAATGCATTCTGGTTGGCATTAAAACACGCGGGGCTTTTCTAGCGAAAAGGTTAGCTGAAAAGATTGAACTTATCGAAGGGAAACCGATTAAAGCCGGTGAACTTGATATTACATTGTATCGGGATGATCTTATGCTGAAACATGGTAATAAAGAACCGCTCGTCCAGCAAGTGGACATCGAGCATGACGTGACAGCTATGAAAGTGATTCTAGTAGACGACGTCCTCTATACAGGCAGAACGGTTCGGGCAGCGATGGATGCAGTAATGGATCTTGGAAGACCAGGATCAATCCAACTTGCAGTACTTGTTGACCGAGGCCATCGGGAATTACCGATTCGACCTGATTTCGTCGGGAAAAACATCCCGACGTCAAGTGACGAACAGGTTGTCGTGAGCGTAGCAGAAACAGATGGTAAAGATAGCGTGTCGATTCATACTAAATAAAAATATAAGCCGCACGGGGGGGAATTGACAATGGTTGAAAAAGTATTAGACGTACATGAAAAACCGGCACCATCTAGATGGATTATCCTTAGCTTGCAACATATGTTTGCCATGTTCGGGTCAACAATATTAGTACCTCAACTCGTCGGATTAAGTCCAGCAATTGCCCTACTGACAAGCGGTATTGCAACCATCGTCTTTATCCTTGTTACACGATTCCAAGTGCCGGCGTACTTAGGCTCTTCTTTCGCCTTCATCATTCCGATACAAGTTGCGACTCAGACAGGCGGGATTGGAAGTGCAATGATCGGCAGTATGTTTGTCGCTCTAGTCTACGGAATCATTTCATTACTCATTTGGAAAACGGGCTATAACTGGATCATGAAAGTATTGCCGCCGATTGTTGTGGCACCTGTCATTATCGTAATCGGACTGGCACTTTCACCAACTGCAATTAGCATGGCAAGTACAATTCAAGTCGGAGATGAAAAGGTGTACAATCTGCTTCACTTCTCGGCAGCACTTGTCACATTGGCCGCAGCAATCGTCTGTATCATGTTCTTCAAAGGAATCATCAGCCTGATGCCAATACTTGTCGGCATCATCGTTGGTTATATATACTCGGCTTTCATTGGGATATTGGATTTCACAGCGGTTGTGAAGGCGAAATGGTTTGAATTTCCTGAATTGCTTTTGCCAGGTGTAGATTATGAATTCATTATTACACCTACGCTCCTTGTTCTTATGGTACCAATAGCTATTGTCACTATATCGGAGCACATCGGCCATCAGCTAGTCCTTGGTCGAATCGTAGGAAGAGATTACATAAAAAATCCAGGATTGAACCGCTCGTTACTTGGTGATGGACTTGGAACCCTCATAAGTGGACTTGTAGGAGGTCCGCCTAAAACGACATATGGCGAAAATATCGGTGTCCTTGCACTTACTCGCGTCTACAGTGTATATGTAATATTAGGAGCTGCAATTTTCGCCATGGCCTTCTCGTTCTTAGGGAAAGCAATGGCATTGATTGCAACGATTCCGACGGCAGTGCTCGGTGGGGTTTCGATTCTCCTTTTCGGAATTATCGCCTCGTCAGGGCTACGCATGCTTGTCGATCACAAAGTCGATTTTGGCAACCAACGCAATTTGGTCATCGCTTCAGTCATTCTAGTAATCGGCATAGGCGGTGCGAGCATCAAATTTAGCGATACATTCCAGATTGAAGGAATGGCGCTAGCTGCAATTGTTGGAGTAGTACTCAACTTTGTACTGCCTGGCAGAACAAACGAAAGTTTAGTTGATGAAAAAGAATAGAGACCTTTTAACACTGTTCCGAGAGTCAGGGAAAGGTTCGTTTGACAACCATTTTACACAACAAGTGTAAGTGTTGGACTGTCACGCCTAACGAGCCCTTCCGCCTGTCGGAAAGGCTCGTTTTTTATATGTAACTAGGGGAATAGGTCATAAGTAGACCCGCGTTATTCCTATCGATCCCTGACCAAGCGCCTACGCTTTTCAATAAAAGGAGGACAAATCAGATGCAACATCTTGTATCGATGAAACACTTAAACGAAGAAGAAATCATGTCAATTCTTGACCGAGCCGAAACGTTTAAAAAGTCGGGAACCCGAGAATTGCCCGGGAAATATAGTGTCAGTAACTTATTCTTTGAACCGAGTACACGTACAAAAATGAGCTTCGAAATGGCACAGCGGAAACTAGGACTTGATGTATTGCCATTTGAATCCAGCTTCTCCAGTACATTAAAAGGAGAGACACTTTATGATACTGTAAAGACGCTCGAATCAATTGGCGTAGATGCACTCGTTATCCGCCATCCACAAGATGGTTACTATGAGCAGTTGATTGGTAGAACGTCAGTTTCCATCATTAATGGAGGAGACGGTTCAGGTCAGCATCCGACGCAGTCACTGCTAGATTTGTTCACGATAAGAGAAGAGTTTGGTTCATTTAAAGGATTGAACATACTTATTGCAGGTGATATTACACATAGCCGTGTAGCGCGATCTAATGCAGATGCCCTAACGACACTTGGTGCAAACGTGACATTCCTTTGCCCGGCTGAATGGGCAGGTGAATTCGAAAGTGTGGATTCGTGGGATGAAGTGATAAAAGATAGTGATGTAGTTATGCTGCTAAGAGTTCAACATGAAAGACATGAGAAAGAATTAACGTTTGCAGGCGAAAGTTATCATGAAAGATACGGCCTGACAGAAGCCCGTGAGCAGCTTATGAAGGAGCAAGCAATCATCATGCATCCCGCACCATTCAACCGCGGTGTTGAAATTGCAGATAAGTTAATAGAATGTCGAAAATCACGGATTTTCAAACAAATGGAAAATGGTGTATACATACGGATGGCCGTATTGGAATCAGTATTGAAAGGGAGGAATTGACATGCAGAAACTTATTCAAGGGGTTCAGATGCTTAACGGCGATGGGGTACTTGTCACAACAGATGTAAAAGTAACGGGTGATAAAATCACAGAAATCGGTCATCAGCTAACAGTTGAAAACGCAGAAATAATCGAGGGCAACGGACTTTTACTAGCACCAGGTTTCATCGATGTCCACGTGCATCTCCGTGAACCGGGCGGGGAGCATAAAGAGACAATCGAAAGTGGAACACTTGCAGCAGCGAAAGGCGGCTACACGACTATCTGCGCAATGCCAAATACACGCCCTGTGCCGGATACAAAAGAAAATCTGACACTCGTTAATGATTTAATCGCACAGAAGTCCCTAATCCGTGTCCTTCCATACGCTTCTATTACGATTCGGGAAGCAGGTAAAGAACGGACGAATCTTGCGGAACTGAAAGAACACGGAGCCTTCGCATTCACAGACGATGGTGTTGGTATACAACAGGCAGGAATGATGTACGAAGCGATGCAGGACGCAGCTGAAATAGGTATGCCGATTGTTGCACATTGTGAAGATAATTCGCTTATCTACGGTGGCGCAATGCACGAAGGCAAACGTAATAAAGAACTCGGTCTTCCTGGCATTCCTTCTATTGCAGAATCGGTTCATATCGCACGTGATATTTTACTAGCAGAAGCAGCTGGTGCTCATTACCATGTCTGTCATGTCAGTACAAAAGAGTCGGTCCGGGTTATCCGCGATGCGAAAAAAGCAGGTATTCATGTAACTGCAGAAGTGAGCCCGCATCACCTTCTTCTATCAGAAGATGACATTCCTGGCGATGACGCAGATTGGAAAATGAATCCGCCGCTTCGTGGGACAGAAGATCTTGCAGCATTGCGCGAAGGATTGCTTGACGGCACGCTTGATTTCATCGCAACAGATCATGCACCACATACTGCAGAAGAAAAAGCAGCAGGTTTTGCAAAAGCACCGTTCGGAATTACTGGTTTTGAAACAGCATTCCCACTTCTGTATACAAACTTCGTTAAAAAAGGAACTTGGACATTGCAGCAGCTTATTGATTGGATGACAAAAAAACCTGCTGATGTATTCGGTTTACCATACGGGAAAATCGAAGTTGGCGCCACTGCAGATTTGGTATTACTCGATTTGAACAAAGAAGCAAAAATAGATCGCACGACATTTGTTTCAAATGGTAAGAACACGCCGTTTGACGGTTGGACTTGTACAGGATGGCCGGTTAAAACAATTTATGGTGGAAAAGTAGTCTGGGAGGTTGGAGAATGATGAAAAAAAGAATGTTGATTTTAGAAGACGGTACAATTTTTGAAGGAATCGCTTTTGGTTCTGATGAAGCCTCAATCGGTCAAACTGTATTTACAACAGGTATGACAGGCTATCAAGAGACAATTTCAAATCCTTCGGGCGCTGGACAAATCATTGTGATGACTTACCCGCTTATCGGCAACTACGGAATTAACCGAGACGATTATGAATCGATTGAATTGTCGGCGAGCGGCTTAGTCGTTCGTGAACTGGCAGACGAACCATCCAACTTCCGTAGTGATATGACACTTTGCGAACTGTTGACGATGAAAGGTATTCCTGGAATCCAGGGAATCGATACACGTAAATTAACACGGCTGCTGCGAGACAAAGGGTCACTAAAAGGTATTCTGACAGCTGTAGGAGAAGAAGTAAATGTGCAAGAAATGGTTGAGCATGTCGCTTCTTACGAATTGCCGACAGATCTTGTTGCACGCGTTTCGACACAAAAACCTTATCCTAGCCCAGGTCGCGGCGAGCGTATTATTCTCATCGACTATGGTATGAAACATGGTATTTTACGAGAGTTAAATGACAGAGATTGCGACGTCATCGTCGTTCCATATAATACATCGACGAAAGAAATTCTTTCTTTATCACCAGATGGCATTGTGTTGTCAAATGGTCCTGGTAATCCGATGGATGTTGAAGGTACAGTTGAAACTATCAAAGAATTACTAGGGAAAGCCCCGATCTTCGGGATAGGTCTTGGTCATCAGTTGTTTGCTCTAGCTTGCGGAGCACGTACTGTGAAGTTGAAAAACAGCCATATGGGTGGCAATCACCCCGTTAAAGATTTGACTACAGGACGGACGGAATTGACTTCCCAATGCCATGGTTACGCAATAGAGGAAGAATCACTTGCAGGTACGAATCTTGAAGTGACACATAGAGCACTTAATGATGGATCAGTTGAAGGTGTGAAAAGCACGAAATACGAAGCGTTTTCCGTGCAGTTCCATCCTGAAGCATCACCAGGACCTGAAGATTCGAAGCACCTGTTTGACAGATTCATGGATGTAATGAAAACAAGCAACCGAAAGGGGAATTTCAATGCCTAAACGTACAGATATTGAAACTATATTAGTTATCGGGTCAGGCCCGATTGTCATTGGTCAGGCGGCTGAGTTCGACTATGCCGGAACACAAGCATGTCTTTCACTGAAAGAAGAAGGCTATCGCGTCGTTCTTATCAACTCCAATCCAGCAACCATCATGACGGATACGGAAATTGCAGACAAAGTATACATTGAACCACTTACACTTGAATTTGTTAGCCGTATTATCCGAAAAGAGCGTCCGGATGCACTTCTTCCTACGTTGGGTGGCCAAACGGGGCTAAACATGGCGATTGAACTGCACGAGTCAGGTATTTTGGACGAACTTGGCATTGAAATTCTTGGGACAAAGCTCCATGCAATTCACCAAGCGGAAGACCGTGATCTGTTCCGTACGCTGATGAATGATCTAGGTGAACCTGTTCCAGATAGTGATATTATCCACAACCTTGAAGAGGCCTATACATTCGTCAAACGCATCGGTTACCCAGTCATCGTTCGTCCTGCATTTACAATGGGCGGAACTGGCGGAGGAATCTGCTATAACGATAAAGATCTTGATGAAATCGTCACTGGCGGTTTGAAGTACAGTCCTGTTACGCAATGTCTATTAGAAAAGTCAATCGCAGGCTACAAGGAAATTGAATATGAAGTGATCCGAGATTCAGCGGACAATGCAATTATCGTTTGTAATATGGAAAACGTCGATGCTGTTGGAATCCATACGGGTGATTCAATCGTCGCGGCTCCATGTCAAACGATGACAGACCGAGAAAACCAGATGCTTCGAAACGTGTCATTGAAAATTGTTCGTGCACTGAAAATCGAAGGCGGATGTAATGTCCAACTTGCGCTCGATCCACACAGCTTTAACTATTACATTATTGAAGTGAATCCACGTGTTAGCCGGTCATCTGCACTTGCGTCGAAAGCGACGGGATATCCAATCGCAAAAATCGCTGCGAAAATAGCAGTCGGACTTACGCTCGATGAAATGATGAACCCGGTCACAGGTACGACATACGCTTGCTTCGAACCATCAATTGATTACATCGTGACAAAAATCCCACGCTGGCCGTTTGATAAATTCGAATCTGCCAAACGAAACCTGGGTACACAAATGAAAGCAACAGGCGAAGTAATGGCAATCGGTCGTACCTTCGAAGAATCCATATTGAAAGCTGTACGCTCACTCGAAACAGGTCAATTTGGTTTATCGTTGAAGAACGGTTCGGAAATGACGGACGAATGGATTGAAAAACGTATCCGTCGTGCAGGTGACGAGCGCTTGTTCTTCATAGGTGAAGCATTCCGCAGAGGTGTGACAGTTGAAACGATTAACGAGTGGAGTCAAATCGACGTCTTTTTCTTACGTAAACTACAAAAGATCGTTCAATTTGAACTTGTATTAAAAGAGAATTCGTTTGACTTTGAGACCTTGCGCACTGCGAAACGCATGGGCTTCTCAGACGTCACGGTTGCAGAACTGTGGAGCACAGATGAGCGAGCGGTTTATGACTGGCGAAAAGAACACGACCTTATTCCTGTCTATAAAAAAGTGGATACTTGTGCCGGCGAATTTGAATCGGATACACCATACTTTTACGGAACGTACGAAGAGGAAAATGAGTCCATCAAATCAGATAAGAAAAGTGTCGTCGTTCTAGGTTCTGGCCCGATTCGAATCGGTCAAGGCGTTGAGTTCGACTACGCGACAGTACACTCTGTATGGGCAATCCAAGAAGCAGGATACGAAGCTATCATCATCAATAACAACCCTGAAACGGTGTCAACAGACTTCTCGATTTCAGACAAACTATATTTTGAACCGCTAACAATTGAAGATGTTATGCATATCGTAGACCTTGAACAGCCTGAAGGTGTAATCGTTCAATTCGGTGGACAAACGGCTATTAACTTAGCAGCTGGCCTTGAAGCACGCGGTGTCAAAATTTTAGGAACGTCTCTAGAAGATATTGACCGTGCGGAGAACCGTAATAAGTTCGAAAGTGCATTACGTGAAATTGGTATTCCACAGCCTCTTGGAAAAACAGCTGTTTCAGTACCAGAAGCTGTTGCGATTGCGAATGAAATCGGCTATCCTGTACTCGTTAGACCATCTTATGTACTTGGTGGACGTGCGATGGAAATTGTTTACCATGAAGAAGAACTGCTTTATTACATGGAGAATGCTGTTGAAGCGAGTCCAGATCATCCGGTACTTGTCGATCGCTACTTGACAGGAACTGAAATCGAAGTCGATGGTATATGCGATGGAGAAAACGTATTGATTCCAGGTATTATGGAACATATTGAACGTGCAGGTGTTCACTCAGGTGACTCAATTGCTGTGTTCCCACCGCAAAACTTATCAGCTTCACAACTGGAAACAATTGCTGATTACACAACACGTCTTGCAAAAGGACTTGGAATAATAGGCCTTCTCAATATCCAGTTCGTCATCTCGGAAGGGCAAGTCTACGTCATCGAAGTGAATCCGCGTTCGAGCCGAACGGTTCCGTTCTTGAGTAAAATCACAAACATTCCGATGGCGAACATTGCGACAAAAGCAATTCTTGGCCAATCAATTATCGAACAAGGTTACAAAAATGGACTAGTTCAGGCACCGGCTGGCGTCTACGTTAAAGTACCGGTGTTTTCATTCGCCAAATTGCGTCGAGTAGATATTACGCTTGGACCTGAAATGAAATCAACCGGAGAAGTTATGGGTAAAGATACTACGCTCGAAAAAGCCTTGTACAAAGGTCTTGTTGCAGCGGGTATGGAAATAAAAGAATACGGCTCTGTGATAATGACAGTTTCTGACAAAGATAAAGAAGAGATGGTTAGCATTGCTAAGCGCTTTACGGATATTGGTTACCACATTTTAGCTACGGGCGGTACTGCTGCAGTGTTAGAGAACGCTGGCATCCGAGTGAAAACAATTGGTAAAATCGGTTCTGAAGGGCAGACGCTTTTGGATGTTATTCAAAAAGGAGAAGCACAAATTGTCATTAATACGCTGACAAAAGGAAAACAGCCAGAACGTGACGGCTTTAGAATTCGCCGTGAATCAGTGGAAAACGGCATTCCTTGCTTCACTTCACTTGATACGGCAGATGCAATGTTGCGCGTAATTGAATCGATGACATTCCAAACTGAGGAAATGGGGAAAGTGGAGGAGACTGTATGATCATCCAAGATCGAATGACAGTTACTTCACAACAGCAAATTGCTCACAATATTTTCGAAATGAAGTTAAACGGTAAATTGGTCGGGGAAATTTCTTCCCCAGGCCAGTTTGTTCACATTCGTGTGTCAGACTCGTTTGAACCACTACTAAGACGTCCAATTTCAATAGCTTCCATTGATCAAGACGCTGGCGAAATGACTATTATTTATCGCGCAGAAGGTCTGGGAACGACAATTCTTTCACAGAAACGTGCTGGTGATGAAGTTGATGTGCTTGGTCCGCTCGGTAATGGTTTCCCAGTTGAAGAAACGGCAACGGGAGAAACGGCAATCTTAATTGGCGGAGGAATAGGTGTACCACCGTTGTATGAGCTGTCGAAGCAATTGACGGCGAAGGGCGTGAAATGCACGCATGTTTTAGGGTCCCAATCAAAGGATGTTGTGTTTTACGAAGAAGAGTTCAGTAAACTCGGCGAAACCCATATCGTAACGGTCGATGGGTCGCAAGGAACAGCAGGTTTCGTGACTACAGTTATGGCGGAACTTGGTGATGAATTCTCAACATATTACAGCTGTGGTCCTATGCCGATGCTTGAAGCGATTGAAAAAATGTATGCTGGGAAAAAAGGCTTTCTGTCATTCGAACAAAGAATGGGCTGCGGAATCGGTGCTTGTTTTGCGTGTGTTTGTCAAACAACGGAAGGATCGGAAAAAGCGTATATTAAAGTATGTTCAGATGGTCCAGTATTCCCGGCAGGGGTGGTGGCAATATGAATAGATTATCAATTGAATTACCAGGTTTATCATTAAAAAATCCAATAATGCCTGCGTCCGGTTGTTTTGGATTCGGTAAAGAATATGGCCAACTATATGATTTGTCACTGCTTGGGGCAATAATGATCAAAGCCACAACACTTGAAACAAGGTTGGGCAATCCGACACCGCGTGTTGCAGAAACGGCATCTGGTATGTTAAATGCAATCGGACTGCAAAATCCGGGTCTAAAAGGCGTGTTGGAAGGCGAGTTGCCTTGGCTTGAGCAGTTTGATGTGCCAATCATTGCAAATGTAGCGGGTACTGAAACAGCTGACTACGTGGAAGTGGCGAAAGCTGTATCTCAAGCACCAAATGTCAAAGCGCTTGAGCTCAATATTTCCTGTCCGAACGTCAAAGCAGGAGGTATCACTTTTGGAACAGTTCCTGAAATTGCCAAGGAGCTGACAAGAGCTGTAAAAGAAGTGTCTTCAGTGCCGGTTTATGTCAAACTATCTCCAAACGTCACTAATATCGTGGAAATTGCACAGGCGGTTGAAGCGGGCGGAGCGGATGGCATTACGATGATTAACACATTGATTGGGATGCGACTTGACCAGAAAACAGGTCGACCTGTTATTGCGAACGGCACAGGCGGTTTGTCTGGCCCTGCTGTTAAACCAGTTGCGATTCGGATGGTCTATGAAGTAAGTAAGGCTGTCAATATTCCGATTATTGGAATGGGTGGTGTGACTGAAACGGCTGATATTATCGACTTTATGTCTGCGGGTGCAAGTGCCGTCGCGGTAGGAACAGCAAACTTCGTCAATCCATTTATTTGTCCGCAGATCATTGAACAATTGCCAGCTAAGTTGGACGAGCTTGGCATCAATCATATTTCTGAACTGATAGGAAGGAGTCATCGACTATGAAAACATCTCCGATTATAGCGCTCGATTTTGATTCGGCTGAAAAGACATTCGAATTCCTACGTGCTTTTGACGGAGACGTCAATGTCAAAGTGGGCATGCAACTTTATTATAAAGAAGGGCCTGCTGTTGTGGCTCGGTTGAAAGAGCAAGGTTATGATGTGTTCCTTGATTTAAAATTACATGATATTCCAAACACGGTTAAATCAGCGATGGAAGTGCTTGCGGGATTCGGTGTTGACCTTGTGAATGTACATGCAGCTGGCGGTAAGACAATGATGGAGGCAGCTCTTGAAGGATTGGATAAAGGGACGCCATCCGGAATGTCACGTCCATCACTAATCGCTGTTACACAACTGACTTCTACAGACGAGCGTCAAGTTCGTGAAGAGCAGTTGATAGGCGTTGCATTACAAGAATCTGTCCTTCATTATGCTAAGCTGACGAAAGAAGCAGGTCTTGATGGTGTGGTTTGTTCTGTCCATGAAGCGACAGCGATCACAGATGTTTGCGGAAAACCCTTTTTCAAAGTGACTCCAGGCATTCGCCTTGCAGATGGTGGAGCACATGATCAGAAGCGGATAGCGACACCTGAAGAAGCGCGTCTTGCAGGATCGACGCATATCGTAGTCGGACGAGCAATTACGGGGGCAACGGACCCTCGAGCAGCATACGAACACATACAAGCACTTTGGAAGGGGACGGAATAACAATGGTGAAAAAAGAAGTTGCTGAAATCCTGTTAAATGTAGGTGCAGTTGAATTAAGTCCAGAAGAACCGTTTACTTGGGCATCAGGTATCGAGTCACCAATTTACTGCGATAACCGATTGACGATGTCAGATCCGATTGGTCGGAAAAAGATTGCAGAAGGCCTTGCAGGATTGATCCGTGAAAACTATCCTGAAACGACGGTTATCGCAGGTACTGCTACTGCCGGGATCCCTCACGCTGCTTGGATTGCGGACATTCTTGGATTACCGATGGTGTATATCCGTTCGAAAGCAAAGGGACACGGACGCAGTCGGCAAATCGAGGGTAAAATACTCGATACTGATAAAGCAATTATTATCGAAGATTTGATTTCAACAGGCGGCAGTAGCTTGAATGCAGCTGAAGCACTACGTTCTGAGGGTATCCAAGTAGCTGGTATTGTTTCTATATTTACATATGAACTTCAAAGTGCAGATGAAACATTCGCTTCTGCCGGACTAACATACAAGAGTTTGACAGATTTTGGTGCACTAGCCGAAGTCGCACAAGCAAATGGTGCAATAAGTGCAGAATCGATGACAGGTTTACTTGAGTGGCACGGGAAATTGAAGGCTGGTTTGTTGAAATAAATCGAAAAGCTATTCCACGGTGAAATCCATGTGGAATAGCTTTTTTTTTACGAAAAACTATATGCCATGCTCTACAACAACAGAACAACCTTTTTTATAGGGAGATGTATTCAGCATAACTGGCTCGACAAACCAAAGGAATCTTGCCAGTGAAACGGGTTAATGATTGACTTTTACCCTTTTGTAATGAAGTTCACAAAATTTCTTCCCTATCAATGAGGAAGGGATTTTGTCTTTATCTAAATAGACAAAAAGTTTAAAGTAGTGAGTATGAACAATTGTTGTGAATGCATGGTTCCCTCCTGAGTCAGGACATATAGTTTATTTTTTGTTTAAAGTGTCGGAAAACTCAGCGTATTATAAAGTTACAGGAAAAATCTGAACGACTGTAGGAGGGACGAGGATGCTTACCATAAGAGGGTTTCGGTTATTGACGAAGCTGCTAGAAACCAATGGTTCTGTGTACTTAAAGGATTTATCTGAAGAATTTGATGTGAGCACGCGGATGATTAAATATGATCTGGATGATGTGAAAGGCTGGCTCAGTGAGCAAGGGATCGAGGTATTTTCGAAGTCTAATAAAGGGATTTGGATTGATTGTGAAGAGGAAAGGCGATTAGCAATTATACGGTCGCTGTCGGAAATTGAGAGAAATGATGTGTATCTGAATCAAGAGGCAAGAGTAGGGAAAATGATTATGTATATGCTCGTGAACACTGAACACATCACTGCATCCAGTTTTTCCGAGCGCTTGGATGTTAGCCGAAATACGTCCTTAAACGATATTAAACAAGTAGATGAACTGCTCAAACCTTGGGGAATTGAATTAGAAAAAAAGCATCGGGTGGGATATAAGCTTGTAGGAGAAGAACTTTCATTAAGATTGTTGTTTGAGCATTTGATTCATGCTGATTTGACAAATAGTGAAGTTTATAAAATTATGAGTCGAGTAACCTGTCGAGACTCTTTTGGAGAAGGGCTATTGCTATTTTCAGATGTACTCCCTTTATATGAAGTCGTAGAGAAGCATATGGCTGAGTTGTTTTTTGCAACACCTAAACAAGTACTTCATGAATCGGATGTATTAAGAATTTTGTTTAGACTGACGATCTCGATTACCCGCATGAATGCCAGATTTACGATGAATAATTATCGGATTTTAAATGAAGTAGAGCATAGTAATTTAACGGTTCAGCTAATGGAAAAGGTGTATCAGCACATGCAGTATCCTTTGTTTGAAGAGGAATACCGCTATGTCTTGGGAGAAAGAGATAGTAATCTCAATCAAATTGATATCGTAAAGGTGACAAAAGAAATCATCCAGTACGTCAGTGAAATCCAAGGGGTCCACTTTCATAAGGACCCAAAACTATATAATAATCTATTTGCTCATCTTTCTCTGCGTTTTCACAAAGGAGAAATCAATTTTACAGAAATCAATCCATTTACCAAGGAGTTGAAGAGGGAACACTCGATTTTATTTTCATCTATCCAAAAAGCTTGCCAAATGTACCTTGTTCCTCAAAAAATTTCTGTGCCAGATTCGTTTATATCGTTAATTGTGCTCCATTTCATTGTTTCTTTTGAAAAGAGATTTAATCAAAAAGGTAAAATTCGTACTTTATATGTCTGCTCAACGGGTAGAGGTGTCGCGCGCCTGATAAAAAATCGAGTAGAAAGAGAAATCTATGATATCGATATCGTGAAAAATTGTTCGATTATGGAAGTAGATGAAATTTGTGTAAAGGAAGAAGTCGATTTAATTATTAGCGTTTTCCCAATTGAAACAGATATTCCAATAGTAATCGTAGATCCACTGCCAAGTAAGAGAGATATCGAAACGATCAAAAATAAAGTGAAGGAATTACTTCGTTATAAAAACTTCCAATTTAATAACTTACTTGAAAGTACTGAGGAAAAAATCAGTAATCAAGATACTGAATTTGTTAGTCAAGAAATAATTTTAAAAGGATTTGAAATTAACCAGGAAATTCAAATAGCATTCGCGGATGAGATAGAGGGATCAAAAAAGCAGGCACTCATGTTACATATATCTTTAATGGTTCATCGTTATTATTTCGATAAACAGTACGATAACTATTCGATTTCCAGTAATCATTCTCGTGGAAAAGAAGATATAAAAAGAATTCTTGAAATTTTAGATGTACATGAATTGCAGGTCAATGAAGCTGAGATTTTTGCAATATTACAGTACTTCAAGTGATTGGAGGTGTTCTTGTGATACACGATATTATCATTAAAAGCGGTTATGTCATTGATCCAGAGCAAAATACAATAGAAATGAAAGAGATTGGGGTGCGAAATGGATTATTTGTAGCCCCCAATGAGATTATTTCAGAAAATGAAACATACATCGATGCAGAAGGCTGCTATGTTTCACCTGGTTTCATTGATATGCATGTTCATATTTTCACGGGATATACAGAACTGGGAATTGATGCTGATCGGGTTGGTATTGAGCAAGGAGTTACAACGGTGGTGGATGCAGGAAGTACCGGCTATTTGGATTATGCAGCTTTTAAAAGGAAAGTGATTGAACCAAGTCAAACGGAAGTTCTTTCATTCCTTAATATATCCCGAAAAGGCTTAACCAGCAGTCTTTCTGAACTAGCAAATTTGGAAGATTTAATGAGTATGGAAGAAGCAAAGGAGATTTTTGACAAGGAGTTAAGTATTGTTGGTTTGAAGGCTCGAATGAGTGGGAGCGTTGTTAAAAATAGCGGAATTAAACCCCTTGAACATGCGCGCATGTTAGCGGATTGTTTGAACGTTCCAATTATGGTCCACATCGGGAACCCACCTCCCAATTTACAAGAAATTTTCCCACTACTTTATAAGGGAGACATCGTGACACATGCATTTCATGGGAAAAAACATGGGATTTTGAATGCAGAAGGTAATCTTATTCCGGAAGCGTTGGATGCTTTAAAGAGGGGCGTATTATTCGATATCGGACATGGTACCTCTAGTTTTAGCTATGAAACTTTGATGAAATTCAGAGAGCAATATGATAATCCGTTTACGACTAGTACCGATCTATATATTAAAAACTATCAAAAACCAGTTTGTAGCTTAATGAATACGATGAGCAAGTTATTAGAACTTGGAGTCCCCTTAATTGAGATAGTGAAGTCGGTCACATTGGGAGCGGCAAATGCTCTTGGGGCAAGTGATATTGGAACGTTTGCACAAGGAACCAAAGCCGATATTACGATTTTTAAATTAATTGAACAACCAACGATCCTACTAGACTCAGAGGGAGTAGAACTAGAAGCAAAGCAAATACTTAAACCGTATATGGTGTTGAGAAATGGAAAGGTAGTGTACCACGATGAGTCTACAAATTCTAAAAGAGCGCGAGATAATCGGTAAAAGCGGGGATCCAGATTTATGCATAGAAGTTTTAACATATTCCAAAAAAGTTTTAAGGACAAAAAAAATTAGTATGACAGAAACGCAGTGGCTGTCATTTGTTTCACACGTTTCCGGTATGGTTTATCGCTCAATAAATATGGAAGCGATTCCAGCACTTGAAAAAGAAATATTTAATGAGGTTTCTAAAGATTCCATTGAGATGGCTAGTGACATTTGCAAACAGCTTAGTAATTTGCATGATGATGAAAAATATCTTTTATCTATCCACTTTGAAACTGCAAAATTAAATTAAAAAACAGGGGGAATAAGTTATGAGTAAAATTATTGTTGTGATTGGCGATCGTTTAGGAAAAGGGAAAAATGTGGGGAAAGGTGTGGAGGCAGCAGGTGGTGAGGCAATCGTTATCAGTGGGATGGCTGCCGATATGAAACTGGGGGATATGATGAATGAAGTGAAAGCGGATATGGGTATCTCTTTCTGTGGTAGTGGAGGAGCAGGTGCAATTACGGCGCAGTCAAAATATGGATACCCTGCACGCTACGGCATGCGTTCCGTTGAAGAAGGACTAACTGCGCTTAGAGAGGGAAAGACAGTTCTTGGTTTTGGTTTTAATGACTCAGAAGAATTGGGTAGAAGACTTACAGAAGAATTCATAAAACTAAGGGGCTGATTTTATGAAAAAGGTTATTGAAACAAAGGTCCGCATTGAGGGCGAAGGGGATTCGAAAGAAAGGGCACTGAATATAGCGCTAGGGAATATTCAGAAAAAAGTCATGAAAGAATATAAAGGAAATATGATTATTCGAATTGAGCCTGTAAATGTTGATGTTGTAGAAGCGATGGAAACGTCGTATATAGAACGCTTTTTATTCATTTTTGCACCACGCAAAAGAAGTAAATTCAGGGTTGTGTTAGATGTAGACGTAAAATTGTTCCTGTTGGATGTAGAAGAAATTCGATTTGAAACAGTTGAACAAGGAAACAGCTTGAAGGGTCAAATCATGGGTAATAATTTCTTGAAATAAGGGGGGATAAACTGTGGAATTACTTACAATTATTTTTAAGTCTATCATCATTGGAGGATTTGTAGGTTTCGGAGTAGGTGCCGGTGCAGCTCGGATGTTTCATGCTCCAAAATCACAAGGAATGGGCGCTTTTCGAACATTGGGAGAGTTAAATGCATGTGCGGGGGACGCAGCATCACACTTTTCATTCGGTTTAGGATTCTTCTTTAATGCATGGGCATCTTCAGTAGGGGCTGGTGCATTTACACAAGATGTCGATCATCGGATTATTCCAAACTGGGCGGCAGCTGTGCTAATGAGAAAAGGAAAACGTCCAGAGGATACATTGCATAATCCAAAGAAAATGGCGATTGCGGGAGCAATTATTGGGGTACTCGTTGTTACATTCTTGAATTCAACAGCTTCTGCAATTCCAGTGTCATTGCAAGCAATTGCGTTAAAAGTATTAGTTCCAGCAGCAAACTTGCTCATCAATCCTGTCATGCCGGTTATCTTCTGGTTGGCTGCTTTGGATTCTGGTAAACGCTCTGGAATCTGGGGAACTATTTTCGGTGGAGCGGCACATATGATCATGGGAAATGCCGTACCCGGTGTCGTGTTAGGGATTTTAATCGGAAAAGGCGTAGATGATGGTGGTTGGAACAAGGTTACAAAGACACTAATGGTTTCTGTTATTTTATTGTTTGTATGTAGTGGATTTTTCCGCGGCTTCGATATTCAGTTCCTTCAAGGATTTAATCTTGAAGCACCAGACTGGTTGATCAATCTACACAAACTAATCGGATATGAGGTGAAGTAAATGGGTGGGAGCAATGAAATTAATATGAAAAGTTTTTGGTATGCAGATTGGTCATTTCCAATTTTCGTGGCCCTATTGTCATCCGGAGTATTTGCGGGTACTCATATGTATTATGTATATAAAATTGGGGCATTTAATGATGTTGCGATAGTCGCAATGCTTGAAGTAGGTTTGCAAGGTGGAGGCTATGGTGTAGCTGCAGCATTTGGAGCAAGTTTCCTATTTGCACGTATTTTAGAGGGTTCCCTTGTTGGGATATTAGATATAGGTGGTGCTATTCAAACAGGACTTGGAATTGGTGTACCTGCATTACTTCTTGCTTCTGGAATTACTGCGCCACTTGAAAATTTCGGGCTCTCTTTGTTTACTGGCGCAATTCTAGGTCTTGCAATAGGATATGTTGTCATTGCGATTCGTAAACTTACAGTGGGGCAATCTAACTCCACCTTTGGGGCGGATGTCATGATGGGAGCGGGGAATGCATCAGGAAGGTTCTTAGGGCCTTTGATTATTATTTCCGCTGCATCTGCATCTATTCCGATTGGTGTTGGTGCCGTTATTGGAGCCGCGCTTTTTTATGCAGGAAAGAAGCCTATTGTAGGCGGTGCTATTTTAGGAGCAATGCTTTTGGGGGCATTCTTCCCAATTCCATTAGACTGAGGTGAAAAAGATGAGTGTTTTTAAACGATTAGGATTAAAACAAGTAATTAATGCGAGCGGTAAAATGACGGCTCTTGGTGCATCGGCAGTCAGTGAGGAAGTTGCGAAAACACTAAAAGAGGCCTCTCAAGACTATGTCGATATCGATGAAATCATGGAACTTACAGGGACAGTTATTGCTGAAGTAACAGGTGCAGAGGATGGTTGTCCAACGAGTGGTGCAGCAGCAGGAATTGCGATTAGTACTGCAGCTGTCATTGCTGGTAAAAACCTGACACAAATCGAAAAACTACCAAATTCAGATGGCTTAAAAAATCAAGTGATAGTTCAAAAAGGACAGCAAATCCATTTTGGGGCGAGCATTGCACAAATGATCAGTTTGGGCGGCGGCAAAGTGGTAGAAGTCGGTCAAGCAAACAAAGTGGAAGCAGAACATATTGAGGAAGCAATCAATGAGCAAACTGCTGCTCTGATGTATATTAAATCTCATCATGCTATTCAAAAAGGAATGCAACCGATTGAAACGATGATGGAAATTGCAATAAAACATCAAATTCCTTTTATTATTGATGCAGCAGCAGAAGAAGATTTCAAAAAATATATTGCGATGGGTGCGGACATCGTGATATATAGTGGTGGTAAAGCGTTGGAAGGTCCAACATCAGGTTTCATTTGCGGTAAAAAGGAATTAATGGAAGCATGCCGAAAGCAATATAAAGGAATCGGGCGTCCGATGAAAATTGGAAAAGAAGGAATGGCTGGTTTGATTGTCGCTCTTAAGCAATATGCTGATAAAGCTACAGATGTAGAGAATCAACTTAGTAGAATGAAGAAACTTTGTAATGATTTAAATGGGGTTTCAGGATTGACATGCTCGATCAAACAGGATGAAGCGGGCAGGGATATATACCGTGCAAATATTGAAGTGAACAGTAAAGAAGCGGGCATGGATGCAGGAGATTTACTACACGCACTGGAATCAGGAAATCCGGCCATCTTTTTACGCCATCATTATGTAAACATCGGAATATTGTCTGTTGACCCAAGACCCCTGCTTACAGGGCAAGAAGAAATTATTGCAGAAACAATCAAACTAGTTCTAGCTCAAGGAGTGAAATAATGTCATTTAAACATCAAGTCGTTTTTAACGTACTGGCCAAGGATTTGAATAATGCACAGAAACTTGTTGAAATCGCGGAGGATCGCGTATTAGTAGGAGTCATGGTCAAGAACTTTCCGACAGAAGAAGCTGCTATCGAGTTGGTAAAAGAATTTAAGGACAATAATATCCTCGTTTCAGTGGGGTTAGGTGCAGGTGATCCTGCAATGTGGAAAAAAGTTGCGAATGTATCTGTGGCAACTTTACCAGATCATATTAACCAAGTATTCCCGGCATCGGGGTATACGCTTGGAAGAATGGAACAAACTACAGAAAATGTTCCTGTGATCAACTCTTTAGTAGAGCCAACTGGTATTGCTGGGCAAGTGTATATTTCCACGGGTCCGATTAGTTCTGCTTATCGAGAAATGGTATCTTGTGAACTTGCGGCAGCCATGATTGCCGAACTGGGGATCACTTCTATTAAATTATATCCTATCAAAGGTGAAAAGGGCCTTGAGGAATTAGCGGCAATGACACAAGCGGCAGTAAAAGCGGGTATTACAATCATTGAGCCAACAGGCGGTATTACGCTTGACAATGTCCATAGAATCGTACAAACATGTCTGGACAATGGTGCAGAAACCGTCATTCCACATTTGTACACATCTATAATCGACGAAGAAACTGGCGAAACAAGACCTTCTGCGATTAAACAATTGGTTGAGATGACTTGGTGACAATGCCTGGCACCCATACAACTTCCTTTACTTGACTAACCGGGTCGATCACTAAATTAGTTGAGTGCAACGGGAAATGGAAGGTTGGGTTGTTGAAATAAATCGAAAAGCTATTCCACGGTGAAATCCATGTGGAATAGCTTTTTAAATTTCTAATACTATGATTAACTCCCAAAAATCTAAAAGTCCTGTCAATGTTCCTGCCAAATAAATGGAGTGAAAGATTTCACTGAATATTATTTCGGCTATACCTGTAATGCGCCTACGCTAGTCTATATATCGTATATAATAACTCAACTTATAAAATGAAAAGTATTAAACTAGATTTGTTAATGTCTCCAATCGTTTAGTCAACCGTTCCCGCCAATCATGTGCTAATTCCTGAACGTCTAACACTTTTTTTATCCCTTCAATATCCTTTTGTCTATGAAAATATATCTGATTCGCAAAAAGGATGGATACTTGTTTTGGGTGAGATTCTACTAAGGCAATTGTCGAATCTTTCCGTACAGTACCTTCTTCTAAGACACGACATAAATAACCCGTGAAACCGGTTTCCACCATCCTTTTTAGAAGGGGAGGCATATCGGTTCTCTTTGTAATTGTGCTGCATGGGATCCTGCCTTGTGCGATTTGAATAACAGCATCCCCAAGTCGGAAAATGTCTCCAATATGGATGTCTTGCTCCAACATATTGGTAACTGTTATATTTTCCCCAAATGCTGCACTAGGCAAGGAATTGGTGAACTCCTGCTCCCAAAGTGAATAATGCTCATACGGATAGACACAAACAGCGCGGTCAAGCCCCCCATGATGACGAAGGTCTGCCACACCATCTCCTCGAAAGCCATCTTTTGTTAAAAAAGCCTCCTCAATCATTTCTTTACATATGCCAGTTTCCATTTCTTTATCAGTACCGTATTTCATTTTTTTCGGTAATCCGATTGAAAAGTTTTTTAGTTCTACAGTATTAGTAGTCATTTCAGGAATACACCCACTTTCTAAAAGTAGTAATAACTGGTTATGTTGAGCCTACGACTCCTATATAAATATAAACTGAGAGAAAGCATCTCCTAGCGTCGCAGTGGATTCAATGAGATTCTTTATTTCAACACAGCTAGTTTAATTGTCTATCTATTCTATAATCAAACCATAGCAATAATCTGTTGTCAAAGACTGTATGAAAACACAACCATTTACTACCTAGTTTCGAATTCTCTGTTTGAAGATTACTTTTCAGAAGTCGCAGAATAGGTACAAACTGAAATGGACAGGCTAAATTATTCAGAGTAAAAGGAGAATATTGACTGGTCCATTGGAGGACGAGAGTGCTTACGCATATCAGGAGGAAAATGCCATGAAAGAATTCAAAGTAACCTACTTCTTTGATGAAGAGCATTATATCAGAAGGTTTATCCACATGGAGTCTCAAGAAAGTGCAGAAGAGCTAATTCAAAGCGAGCGAGACCAATACATTTCGTTTCGGGATAGTAGAGGGATTTACCATGAGCTGAATACACGCGATGTTCGAGTGATTCAACTGTCTGACTACCATAGAATAGATAAGAGTAAAAAAATTTCAGAGTAAATTGTTCGGATTTTGTTTGCATGGCTATTCAATTCGGTGCCAGCTGCTGCCACGGGGGTACTCGTATGTGAACCCAGCACAGGCGCCTAATAGGGGAGACGAAGCCATAATACTGGCAAAGGAAGGCGGTCTAAGTTCGCGATGTCGTGTCGTAACAAGGAGGGATGTAGGCCAATCCCTCCCCACTGCATGACCTGCATCCTACTGGTCCAATCGGTATTCAATGAAATCACTCTATTAAAAAATGCTATTCCACATTAAATCTCACGACTGTGGAATAGCATTTCTTTATTTACGTAGTTTCATTACAACATCTTCATCAGGTGTAACAAACAATGTTTTTTGCTCGAAATAAATAACAAATCCGGGTTTAGAGCCATTCGGTTTTTTCACATGCCGCACTTCCGTATAGTCGACTGGCACAGATGACGACCCGCGCGCTTTACTGAAATAGGCGGATAGGATTGCCGCTTCATGGATCGTTTCTTCGTCAGGATTAGCATCGTGAATCAATACATGCGACCCGGGAATATCTTTCGTATGGAGCCAAGTTTGGTCCCTTGACGCAATTTTGAACGTCAAATAATCATTTTGCTTATTGTTCTTGCCAACTGAAATTTTTACGCCTGAAGAGGATATATACGTTTCAGGTACTGGTTTTTTCGGTTTCAGTTTCTTTTTCGACTTGCGAGCCTTCAGAAAACCAAGTTCTGCTAACTCTTCACGTATTTCTGCGATGTCTATAGGGGATGCTTGTATTACCTGCTGTTTAATCATTTCAAAGTAGGCGATATCTTCTGCCGTCTTTTCGAGCTGTTCGGCAATCATAATAAGTGCTGTTTTCGCTTTAGTGTACCTTGAATAGAACCGCTGCGCGTTATCAATCGGTGATTTTCTAGGATCAAGCGGAATGGTTACCATTGTCCCTTCTTCGTAATAATTGGCGACAGTCGCTTCGGTTGCACCTTTTTCAATGGCATAACTATTGGCGGTAAGCAATTCTCCATAAAGTTGGAATGTATCTAGCTTTCCGGCAGCTTCTCTTTCTTTTACGAGTTTCTTCACTTTCAAATTCAGTTTAGCAACTTCATTGTCGAGCCAACGCTCTAAGTCCGCGGCTTGTGACTTCACACGTTCTCTTTCAGCCCGAGCGAAATAGACTTTATCCAGCAAATCACCCAGCGTCTCGTATTCCGCAATCGTCTTATCGGCATGTGTCAGCGCAGTCGCAGAAAATACGGTTTTTGTCCCAATTTCTGAAATGTTAGGTGTGCTATTTATTCCTTTGAATGAACCAAGAAGTGAAGTAAATATCTTGAATTTATCTGCAGTTGAGATATCTTTCAATCGATAAAGCAACTCTTCCGCATTGATTGGAGAAAAACCTGAGAAATGTTGTACGACGTCACGGGCACTTTCTAACTCGGGTAGCAACCCGTTAAATTGTTCCTCTGTCAGCGCAAAAGGATCCAATTTATCCTGCGGAGGGGCAGGGATGAAAGGTTGCCCTGGCAATATTGTACGGTAACTATTTACCGATGGTGGCAAGTGTTTCATGCTATCGACAATGATATCGCGGTCCGGATCAACCAGCAACAAGTTACTGTGTCTACCCATGATTTCGACATACAACCGTCTGTTAATATCGTCCCCAATTTCATTTTTTGCCTTAACGTCTATCGTGATAATTCTATCTGTCCCGAATTGACCAATAGACGTAATCGTCCCACCTTCTAAATGTTTTCGCAGAACCATGCAAAAAAGAGGTGGTTCAGAAGGATTTGTAATTGCTTCTTCTGTCAGTTGGATACGTGAATAAGCTGAGTGAATTGAAATAAGAAGTTTTTGATTTTTACCGTCTGCACGGATAAGAAATACGACTTCTTGTGCGTTAGGCTGATGAATTTTAGAGATACGTCCATTTTTTAAGACTTGCAGCTCTTGCACCATAGCCGTTGTGAATAAACCATCAAATGCCATTAGGATTCCTCTTTCAAATCGTTTTTCCCTATTTTAGCACTACAACAAGCATATATGGTATAATATGAACAGATTGTTTCGATCAATAACGATCGGAGCCGGCATGATTGTGTCGAAGCTCCACTGTAAAATCAGATTAGATAAGAAGAGGGATTGCATGTACAAACATCGTGGGCTTCTAATTGTTCTGTCTGGACCATCCGGTGTAGGCAAAGGAACGGTTCGAAAAGAGCTTTTTACACAACCTGATACGAATTATGAATACTCGATTTCGATGACGACGAGAAGTCCACGCGAAGGTGAAGTGGATGGCTCTGACTATTTTTTCAAATCGAGAGCTGAATTCGAACGGTTGGTTGAAGAAGATAGACTTCTTGAATATGCTGAGTACGTAGGCAATTATTACGGTACTCCGCTTGATTATGTCAACGCGACACTTGACGCTGGTAGAGACGTATTCCTCGAAATCGAGGTTGTTGGAGCGGCACAAGTGCGCGCCAAGGTTCCTGACGGATTATTCATTTTCCTTGCACCGCCAAGTTTGTCTGAACTTGAAGATCGACTTATAGGAAGAGGTACTGAAGAAGCCGACGTCATTGCATCACGTATTTTGAAAGCGCGTGAAGAACTCGAAATGATGAACTTGTATGATTACGTCGTAGAAAACGACGAAGTGACAAATGCATGTGATCGCATCAATGCTATCGTTACTGCCGAACATTGCCGTAGAGAACGTGTAGAAAAAATCTATCTAGGTATGCTGAAAGGGGAATAATCAATGTTAACTCCATCAATCGATTCTCTAAAAGAAAAAATCGACTCGAAATACACACTTGTGACACTTGCTTCAAAACGTGCACGTCAAATGCAAGAAGAGGGCACTAAGCTTCTTACTTCTTATGTTTCTAATAAGAATGTAGGGAAAGCACTTGAAGAGGTAGCTGCAGGCGTCCTTTCTAAACAGAAAACGGACGACTCAATCGTCTATGAAGACGAAGTTTAATAAGGCTTCATTTTGTTAAGCTTACTCTAAATATTTATCATAACTAAATAAACATGATACTCCCTTAGAAACGAGTTTTTCTTTGGGAGTTTGTCATTTTAGAAGGGATGAGATCATGTTGTTGAATAAAAAAATCCTCCTTTGTGTAACTGGCGGAATCGCGGTCTATAAAGCTGTTGCACTGGTAAGTAAGTTATCGCAGGCAGGAGCGGACGTAAAGGTCATTATGACTCAATCAGCAATGGAGTTTGTCACACCACTGACATTCCAAGCAATGTCACGCAATGATGTTTATTCCGATACATTCGATGAAAAAAATTCCCGTGTTATCGCACATATTGACTTGGCAGATTGGGCTGATCTTGTTGTCGTTGCTCCAGCTACAGCGAATGTAATTGGTAAAATCGCCAATGGTATTGCGGATGATATGGTAACGACCACACTATTAGCTACTCAGGCTGAGGTCTGGATTGCCCCTGCAATGAATGTCCATATGTATGAAAATAAAGCGGTTATCCGAAATATTACTACGTTGCATGATGATGGCTATAAATTCATCGAGCCGTCCGAAGGTTTTTTAGCTTGCGGTTATGTAGGAAAAGGCCGCTTGGAAGAGCCTGAAAACATAGTAGAACTGATAAAAGAACGATTCGCAACAATGAAGCGATTGCCGCTTTCGGGTAAGAAAGTTGTGATTACAGCAGGCCCGACACGTGAACGGATCGATCCGGTACGCTACGTATCGAATTTTTCAAGCGGTAAGATGGGCTATGCAATGGCGGAAGCTGCAGCCAAGCTTGGTGGAGAAACTGTTCTTATTTCGGGACCTGTCGGATTGGACAAGCCCGCGGGAGTAACTGTCATTGATATTGAAAGTGCGGCGGAGATGTTTGAAGCCGTCCGAACACAATTCGATGATGCAGCAATCGTTATCAAGGCCGCTGCCGTAGCGGATTATCGTCCGAGAGAGATTCATCCCCAAAAGATGAAGAAACAAGCGGGTGCTTCAGTTATTGATCTTGAACGGACGACTGATATCTTGAAGACGATCGGTTCTATGAAAACGAACCAAATTCTAGTCGGATTTGCTGCTGAAACTGAAAATGCAGTTGGCTATGGCATGGGCAAATTGGAAAGTAAAAACCTAGATTATATTATTATCAACGACGTGACTGATCCCGATGCTGGATTCGGGAAAGATACAAATGTCGTGACACTGCTATCTAAATACGGAACACATAAGCCATTCCAAGCAATGCCGAAAAAAGAGCTTGCAATTCTCCTGCTGGAAACAATTATTAAAGAAGAAAGTGATCATTTAAATGATCGCTGAAGTCATTGTAGATGTAGCGGCATATCCAATCGACAGGCCGTTTGATTACCGTGTTCCGGAGACTCTGGAATCTGTAATCGAGCCCGGAACACGAGTGAAAGTGCCGTTCGGACCAAGGAAAGTGCTTGGTTATGTAACAAGGCTGAAGGACGAGAGTGAGCTTGCACTCGGCAAAATTAAACCGATTGATGAACTTATTGATTTGGACCCGGTCATTTCTAGTGAACTGCTCGATTTGTCCCGCTGGCTTGCGGTTGAGACGTTGTCATATGAAATTGATGCACTTCAAGTGATGCTACCTGCTGCGATGCGTGCTAAATATGAAAAGTTCATTATCGTTGAAGATCCAGAACGAATTGAAGACGCTGATTTTATAGCTTTTCTTGCGGGCAGGAAACGGATTAAGTTAAAAGAAGTAGATTCGGCAGATTTGATGAAAACATTAAAAAAATATGCGTCCCAAGGGATTGTCACAGTCGATACGGCTGTAGGGCAACAAACAGCTGTGAAAAAAGTGCGCATGATTCGAATAGCGGATGAGGCAACAATCCAATCTTTACTTGACTCCATTCATTCAAATGCGAAAAAACAAGTTGAATTACTTCGTTGGATGTTGGTACATACAGGGCAAACAATCAGCGCGAAACAATTGATGGAGCAATCAAAAATTCAACCGGCTGTGCTGAAAACTGTAATAGAAAGAGGCGCGGCCTTTGAAGAGTTTTCTGAAGTGTACCGGGAACCTGATGCACCTCAACTGAAAGATACAGCGATACCCGTGCATTTGACAGACGAACAGCAATTTGCACTTGATCATATAGCGTTATCTACGGATGAACAAAAAGCAGAAACGTTCCTCCTTCACGGTGTGACAGGCAGCGGGAAAACAGAAGTGTATTTACGTGCTATCAAACGCGTTTTGGATAAAGGCAAAGAAGCAATCGTTCTTGTCCCGGAGATATCATTAACTCCACAAATGACTTCACGTTTCAAGGAGCGTTTTGGTGCGCTCGTCGCCGTTATGCATAGCGGTTTGTCTGCGGGCGAGAAATATGATGAATGGCGGAAAATAAAACGAGGGGAAGTAAAAGTGGTCGTCGGAGCTAGATCGGCGATATTTGCCCCGTTTGAAAATATCGGTATCATTATTCTAGATGAAGAACATGAATCTACTTATAAGCAAGATGATACACCTCGCTATCACGCTAGAGATGTTGCGATTAAGCGGGCGGAGTATTACAATTGTCCTGTTATTCTAGGGAGTGCAACTCCATCACTGGAATCATATGCAAGAGCATCAAAAGGTGTATACACAATGCTAACTTTGACAAAACGTCCAAAAGACCAGGCCCTGCCAACAGTAACAGTCGTTGATATGCGAGAGGAATTGAAAAACGGAAATCGTTCGATGTTTTCTCTGCCACTAGCGGAAGCAATTCGTATCCGATTGGAAAGGGAAGAGCAAATCGTTTTGTTTCTGAACAAGCGAGGCTTTTCATCTTTTGTACTTTGCAGGGATTGCGGAACTGTCGTTGAATGCCCAAATTGTGATATTTCGCTGACCTATCACCGTGCACACGAACAGTTGAAATGTCATTATTGCGGCCATGAAGAGCGGGTGCCGCTCGTTTGTCCGGAATGTAAAAGTGAACATATCCGTTTTTTCGGGACGGGGACTCAAAAAGCGCAAGAAGAAATTGCAAAATTGTTTCCTGAAGCACGTGTCCTTCGAATGGATGTTGATACTACGAGACAAAAAGGTTCACACGAGCGTCTACTCAGGCAGTTTAGTGAAGGGAAAGCGGATATTTTACTCGGAACCCAAATGATTGCGAAAGGGCTCGATTTCCCGAATATTACACTTGTGGGTGTGCTTGCCGCAGATACTACACTGCATCTTGCCGATTTCCGTGCAGCCGAGAAAACCTTTCAACTGATGACGCAAGTAAGTGGGCGAGCTGGGCGTCACGAATTGCCGGGCGAGGTCTTCATCCAGACCTATTCTCCTGAACATTACGCAATCGAATTAGCGAAAGCTCAGCATTACGAACCTTTTTACAATATGGAGATGGCGGCAAGAAAACAATACGGCTATCCGCCTTTCTTTTTTGTTACACTCGTTCAATTCACGCACGAGGATTTATTGAAAGTAGCCGACTTTGCGGAGAAGGGCGCTCGCTATCTGAAATCGAATTTATCTGCGGGTACAGTGGTCATTGGACCAACTGCGTCTGCTATCAGTCGTGTGAACAATAGATATCGCTACCAATGTTTGATAAAATACAAAAAAGAGCCTAAGTTGACAGCAACGCTACAACAGCTCATAAAGTATTACCGGACGGATTGGATAAAGTCTGGCCTGATTATGACCGTTGACGTAGAACCGGCGTCCATTTATTAAAACAAAAGCGCAATAGCCTTAGATAAGGGGAAGGCAGTCAATGCTTGGCTTACATCCTGTAGGCCTGCGATTGAGTCGATCCAAAGTACGAGATATTATGATTTTATAGACAACAAGATAAGAGAAGAGGAATAGATTTGGCAATACGTGAAATTGTGAAGCATCCGGCTCCGGTTCTTCAACAAAAATGTAAAGAAGTAATAAAATTTGATAAGAAGCTTTCAAAGCTGCTTGATGATATGTACGACACAATGGTGGCTGCGGATGGCATCGGCATTGCAGCGCCGCAAATTGGTGAAGCTGTACGCGTAGCAATCGTTGACATGGGTGAAGGACAAGACGTCATCGAAATGGTAAATCCAGTTGTGACAGCAGTTGGAGGTTCTGAAGTAGAGGTCGAAGGCTGCCTCAGTTTTCCGGATCTATTTGGCGAAGTGGAAAGACCATTCTTTGTGCGTATTGAAGCGCAAGAACGGAACGGTTCACTTTATGAACTCGAAGCGGAAGATTATGAAGCACGCGCCATTCTACACGAAATAGATCATTTAAATGGTGTATTATTTGATTCGAAAATTATTCGTATTGTAGACCCATCAGAATTAGTACAGTCAGATGAAGAAGAAAGTGGTGGAGGTGGACAACGATGACGAAAATCGTCTTTATGGGAACACCTGAATTTTCGGTAGCTGTTCTAACTATGCTGCACGATGAAGGACATACCATCGCAGCAGTAGTCACACAACCTGACAGACCAGTTGGACGGAAACGGGTTTTAACACCTCCCCCAGTGAAAGTGGAAGCGCTTCGACTGGGACTGCAGATTATTCAGCCTGAAAAACTAAGAGGTTCGACTGAACTTGATGAAATCATCGCACTTAAACCAGATCTACTCGTGACCGCGGCATTTGGACAGATTTTACCGAAGGAGCTGCTAGAAGTTCCGAAACTCGGCTGTATTAATGTACATGCTTCCTTACTACCTAAATATCGTGGTGGCGCGCCGATACACCAAGCAATAATGGACGGTGAAACAGAAACAGGCGTCACAATTATGTATATGGTTGAAAAACTGGATGCTGGCGATATCATTTCACAAGTGACTGTTCCTATTAAGGATACGGATCACACTGGAAGTATGTTCAATGCGTTATCAGTGGCAGGAACAGCACTTCTAAAAGAAACACTACCTTCCATATTGAATGGATCAAATAAGAAAATTGCACAGGATGAATCACTCGTGTCATTTGCGCGCAATATTTCCCGTGAACAAGAACGGATTGACTGGTCCGAAGGTGGAAAAGCAATCTATGATAAAATCCGAGGACTTCACCCATGGCCGGTCGCATATACCGTATTCCAAGGTGAAAATGTGAAGATTTGGTGGAGTGAGAAAATCCATACTACGGATACTGCGCTCCCAGGTACAATTATTGGAATTGAAAGCGATCGTATTATTGTGAAGACCGGCGATGATATCGCCGTAGCGTTAACGGATCTACAGCCAGCCGGAAAGAAACGGATTTCAGCGGATGAATTTATTCGCGGAACCGGATCTAAATGGAGTAAAGGGGACCGCTTTGAATGAATACTAGACCTAAAAAGAAAATATGGAACGGCAACGTCCGCGACGCAGCCCTTTCAATTCTGATGGAAATAAATGATCATCAAGCTTATAGCAATTTATTGCTACACAGAACAATTGAAAAGTATGGTATTGAAACGAAAGACCGTGGCTTATTAACGGAATTGACATATGGCACGCTTCAGCATCGGATGACACTTGATTATTATCTTGAACCGTTTGTTCGTGGAAAATTAGACGGCTGGGTGCGAGAACTTCTAAGGTTATCGTTGTATCAAATCGTTTATTTAACGAAAATCCCTCCACATGCTGTTGTTCACGAGGCAGTTGAGATTGCGAAAAGGCGCGGACATAAACGAATTGCACCGACTGTAAATGGTATTCTACGTTCTGTGTTGCGAAAAGGCGTTCGTTCACTTGATGAAATGGAAGATAGCACTTTGAAAACGTCTATCGAAACGAGTCATCCGGAATGGTTGATTAAGCGTTGGAATGAACAATTTGGCGAAGAAGAAGCGGCAATTATGGCGCATGAAAATAATCATCCAGCTGCGATGACAATTCGCGTCAATACAGCAAAAGCAACACCCGAAGAAGTCATTGCTTTACTTGAATCAGAAGGTATTGAGGTAAGAAAAGGCGAAGTTGTACCGGAGTGCATTATTTCTGAAAGTGGCAATCCTGCAAATACAGAGGCCTATAAAAAAGGACTTATCACAATTCAAGACGAAAGTTCAATGTTACCTGTTCTTGCTCTTGATTTATCGCCAGGAATGAAAGTGCTCGATATGTGTGCAGCACCGGGTGGGAAAACAACTCATATCGCTGAAAAAATGAACGATGAAGGGCAAGTTTTTGCGCATGATTTACATGAACATAAGCTGAAGCTTATTGAAGCAAATGCGACACGCCTTGGCTTAACGTCAATCAAAGCATTAAGTGGAGATAGCAGGAAACTGACTGAGCTATACGAGCTGTCCTCGTTCGATCGTATTCTTGTGGACGCTCCTTGTAGCGGTCTTGGTGTTATCCGTAGAAAGCCTGAAATTAAGTACAACAAAACACAAGCGGATTTAGATGCGTTGACGACGATTCAGTCAGACCTTCTTGATACGGCTCGTGAATTGATTAAATCGGATGGGGTCATTGTCTATAGTACGTGTACAGTTGAGTATGCAGAAAATCAGGGGATGGTTGAACAATTCCTTGTGCGTCATACGGATATGGAGAAAATCCCTTTGCCGCAACTAACTGGTAAAGAAAAATTGGCGATTGAAGATAACACTCTTCAAGTACTTCCACAACACTTCGGCAGCGATGGATTTTTTGTTGCGGCTTTCCGGAAAAAAGGTAAGTAAGCTAGGGATTAGAATCAAAAGGGGGGATAGACGTTGCGATTTGAGGTCTTGACGGATATCGGCAGGAAGCGAACGGTCAACGAAGACAGTGCGGCTGTATACACACTTCCGAGCGGCGTTATGCTTGCTGTTATAGCGGACGGTATGGGCGGCCACCTTGGGGGGGATTACGCCAGTTCGACAGCGGTCAGAGTAATTGGAGAGCAATTCATGGAACTTGATAGTTTAAAGTTTGAAGCTGAAGATAAATGGGCGGAATGGCTTCAACAAGCGGTCATTCACGTAAACGATTTACTTTACAAACATGCAAATGAAAATGAAGCGTATAAAGGAATGGGAACGACATTTGAAGCTGCCCTCATACGCGGACGTTCTTGTCTTATTTCGCATACTGGAGATAGCAGAGTATACGCAATTGATGGGCAAGGCGTACGCCAAGTAACACGAGACCATTCTTACGTCAATGTACTGCTTGACAGTGGAGAAATTACTGAGGAAGAGGCGGCAGTTCATCCACAACGAAACTGGATTATGAAAGCAATTGGTTCGGAGAAAAAGATTGTACCTGATCTTTATTCACTTGAGTTGGAAGATGACATGTACATGCTCATTTGTACCGATGGCCTGAGTAATAAAGTTAATCAACAATCGATGAGTGATATTGTTCTATCTAGCGCTACGTTGCTTGAAAAGACGGAAGAACTTGTTGATTTAGCGAACAAGATGGGCGGGGAAGACAATATCTCCGTTATTTTAATCGACTCGACTGAAGTGGAGGCGACTAATCCATGATTGGATCTAGAATAGGTGGACGCTATGAAATTGTAAGGAATATTGGTGACGGCGGCATGTCAAAAGTATATCTTGCACATGACGTCATCCTGGACCGTGATGTTGCAATTAAGGTCCTTAATTATGATTTCGCAAATGAAGAGGCACTGAAAAGAAGATTTAAACGTGAAGCACTTTCTGCAACGAGTCTGACGCACCCACACATAGTCGATATATTCGATGTTGGTGAGGAAGACGAACTTCATTACCTCGTGATGGAGTATATTGAAGGACAAACATTGAAGAAGTTTATCCAAGATAATGGTGCTCTGACGCCTGAACAAGCTTTGCCGATTATGCAACAGATTGTTTCTGCAATTGCGAACGCTCATCATAATGGAATCGTCCATCGTGATGTAAAGCCTCAGAACATTTTAATGGATTCAGATGGGAATGTTAAAATCACTGATTTCGGTATTGCGATGGCACTTAGCGCTACAGCTCATACGAAAACGAACTCGGTTATTGGTACCGTCCATTATTTGTCTCCCGAACAAGCACGTGGCGGAATGGCAACGAAAAAGTCTGATATATATTCGTTAGGAATTGTCTTGTATGAATTGCTGTCAGGTGTATTACCGTTTACCGCAGATACAGCAGTTGCTATTGCATTGAAACATTTACAAGAAGAAACACCTTCAGTGAGAACGATTTTCCCTTCCATTCCACAAAGTGTGGAAAATGTTATTTTGAAGGCGACTATGAAAGATGCTACATATCGATATGATTCGGCAGACGAAATGTATGATGATTTACTAACTGTACTGTCAGCTGAACGGGCAAACGAGAAGAAATTCGCAATTTTGTTTGATGATGATCGCACACGTGCGATACCAATCGTTAGTGAACCGAAAAAGTTTGATAGTGTTGAAGATACAAAAAAAATTGAACCAGTTAAGCTTGAACAACCTACACCGCTACCGAAAAAACGTAAAAAATGGCCGTTCATTGTTGGTGGAATTGCAGGCGTAATTATTCTGCTGCTACTTATACTAGGTATGCTAGGACCTAAAAAGGCTATTATTCCGAATGTATCTGGAATGCAAGAAGTAGAAGCGATGAATCGTCTCTTAGAAGAGGGTTTTGAGGTGATTGAAAAAAAGGAAGAGTCATCCGATGAATTTAAAAAAGGGGAAGTAATCCAAACTATTCCCGAGGCAGAGAAGAAACGAGATGTCGATTCTGTGATCACCTTATATATTAGTACAGGTGAAGAAACGATGGAACTCGCTAATTATGTTGGCCGTAATGCTGAGATAACTATTGCTTCTTTAGCGGATAAGGGTTTTAAGTCGATTGATGATCCAATAGAAGAATTTTCTGATGAACCAAAGGGTACAATCATTGGACAAGATCCTGAAGCAGGGGAAGTAATACCAAGCGAAACGGAGTTACAGTTCACTGTCAGTAAAGGTCCAGATTTACAAAATCTCGACAGTCTACTTGGATATGACGAGAAACAACTAGGTGATTATGAAAAATCATCAGGTTTTAAAATAGATATAGTGAGAGAAGTTTATTCTTCAACAGTGCCTAAAGGGCTTGTCATTTCACAAACACCGGATGGCAATACGGCAATTAAAAAAGGTGGAAAAGTTGAAGTTGTCTTATCAAAAGGTCCAGAGCAAAAACCCGATAAGTCAATTTTTCGAACTGTGACAATTGAGTATGTACCTGAAGTGGTTGAGCCTGTACCAAATGAAGAAATTGGTGACGGGGATGAAGAAGAACAAGTTGAAGGCGAAGAGGAAGACATTGAAGATGTGCAAGAGCCTGCTCCTGTTCCACAAATTATTCGTATTTACATTCAGGACAAAAATAACAAAATGACGAAGGTCTTCGAAGAATTTTCAATTACGGAAACGACTAAAAAACAAATTTCACTTAACTTGGAAGAAGGACAAAACGGGGCATATAAAATTACGCGCGATAATAAAACTATCCTTGCGGACGTGGTCAATTATAACGAAACCAAATAGAAGGGGTGAAAGAATGCCAGAAGGACAAATTAGAAAAGCAATCAGTGGGTATTATTATGTGGAAAATGACGGAGAAATAATTCAATGTCGAGGTCGTGGAGTTTTCAGAAACCGCGGTATTCATCCACTGGTCGGAGATTTCGTAACTTATGTACGTGTTGAAAATAATGATGCAACAGTCACTGAAGTCCATGAGCGGTTCAATGAACTAGTCCGTCCGCCAATCTCGAATGTTCATCAGGCATTGCTCGTATTCTCCATTGTAGAACCAGCATTCAGCCAATATCTGTTAGACAGGTTTCTTGTTGTTGTCGAATCGTTCGATGTGAAACCAATTATCTGTTTAACGAAAAAAGATCTTGCGAATGCTGATGAACTGAAAATCGTTGCTGAATCGGCAGCGTATTATAAAAAAATCGGGTATGACGTTATCGAGACTTTTATTGACGATCCTCAACTGACTGCTTTATTGGAACCTTATTTTGAAGATAAAACTACGGTTCTTGCCGGACAATCAGGTGTTGGGAAATCGACATTATTGAACACGGTATTGCCTATGCTTGAATTGAAGACGGGGGAAATTTCAGAAGCGCTTGGACGCGGAAAGCATACGACGCGCCATGTTGAGTTGCTTGAGATATTAGGTGGCCTTGTCGCAGATACTCCGGGCTTCAGTTCACTTGAATTCGATCATATCGAAAAAGAGGACCTGTCACGTTACTTTGTAGATATGGATGAAGTTGCGCCGAACTGTAGATTCCGGGGTTGCTTGCACTTAAAAGAACCTAAGTGTGCAGTGAAAGATATGGTGGAGACAGGGGAAATTCCACGTCATCGTTATGATCATTACCTGCAGTTCATGCAAGAAATACTTGACCGAAAGCCGAGGTATGAAAAACATGATTAAAATTGCACCTTCAATTTTAGCGGCAGACTTTTCGAAGCTTGCCGAAGAAGTAAAAGAAGTCGAAGCAGCGGGCGCGGAACTTATTCATATCGATGTCATGGATGGACATTTCGTTCCAAACATAACAATGGGAGCAATTGTAGTCGAAGCGCTTAGACCGGTGACGAAATTGCCGCTAGATGTTCATTTAATGATTGAAAATCCGAATGCATATATTGAACAGTTTGCGAAAGCCGGTGCAGATTATATTACTGTACACGTGGAGGCATGCCCTCATTTGCACCGTACACTTCAATTGATTAAATCCTACGGGGTGAAATCAGGCGTTGTTTTGAATCCGCATACACCGGTTGAAACAATTCTTCACGTTCTTGATGAAATTGATTTAGTGTTGTTTATGACGGTCAACCCAGGATTTGGCGGTCAGAAATTCATTACTTCCGTCCTCCCGAAAGTGAAACAGTTGGCCGCTATTATCCTCGAGAAAGAACTTGCGATTGAAATTGAAATCGACGGTGGCATTAATGAAGAAACGATTATCCCTTGTGTCGAAGCGGGTGCTACAATCTTTGTCGCAGGATCGGCTATCTATAATGCGCCTGATCGTGCAGCAGCATTACGTCGTATAAAAGCCGCTGGTGAAAGCGCCCTAGGAAAATGAAGTATGCAGTCGTCTGCGCAGGTGGGCCTGACTTAGAAATAGCGGACTTGACGGGATTTCAACATGAAGATACGGTATTCATCGGAGCGGATAGAGGTGCACTTCACTTGCTGCGAAGAGGTATTGTTCCACTGGAAGCAGTAGGGGATTTTGATTCGGTTACTGAAAGTGAATACGATGAGATAGCCACCGAGGTCCGTATAATCGGTCGATTTCGTTCAGAAAAAAATGAAACCGATACGGAACTTGCGGTAGAACGTGCACTTTCCTACCGTCCAGAACACGTCATCTTGACTGGGGTTACGGGAGGGAGGCTGGACCATATGGAATCAGCTCTTCATCTTCTGTACAGGCTTCAAACCGCTAACAAACATACGTCTTTTTCAATTCGCAATGGATTGAATGAACTTTCTATAATAATACCTGGAATTCATCAAGTGATGCGGAATGATCGTTTTAAATACATATCATTTTTCTCATTTGGTGGGGCTGTTTCAGGACTGACGCTTACGGGTTTCAAATATGACATGGTAGACGCTGTACTTGAAACAGGCATGACTTTATTTACTAGCAATGAACTGGCTGCAGAAGTCTGTACTATCTCGTTACGTGAAGGCATATGCTTAATGGTAAGGAGTTCAGATTCCTGAAAGGAGTGGGGAATTGCGGGTTTATACTTTTACAATGCCGAAATTTGTGAGTGGGGTCGTACGTAAGTGCATGGTTGTTTTTCAGAAAGATGAATCGCCGAAAGTTACAGCAAGCAACATCAAGAATAAAAAAAAGAAAAAAGAAAAAACGTCGGGCTGAAGAAATTCAGCCCGACGTTTTATTTTCTTCTAACTTCGACACCGAGGCGCTGAAGTTAGAATTACAGTCCATTAAACACGTTGAACTTTACCTGATTTAAGGGCTCTAGCAGAGACCCATACACGTTTAGGTTTACCGTTAATGAGAATACGGACTTTTTGAAGGTTCGCACCCCAAGAACGACGAGTTGCGTTCATTGCGTGTGAGCGCGCATTGCCTGCACGGGCTTTGCGTCCTGTAATAACACATTCTTTAGACATAATATTACCTCCTTGCGAATGATGATTAAGTGATTTACTTCTTTATTCGCATACCATAATAATGTATCATATGAGTAAACGTGTTGCAACCTTTTTCGTGACATCTTTCAAGGTAAATGCCTTTACACGTTTAACTTCTGATGATTGAAGTTGAGCATCAGACAGATGTCACAGATTTTAAAGGGCTTAATCTGGACGTAAATACGCCAAGGCGCATTTGTTGGTCATAGAATTGCTTTCTTTTATTATTATAGCAGGTATAGTACAATGAGGTTAGTGAAAAAGGATCCAGGGGGTATTAAACCATGTCAATCGAAGTGAAGAACGAATACGGCAAAATCGATATTACGAATGACGTCATTACCCAAGTGGTTGGGGAGGCGGCTATCGAATGTTATGGAGTTGTCGGAATGGCTTCAAGGCATCAGATCCGGGATGGCCTTACTGAAATCCTTGGGAAAGAAAATTTCACACGGGGAGTCATCGTCCGTAATGTTGGGGATGATACGCATATCGATATGTATGTCATTGTTGGATATGGTACTAAAATTTCTGAAGTAGCCTACCAAGTACAATCAAAAGTGAAGTATACATTGAAAAAGACAGTCGGCATGACTGTGAAATCTGTCAATATTTTTGTCCAGGGAGTCCGAGTGACGAACCTGTAGGAGGAGGAAATAATTTCTATGAAGACCATAGATGGTTTGAAATTTGCGGAAATGATAAAGTTGGGTGCACATCACCTTTATCAAAATGCCGATTATGTCGATTCACTAAATGTTTTTCCGGTACCTGATGGTGATACCGGTACAAATATGAATTTATCGATGACTTCAGGAGCGAAGGAAACTGAAGAAAATGCGGTTGCCCATATTGGTCAAACGGCACAAGCGTTATCGAAAGGGTTGCTGATGGGGGCGCGCGGCAATTCTGGCGTTATTCTTTCACAGTTATTCCGCGGTTTTGGAAAAGCGATTGAAAATAATGCGACTGTCAATGGAGCACAATTTGCAGCTGCCTTGAAGTATGGCGTTGAAACTGCCTATAAAGCGGTTATGAAACCTGTTGAAGGAACAATTTTAACTGTAGCAAAAGATGCGTCTAACATCGGCGTTGAAAAAGCTGCTTCGACTGATGACATTATTGAAGTAATGGAAGCTGTAGTAAAAGAAGCACAAGCTTCACTTGAACGGACGCCAGACTTATTGGCGGTGTTGAAGGAAGTTGGCGTTGTTGATAGCGGTGGACAAGGTCTCGTTTACGTATACGAAGGCTTCTTGGCATGCTTAAAAGGTGAAGAACTTCCAGAAAGAACTGTCGTAGAGTCTATGGATGACTTAGTGAGCGCTGAACATCATCGCACTGTCCAAGGGTTCATGAATACGGAAGATATTGAATTTGGATATTGTACAGAATTCATGGTGAAGTTCGAGGATGATAAACTGGAAACGAATCCATATGACGAATCCGAATTCCGACAAGGTCTGAGTCAATTTGGTGATTCTCTTCTAGTTATTTCCGATGATGAAGTTGCGAAAGTACATATCCATACAGAAGAACCGGGAGACGCACTTAGTTACGGGCAGAAATTCGGTTCTCTTATTAAAATTAAAATTGAAAACATGCGTCAGCAACATCTTGAAATCGTCGGAGAAAATTTTTCTGTACAAAATATGACGAAAAAAGAAGTTGTTAAACATCCATACGCGGTCGTAACAGTTGCTATGGGGGCTGGGATTTCAGAATTATTAAAAAGTGTAGGTGCATCTGCCGTTATCGAAGGTGGGCAGACGATGAACCCGTCAACTGAAGATATCGTGAAAGCGATTGAAGAAGTCGGTGCTGAAAGAGTTCTTATTTTACCGAACAATAAAAACATAATTATGGCAGCTGAGCAGGCGGCGCAGATTATTGGTATTGAGGCTGCTGTCGTTCCTACAAAAACAGTGCCAGAAGGTCTTGCTGCTATACTTGCATTCAATCCGGAAGCGGAAGTGAGCGTAAACACAGCAGCGATGACAGAGGCAGCATCGTTCGTAAAAACTGGACAAGTCACACATGCAGTAAGAGATACGTCGATTGACGGCGTTGAAATTACAAAAGACGACTTCATGGGTATTTCAGGCGGTAAGATCATAACATCTGCGCCTTCACTTAAAAATGTCATGGAAACACTTTTGAACTCAATCATCGATGGCGATGCTGAAATTGTAACGATCATTTATGGCGAAGATGTCAGTGAGGAAGACGCTTCTGCAATCGTAAGTTATGTAGAGGATAACTTCGCCCACGCAGAAGTAGAACTTTATAACGGAAAACAGCCGTTGTATCCATATATCATTTCAGTTGAATAAACAAGAAACGAGCAGTGCGCCTGTAGAAAGCCGCACTGCTTTTTAATTGCATGGACAAGGAACAACATCTTTTGTCTTTGGAGCATATCTCATGTAAAATGAATAATAGTACGTGCTTATTAAATGGGGGTAGTATCTATGAAATTCAGATCAGTTTTTGATATTATTGGGCCAGTTATGATAGGGCCATCATCTTCACATACTGCTGGCGCTGCGAGAATCGGTCGTGTTGCACGAACGCTGTTTGGCAGACAGCCGGAATGGGCTAGGGTTCATCTTTATGGTTCTTTTGCAGAAACGTATAAGGGACACGGAACGGATGTAGCTATTATCGGCGGTTTATTAGATTATGATACATTTGATGAGCGCATTAAATCTGCATTTGCTGATGCAGAAAAACTTGGTATGACTTTTGAATTTATTCCTGAAGCGGAAGAGGCGGTGCATCCGAACACAGCTCGTCTTGTAATTGGGGACAGTCAGGGCGTTATGGAACTGACCGGGATTTCTATAGGTGGCGGAACGATGGAAGTTGTGGAACTTAACGGTTTTCCACTAAGGTTATCAGGGCATTACCCGGCACTTCTTATCGTTCACAATGATCGGTCAGGTGTTATTGCAAACGTTTCCAATGCGATTGCGAAATTAGACATTAATATTGCACATATGGAAGTTGACCGAAAAGAAAAAGGGGAAATGGCCCTTATGGTGATTGAAGTCGATCAAATGATCGATGCTGCACTGATAAATGAGTTGGAATCATTGCCGAATGTAACGCAAGTTTCAACATTGGCAAACTAAAGAGCGGTAAATGGGAGGAAAATATAGATGGACGTTTTATTCAGTAACGTTAAAGAACTCGTTGCACTTGCCGAGTCACAGAATAAGCCTATTTCAGAAATTATGATTGAACAAGAAGTTCTTATGACAAAACGGACAAGAGAAGAAATCATCGCGCAGATGGACAATAATTTGACTGTGATGGAAAAGGCGGTAGAAAGAGGTTTGCAGGGCGTGCATTCGGCATCCGGTCTTACGGGCGGCGATGCGGTACTAATTCAAAAGTATATGGCAACAGGAAAATCCCTTTGTGGAGATGTGGTCATGGACGCTGTCAGCAAGGCAGTCGCTACGAATGAAGTAAACGCAGCAATGGGGACAATTTGTGCAACGCCAACAGCGGGTGCAGCAGGAATCGTGCCAGGTACTTTGTTTGCTGTGAAAAACAAATTGAATCCTACACGGGAGCAAATGATTAATTATCTATTTACGTCAGGTGCTTTTGGATTTGTCGTTGCAAATAATGCGTCGATATCAGGTGCGGCAGGCGGTTGTCAGGCCGAAACAGGTTCTGCGGGTTCAATGGCGGCAGCTGCAATTGTTGAGATGGCGGGCGGAACTCCACAACAAAGTGCAGAAGCGTTTTCTATTGTTATGAAGAATATGTTAGGTCTAGTTTGTGATCCGGTTGCGGGACTTGTCGAAGTACCTTGTGTGAAACGGAATGCAATGGGAGCAGCGAAGGCACTTGTAGGAGCAGATATGGCACTAGCAGGCGTAGTTAGTCGTATTCCGACAGATGAAGTTATTGAAGCGATGCATAAAATAGGTAAGTCGATGCCTTCAGCGCTACGGGAAACAGCAAAAGGCGGATTGGCTGCTACGCCAACCGGAAAAGCGCTCGAAGCGAAGATATTTGGTAAGGGCAAGGTAGATAGTGACGCTGTCAATTCATGATCCTGTCACGAAGTTAAAAGGAGTCGGCAAAGCGGCCGGTGAACAGTTTGAAGCAATTGGAATCTCCCTGCTTCAAGACCTCTTTATGACGTTCCCGTACCGTCATGAGGATTTCAGGTTAAAAGATCTGACTGAAACTCCGCATAATGAGCGAGTCACGATTGAAGGAAGGGTAGAAAGCGAGCCATCCGTTCTTTTTTTAGGGAAAAATAGATCACGTTTACAGATCCGTCTTCTTGCCGGAAGGCATCTTGTGAAGGCGGTTTTTTTCAATCAGCATTACTTAAAAGATCGTTTGTCGCTAGGAACAATTGTCACGGTTACTGGAAAATGGGACCGTGGACGACAAGTGATCAATGTGAGCAATTTCAAGGATGGTCCGAAAACAGATCAAGCCGATTTTGAGCCAGTATACAGTTTAAAAGGCGTTATGCATCAGAAGACGTTTAGACGTTTCATGCGAAATGCATTAGATACAGCTGTCGGTCAGCACGCAGAATCCCTTCCTGCGGATATTCGTGAAATATATCGGCTACCTGGAATCGAAAATGCTCTTGAGATGATTCATTTTCCGAAGAGTCCTGCTGATGTTAAGCATGCGAGAAGACGTTTTGTCTACGAGGAATTGCTTCTGTTCCAATTGAAGATGCTTGGAATGAAAAAAGCGCGTAAAGAAGGGGAAAAAGGCGTTGCCATCGACTACGACCTTTCTAAAGTGAAGACTTTCATTGCCGCATTGCCGTTCGAATTGACTGGGGCTCAAAAGAGGGTTGTCAATGAATTGTGTGCGGAACTGAAAAGTCCTACCAGGATGAACCGCCTCCTTCAAGGAGATGTTGGTTCTGGTAAGACGGTCGTTGCGGCAATTGCTTTGTATGCTGCTATCACGGCAGGCTATCAGGGTGCTCTTATGGCACCGACAGAAATCCTTGCTGAACAGCATGCATCTACGCTTGCTGAATGGCTTGAACCTCATGGCTTGACTGTGGCCTTCCTCGCGGGTTCGACAAAGGCGAAGGCGAGAAGGGAGTTGCTTGAAAAGCTCGAGTCAGGTGAAGTGGATCTGCTTATCGGTACGCATGCCCTTATTCAACCTGATGTCATTTTCAAAAATCCCGGGTTGGTTATTACGGATGAACAGCATCGCTTCGGTGTTGAACAACGGCGTGTTTTACGGGATAAAGGATTGAATCCAGATGTGCTATTCATGACCGCAACTCCGATCCCGCGAACGCTTGCCATTACTGCTTTTGGCGAGATGGATGTCTCCATACTCGATGAGTTGCCTGCAGGCCGAAAACTCATCGAAACACATTGGTTGAAAGAGGATTCTCTTCTTCCGGTTCTGAGAAAGATGGAAAATGAATTAAGTGCCGGACGTCAGGCATATGTTATTTGTCCGTTAATCGAGGAATCCGACAAGTTGGATGTCCAAAATGCAGTGGATGTCCATAGTCAGCTTTCGACTCATTTTAGTGGTAAATATACGGTCGGCCTAATGCATGGCCGTCTTCATTCGGATGATAAAGATGCCATCATGCGTGATTTCAGTGATGGTAAAATTAATGTTCTTGTGTCAACGACTGTCGTAGAGGTTGGGGTCAACGTACCAAATGCAACGTTCATGCTTATTTACGACGCAACGCGCTTTGGACTAGCTCAGCTCCATCAGCTTAGGGGCCGTGTAGGTCGGGGAGCTGAGCAATCGTATTGTGTTCTACTTGCTGACCCTAAAACCGAAGAAGGAAAAGAGCGAATGCAAACGATGACAGAAACGAATGATGGATTTGTTTTAGCAGAAAAGGATCTCGAACTAAGAGGTGCCGGCGATTTCTTCGGTAAGAAGCAGAGCGGTATGCCTGAGTTTAAAGTAGCGGACCCTGTCCACGATTACAGGGCGCTTGAAACGGCAAGGAAAGACGCAGAACGACTGTTGGAATCGCCTCATTTCTGGGGAGATACGGAATACGGTATTCTTCGGGCACATCTTGAAGAGTCGGGTGCCCTTAGTGGAGAGAGAATTGATTGAGGGTCTGTAGGTTGCGGCGATCTTAGGCTGCGTTCCTTTTCGGCGCCTTCGCTTTTCTATACTGTCCAGCTCCATCGCCTAGCCCCTCGAGTCGTTTCAGTCTTGCTGATCAAGGCAAAGTGCGCCTTGATCACAAGCCTTCCAGCTCTTTTCAGGGCTAAACAGGCGCTATCGCATTTCAGTACTGTCCAGCTCCGACTTCCAGATGCTTGGGTCATAAGCCGCTTCGGCTGTGCGGCAAAGGGCGCCGCTTCGCCAAATCGTCTTATGCCTGTCGCGAGCCTACAGGATGTAGGTCATGCAGCAGGGAGGGATTGAACTTCATCCCTCCTTATTGCCACAAGGATGTGGCGAATTTAGGCTGCGTTCCTTGAAAACGATCGTCTCCGCTTTTCTATACTGTCTAGCTCCAGGCGTCAGCCCCTCGAGTTGCTTCAGTCCACAGGATAAAGGCAAAGAGCGCCTTTTTCCTGTGGCCCTCCAGCGCTTTTCGGAGGACTGCAGGATGCAGGTCATGCAGCTATTGCCGCACGATGCGGCGAACTTAAGCTGCGTTCCTTTTCGACGCCTTGCGCTTTTCTATACTGTCCAGCTCCGACTCCCAGATGCTCGGGTCATAAGCCACTTCGGCTGTGCGGCAAAGGGCGCCGCTTCGCCAAATCGTCTTGTGCCTGTCGCATCTAAACGGTCGTCTCTGCTTTTCTATACTGTCTAGCTCCAGGCGTCAGCCCCTCGAGTCGCTTCAGTCCACAGGATAAAGGCAAAGAGCGCCTTTTTCCTGTGGCCCTCCAGCGCTTTTCAGGGCTAAACGACACCTTGTGCTTTTCTATACTTGCATTCTTTTTTCTATTTTTATATACTGCTATTAGTACCAAGTGCTAATCCGGAAGGTGAAATGATTGAGAATGCCTAAAAAGGAAAGGCAACGACTGCTTGGAAAGTTGCTTGAGGAAAATCCGTTCTTGACAGATGAAGAATTGTCGGAACATTTCACTGTGAGTGTCCAGACGATTCGTTTGGATAGGCTTGAGTGTGGAATTCCTGAACTGCGGGAACGATTGAAAACGGTTGCGTCTCGAAAGATAAAAGAGGAAGTGAAGTCTCTTCATTCCGATGAAGTCTTTGGGGATATCGTTGATATGGAACTCGATAAGAGGGCGTTGTCGATATTCGATGTGACTGAAGAACATGTCTTCCAGCGTAACGGTATTGCGCGTGGACATCATCTTTTTGCTCAGGCAAATTCGCTTGCTGTCGCTGTTATGAATGATGATCTTGCTTTGACTGTGAAGTCGACAATTGACTTTCTGAAACCGGTGAAAGCTGGTGATAGAGTTGTTGCACGTGCAGAAGTGAAGAAAGAAAGTCTTGGAGAAAAACGGACATTGGTCGTGGTCGCATCGACGGTCAATGACGAAACAGTATTCATTGGCGAATTTCACATGTACCGGACGACTGATAGGAAGCAGGGGGAATTAAAATGATCATAGCTTTAGATGGAATGGGCGGAGATCATGCGCCTGGTGAAATTATTGCCGGAGCGCTTAAAAGTCTCGATGAATTCAATGAAATTAACATACATATTTATGGTGATGAACAGGCGATGGCGCCTTTCCTGAAGGAACATGTCCGTCTAAAAGTGATTCACTGTACAGAGAAAATTGAACCTGACGATGAGCCGGTTCGTGCTATCCGACGGAAGAAAGATGCGTCAATGGTAAGGATGGCTCAAGCTGTAAAAGATGGAGAAGCTTCCGCTTGCGTTTCAGCAGGCAATACAGGTGCTTTAATGGCGGCAGGGCTATTTATCGTGGGTAGGATTGACGGTATTGAGAGACCTGCCTTAGCACCGACACTTCCAACAATTGACGGAAACGGATTTGTCATGCTGGATCTTGGAGCAAATGCGGATGCGAAGCCATCTCATCTTGAACAATATGCAGTTATGGGAAGTATCTACGCCGAAAAAGTGCGGGGTATTGAAAATCCGCGCGTGGGCTTATTGAATATTGGAACCGAAGAAGGAAAAGGGAATGAATTGACGAAGGCAGCTTTTGACTTGCTTTCTAAAGCGCCCATTAATTTTATCGGAAACGTTGAGTCGCGGGACCTATTAACAGGAGTGGCGGACGTTGTCATTACAGATGGATTCACGGGTAACATGGTACTTAAAACGATTGAAGGGACTGCATCTGCTTTCTTCTCTATGTTGAAAGAAGTTTATGCTACTTCTTTGAAATCAAAACTGTCTGCAGCACTTGTGAAAGACGATTTACGCGGATTGAAAAACAAAATGGATTACACGGAATATGGTGGAGCGGGATTATTTGGTTTGAATTCACCCGTTATCAAAGCGCATGGTTCTTCAAACGCAAATGCTATATTGAACGCAGTTCGGCAAGCAAGAACTATGGTTGAATATGATGTTTGTGGGACAATTCGCGAAGCGATAAGGAAGGTGGAAAGTTAATGACGAAGATTGCATTCATTTTCCCGGGACAAGGTTCACAATCGACCGGTATGGGAAAAGAGTTCGCCGAAACGCATGATAAAAGTAAGCAGTTCTTAGAACAGGCAGACCGTGTACTTGATTTCCAACTTAGTCAATTAATTCTAGAAGGACCCCAAGAAAAGTTGACGCTGACGTATAATGCGCAGCCAGCACTTCTTACGGTAGGATCGATGATTGCTTCAAGGTTGATAGACGAAGGCGTTAAACCAGACTTTACAGCAGGTCATAGTCTCGGAGAGTATACAGCGCTTGTTGCGTCAGGTGTCATGTCATTTGAAGATGGTGTGTCAGTTGTCCATAAACGCGGTTTATACATGAACGAAGCAGTGCCGGCAGGTGAAGGGGCAATGGCGGCAATTCTTGGACTTGACGGACAAAAGTTGAAGGAAGTGACGGATGCAATTACAGCAGATGGTTTTGCTGTCCAACCGGCTAACTTGAATTGTCCAGGACAAATCGTAATTTCGGGTACGAAAGCAGGCGTCGAGAAAGCGTGTGTCCAATTGAAAGAAGCGGGTGCGAAAAGAGCGATACCACTAGATGTAAGTGGGCCGTTCCATTCTTCACTTATGCAACCGGCGGCAGAAAAACTGCGGGCGGCGCTTGATGAGGTCGAAATGGAGGATGCAGCCATTCCGGTTGTTGCTAATGTGAACGCTGCGGTTGTTACTAATCGTGGAGACATAAAAGGATTCCTTGTCGAACAACTTTATTCCCCGGTACTTTGGGAAGATTCTGTACGTACATTGCTTGACCTCGGTGTTACGCATTTCATCGAATGTGGTCCAGGAAAAGTACTAAGTGGTCTCGTTAAAAAGATTGACCGGAGTGCAACAGTATTCCCAGTCTATGATGAAGAGACATTACAAACTGTAATTGAAGCTTCGAAAGGGTGGTCGTAATGGGTAGATTTGATGGGAAATCCGCAATTGTTACAGGAGCGTCACGTGGAATTGGTCGTGAAATTGCACTGCTACTTGCTAAAGAAGGCGCACGTGTTGCTGTCAACTACAGCGGAAGTAAGGATAAAGCGGATGACGTCGTTAAGTTGATTACAGAATCCGGCGGTGATGCCTTCGCTATCCAAGCAGACGTATCCGATGCTGAAGATGTTAAAAATATGGTTGATAAAACTTTAGAAATGTTTGGATCGATTGATATTCTTGTCAACAATGCAGGGATTACGAGAGACAATTTGCTCATGCGTATGAAAGAAGACGAGTGGGACGATGTCATTAATATTAATTTAAAAGGTGTTTTTCTTTGCACAAAAGGTGTAACACGCCAAATGATGAGACAACGTGCGGGAAGAATCGTCAACGTTGCATCGATTGTCGGGGTGTCTGGAAATCCTGGACAAGCAAACTATGTAGCAGCAAAAGCTGGTGTCATCGGGTTTACAAAGACAGCGGCAAAAGAACTTGCTTCACGGAACATTAATGTAAATGCAGTTGCACCAGGTTTCATTACAACGGATATGACGGATGCACTGAGCGAAGAAGTGAAGAGTCAGATGTTATCGGTAATCCCACTTGGTAAGCTTGGCAACCCAGAAGATGTAGCGCGCACAGTCCTGTTCCTATTATCTGAGGACTCGGCTTATATTACGGGTCAGACGATTCATGTTGATGGCGGTATGGTAATGTAATAGAAGCGTTTATTCGCTTTTCTTTATTGTCCAGTTCCAGCGCCTAGAGGCTCGGGTCATAAGTCGGTCCAGCTAGGAAGGATTGAATTGCATCCTTCCCGAGCAAAGAACGCCGCTCCGCTAGCCCGTCTTATGCCTGTCGCGGGCCTACAGGATGTAGGTCACGCAGCGGGGAGGGATTGAACTAACATCCCTCCTTGTTGCCACACGATGTGGCGAACTTAGGCTGTGCTCATTAAGGCGCTTCCACATTTCTTGAGAGGAGGTGACAAATTTGTCAACAGTACTTGAACGTGTAACTAAAGTAATTGTCGACCGCCTTGGCGTCGATGAAAGTGAAGTTAAAATGGAAGCTTCTTTCCGTGACGATCTCGGCGCAGATTCATTGGACGTCGTAGAATTAGTAATGGAATTAGAAGATGAATTCGAAATGGAAATTTCCGATGATGAAGCTGAAAAGATTGCAACTGTCGGTGACGCAGTTTCGCATATCGAAACGAAAGTAAAATAATTGCTATTCTGATTGAGACTCTTTCATCCTTTCTTCTTAAAAGGATTGAAAGCGTCTCTTTTCGGGTTTAAAGCAAACTATTTTTTGCACTGTGGCGCTGAAAAGGGTAAAATTATATGCATTATGTATTGAAAGGCAGAATCGATGATGACCCATACAAACAATACGAACAATTACAAAGGGAAAAGCACGAGTGCGCTGTTACCGATAGCGGTTCGAAACAAGTTCGATGAATTACAAAATGAATTAAACGTCTATTTCAAAAACATTTCACTACTGTACAATGCATTCACACATTCATCTTATGTGAATGAGCATCGGAGAAAAAAATTCACGGATAATGAGAGATTGGAATTTTTAGGAGATGCGGTCCTTGAACTTGGCGTGTCCCGATTCCTTTATTCTACCGAGCCTAATATGACTGAAGGGGAACTTACGAAATTGAGAGCAGCGATTGTCTGTGAACCTTCTCTTGTGAAGTTTTCTAATGAACTTGGGTTAGGCCGTTTTATCCTACTTGGGAAGGGCGAGGAGCAGACGGGTGGGCGTATGCGACCTGCATTGCTCGCTGACGTGTTTGAGGCGTTTATTGGCGCTCTGTATATAGATCAAGGGATGGAGGCTGTTATTCTGTTCCTTGAAAAAGTCGTCTTCCCTAAAATTAGTATCGGTGCTTTTTCGCATGTGATGGATTATAAAAGCCGTCTCCAGGAAATCGTCCAACAGACGAACAGTGGTCAATTGCAGTATGAAATCATTGAAGAGAAAGGCCCTGCCCATGCTAAAAGTTTCGTCACTGTCGTAAGGCTTGGCGATGATCAACTTGGAACTGGTCTCGGGAAATCGAAAAAAGAGGCCGAGCAAGAAGCAGCCCGTCATGCAATTCTAGATTTAAAGAGTCGGCAGGCTGAAGGAGAGATTTAATCGTGTTTCTGAAAAGACTTGAAATTATAGGATTCAAATCATTCGCAGAACGGATTGCGATAGATTTTGTTCCAGGTGTTACAGCGGTAGTTGGTCCAAATGGAAGTGGAAAAAGTAATATTACAGATGCAATTCGCTGGGTTCTTGGTGAACAGTCTGCGAAATCGCTACGTGGTTCTAAAATGGAAGATGTCATCTTTGCAGGAAGTGATTCTCGTAAATCACTTAATTTTGCAGAGGTGACACTAATTCTTGATAATAGTAAGGGGCTTTTTCCGCTTGATTATACGGAAATCAGTGTCAGCAGGCGCGTTTTTCGATCTGGGGAAAGTGCTTATCTATTAAACGGCCACCAGTGTCGACTAAAGGATATTAATGATGTTTTCATGGATTCGGGACTTGGGAAAGAAGCGTTTTCCATCATATCTCAAGGACGCGTAGATGAAATTTTAAATAGCCGTCCTGAAGACAGGCGGAGTATTTTTGACGAAGCAGCCGGAGTTCTTAAATATAGGACGAGGAAAAAGAAGGCGGAGCACAAGCTATTTGAGACGGAAGATAACCTCGACCGTGTGCTGGATATTTTAAAAGAGCTTGATTCTAGGATTGAGCCGTTACGGAAAAGTGCAGAGTCGGCAAAAAAACATAAAGTGCTTTCGGAAGAGACGCGTGACGCGGATGTTTCCTTGTTGACTTTCGATGCAAGGAAATTCCATGATGAAATTTTGAAAAAGTCGAGAGAAGCTGAAAAGTTTCAAGAAAATAAGGTATTCCTTGAAGCTGAATCGAAGAAAGCTGAAGAAGCGTCCGAATTTACGAAGAAAGAACTTGCGAAAATGGATGCAAAACTAGATACGCTACAAAAAAAACTAGTTGTGACAAGTGCAGAGACTGAGAAGTGGGAAGGAAGACGCCTATTATCACTTGAAAAACGTCGCAATGCGGACCAACTGATTGAAAGGTCACGAATTGAACTTGCAACTACCGAAAATGAGTTAGTAGCACTTTCGGAAAAACTGGGAGCGGCTCGTGAAAAGCAACAACTGTCGGAAGTGGAATATGAAAAAACAAAAGTTGAGATGGATGGTATCTCTCGGATTCTGAAACGATCTGTCAAAGAGACGGAAAAAGAAATAGATGAGTTGAAATCGGCTTATATCGAACGGCTAAACGAGGAAGCGACCATCCGCAATGACTTGAAGCACGCAGAGGAGCGTCTCCAAGGGGAAAAGTCCTCATCCGAAAAAATAATACTTCAGACATCTTTATTGCAGGAACGACGCGAAAAACTAACACAAGAGAAAACTGCAAAAGTAAAAGCGTTGACTGTCTTGAAACGGAAATTGACGGAAGCGGATTCGGCCTATCGCGAATCATCAAAGGTATTAAGGAAGACGGAAGATGAACTCGCTTTACAGCAGGAACTTTTGCAAAAAGCACTTAATAAGCAACACGAAATGCATGGAAGGGTCCGTGCACTTGAAAGTATGGAAGCGGATTTCTCGGGTTTCTATTCAGGTGTAAAAGAGATTCTTGTTGCGAAGAAGTCAGGAAAACTAGCAGGTATTGACGGCGCTGTCGCAGAACTTATATCTGTAGAGAAAGAGTATATAAAAGCGGTAGAAACAGCACTTGGTGGTGCGATGCAGCATATAGTGACGGCGACTGAACTTGAAGCGAGAAAAGCAATCACTTATTTAAAAGCGAAGAACGCTGGACGAGCAACTTTCCTGCCAAGAGACGTGATGAAATCCAGGAAGATTCAACCAGCATCATTACGCGCGGTTGAACAACATCCTGAATACGTTGGAACAGCCGATCGACTTGTTCAAACTGATGCAGCATATGCACTTATTACTGAAAATTTACTCGGTAATACACTTGTCGCGAAAACGCTTGTCGGGGCGTCGGCCATTGCGGGAATACTTGGTTATCGTTTCCGTGTCGTGACGCTTGATGGCGATATTGTGAACGCTGGTGGTTCACTTACAGGTGGTGGAGTCAAAGGCCAGGCATCCGTTTTCACAAGAAAAGCAGAACTCGAAACATTGCAACTGCAACTAACTCGTATGGCTGATTCAATTGAGTCCGCTACAAAGAAAATCGGCGAGACGAAAATGGGCGTTGCGAAGCAAATCTTTGAAACGGATCAGTTTCGTAAAATGACGGACAGTCTGCAAGTCGAAATTGCATCTGCAGAATCAGGTATCCGTGAACTCGATATTTCCATTAAATCGGTGGAATCAGAAATTGCATCGACCGAGATGGGGAGACGTGGTGCTGAGAATACCGGATCAGAATTGATAGAAAAGAAAGCTGTGTTACAACAAAATCATGCGCGTGTGAAAAGTGAATTAGAAGCAATTCAATCCAAAGTTGAGACGCTTGAACGTCTAGCTACTAATCGGAGGAACGAAGAGGCTACATTAACGAGTCGATACAATGAGCTTAGAGAGTGCATAGCTGTTTTGCGTGAACAGAAAGCACACCTGGAAGCGTCAATCGATGAAATGGAAAGTGCATCTGCTCAAGCCAAAGTCAAACTGGCTGCCTTGCGTGATGAAATGCAGTATTTCACTGGCAGTGAAGACGGTGGGGAGTTGAGTGCTGAACAAATTGCACAGGAGATTGAAAGAGCGTCTACTGACAAGGCATTGATTGAAAAAACGATTATGGCAGACAGGAAAATCCGTACAGACCTTGCGAATCTCCTCGAGGGGAAAAGTGCATCCCTCCAAGATCTTAGAGGTAGTACAGCAGAAATAAGTTCTGCGTTGAATGCAGTATCTATAACGCTATCACGTCTCGAAGTGAAATATGAAGCAGTCACGCAACAGCTTTTAACTGAATATGGATTGTTTGCAGATGGAATTATTGCGGATGATTTTGATGAATTGTTGACTAGAGAAAAGGTTGAATCCTTAAAACGTCAATTAGCAGTTTTAGGGCCTGTCAATCCAGGTGCTATTGTGGAGTTTGAAGAAGTATCTGAGAGACATCACTTTTTGGATGAACAGCGTAATGATTTATTAGAAGCGAAAACTACACTACACGAAGCAATGACTGAGATGGACGCTGAAATGACAACGCGGTTTTTGACGACATTCAACGCCGTTCAGAACCGTTTCCGACATGTATTCAAGGAAATGTTTGGCGGTGGTGACGCGGATTTGATACTTACACAACCTGATAATTTACTTGAAACGGGTGTGGAAATTGTCGCACGTCCTCCGGGGAAAAAGTTACAGAATTTAAGCCTGTTATCAGGCGGAGAACGTGCATTGACTGCGATATCGTTGCTATTCTCAATTATCGAAGTACGGCCAGTACCGTTTTGCATTCTTGATGAAGTCGAAGCTGCACTCGACGAAGCGAACGTTATACGCTACAGTAAATATTTGAAGAAGTTTTCAGAGAAGACTCAATTCATCGTAATCACACATCGGAAGGGGACGATGGAAGGGGCGGACGTGCTCTACGGAATAACTATGCAGGAATCAGGCGTGTCCAGAGTCATTTCTGTCAAACTTTCCGAGGTGCCAGAAGAAGCAATCATGTAAAGGGGTGACTATAGTTGTCTTTTTTTAAGAAACTTAAGGAAAAAATTACTGGTACGAACGAAGCTGTAACAGAGAAGTTTAAAGATGGTTTATCAAAAACTCGAAATCAGTTCACATCCAAAGTAAACGATCTTGTTGCACGTTTCAGAGTAATTGACGAAGAGTTCTTCGAGGAATTGGAAGAGTTGCTATTACAGGCCGATGTCGGTTTTGAAACAGTTATGGAGCTCATTGATTTACTGAAAGTTGAAGTACAGAGAAAAAATATTAAAGATACAGCTGGCATTCAATCGGTTATTTCCGAGAAACTTGTTGAAATCTATCAAGCTGGTGAAGAACTCGATAACGACCTGAACATTCAAGAAGATAGTCTGACAGTTATATTGATGGTAGGGGTTAACGGAGTCGGGAAGACAACTACTATCGGGAAATTGGCGGCTCGACTTATGGCAGAAGGTAAGACGGTTATGCTTGCGGCTGGCGACACTTTCCGTGCTGGTGCCATCGATCAACTCGTTGTCTGGGGCGAACGTGCTGGTGTAGAAGTAATCCGTCAATCAGAAGGATCTGACCCTGCTGCGGTCATGTACGACGCAATCCGTGCTGCAAAGAACCGCAAAGTAGATGTCCTTATTTGTGATACCGCAGGAAGGCTCCAAAATAAAGTGAATTTGATGAATGAACTTCAAAAAGTGCACCGGGTCATTAGTAAAGAAGTAGAAGGTGCACCGCACGAAGTACTTCTGGCGCTCGATGCAACAACGGGTCAAAATGCATTGATCCAAGCTCAGACATTCAAAGAAGCGACAAATGTTACAGGTATCGTCTTAACGAAGCTTGATGGTACAGCGAAAGGCGGTATCGTACTTGCTATTAGGAAAAAGTTAAATATCCCTGTAAAATTCGTTGGACTTGGTGAAGGTGTGGATGATCTTCAACCGTTTGATCCTGAAAAGTATGTATACGGACTTTTTGCGGATGGACTTGAACAAGAAGATACTGTCTAGGCTTCAACGCCTAGGAGCACGGGGTCATAAGCAGACTGGCTTCTTTTAATTTGACTTATGCCTATTGCTCCTGATCAAGGCGTATACGCTTTTCGATACAGACAAGTAAAATGACTTGACAGCGCGAGTCTGTCATACTATGATGACTTAGGAAGAACATAGCGGGGAGGCAAAGCGTATGACGCTTGCAAAAACGACACGCATCAACTTCCTCTTTGATTTTTATCAGTCACTTTTGACTGATAAACAGAGACTTTATATGCAACTTTACTATTTAGAAGATCTTTCGCTCGGTGAGATTGCTGGAGAATACGGCGTATCACGTCAGGCAGTCTATGACAATGTTCGTCGGACGGAAGCAATGCTTGAAGACTATGAGACGAAGTTGAATTTATTTTCGGAATTCCAGAAGCGAGCAGAAATTGTAGATTATCTTGAGCAGCTCATAACCGATACAGATAAAAAATCGGAAACAATCAAAGAATTGTTAAGTGCGTTAAGAAATCATGAGTAGGAGGCTCTGTGCATGGCATTTGAAGGATTAGCCCAGCGCCTGCAAGGGACGCTACAGAAAATTAGGGGCAAAGGAAAAATTGACGAAGCTGATGTCAAGGAAATGATGCGTGAAGTACGCTTTGCGCTTATTGAAGCTGACGTTAACTTGAAAGTCGTCAAAGAGTTTGTCAAAACAGTAAGTGAACGCGCAGTTGGACAGGACGTCATGAAGAGTCTAACGCCTGGCCAGCAGGTTGTTAAAATCGTTAAAGATGAACTGACGAATCTGATGGGCGGCGAACAGAACCCAATTCAATTTGCAAGGAAATCACCTACTGTCATTATGATGGTCGGTCTGCAAGGTGCGGGTAAAACGACAACCACAGGGAAACTAGCTAGTGTACTTAGAAAGCGGCATAATAAGAAACCGCTTCTTGTCGCGGCAGACGTTTACAGACCGGCTGCGATTCAACAGTTGGAAACACTTGGTAAGCAGTTAACGATACCTGTGTTTGCACTTGGGACTGACATTTCACCTGTTGAAATTGTTCGCCAGGCGCTTGCAGAGGCGGACAAAGAACACTATGATGTCGTTATCGTCGATACAGCTGGTAGGCTACATGTTGATGAAGTATTGATGCAGGAACTTAAGGATATTCGGGATCTAAGTACACCGGACGAAATATTCCTAGTCGTTGATGCAATGACTGGGCAGGATGCTGTAAATGTCGCGAAAAGTTTCGACGACACTGTCGGAGTAACAGGTGTTATTCTGACGAAGCTCGATGGGGATACTCGAGGTGGTGCGGCGCTTTCCATCCGTGCCGTCACAGACAAACCGATTAAGTTTGTCGGAATGGGCGAGAAGATGGATGCACTTGAACCGTTTCATCCTGAACGTATGGCGTCGCGAATTCTTGGCATGGGGGATGTAATGTCTCTCATTGAAAAGGCGCAGGAAAATGTCGATGAAGAGAAGGCGAAGGAACTTGAACAAAAGTTTCGCACGCAATCTTTCACGCTCGACGACTTTCTTGAGCAACTTCAGCAAGTCAAAAAGATGGGTCCACTCGACGAACTATTGAAAATGATGCCCGGTGCCAATAAAATCAAGGGTCTCGAAAATGCTAAAGTCGACGAAGGTCAGATGGGGCGCGTTGAAGCGGTCATCCAATCGATGACAACGGCGGAGCGTAATACTCCTGAGATAATCAATGCAAATCGTCGTAAGCGAATTGCAAAAGGTTCAGGCACAACCATTCAAGATGTCAATCGGCTATTAAAGCAGTTCGAAGACATGAAAAAAATGGTCAAGCAAATGACTGGTATGCAACAAAAAGGAAAAAAGAAGATGAAAATGCCTGGATTAGACTCGTTTTTTAAATGATAATAGTCTGGTATCTTGAGTCTAAACAAGGGTCCGAGTCGAAGTTTGATTCATTCTTTTGTTGAAAATCCTATATTTTAAAAAGAAATTTAAGGTGTTAAGAAAAAACACTTTACAAACAACAAAAAGCTTGATAATATATTATCTTGTGTGAAACTATTCGGAGGTGCAAGTAAAAATGTCAGTAAAAATTCGTCTTAAACGTATGGGAGCAAAGAAAACTCCTTTCTATCGTATTGTAGTAGCAGATTCACGTTCACCACGTGATGGTCGTCAAATCGAAACAGTTGGTACTTATAACCCGCTTACAAAACCAGCTGAAGTAAAAATCAATGAAGAGCTAGCTCTTAAATGGCTTCAAGAGGGTGCAAAACCTTCTGATACTGTCCGTAACCTGTTTTCCGACAAAGGCATCATGGAAAAATACCATAACGCTAAACTCGGTAAGTAATCAGGAGGGGTGTACATGAAGCGGCTGATTGAAACAATCGTTAAACCGTTAGTCGACTATCCAGAGGATGTACGTATTGTAATGGATGAACACGATAATCGTGTCATCTATAAATTATTCGTAAATCCCGAAGATATGGGAAAAGTTATCGGAAAGCAGGGACGTGTTGCGAAAGCAATACGCACCGTTGTTTATTCAGCAGCAGGCAGTCACCACGGCAAAAAGGTTTATATCGATATTATAGATTGATACAGAAAAGGAGGGAGCCTATGTTCCTTCCTTTTTTGTTCAAAGTATTATTTCACTACTTAAAGTGGTGTCTAGGTTCCAGGCGCCAGCCCCTCGAGTCGCTTCAGAATTGCTGGTAAAGGCAAAGAGCGCCATTACCTTCAATTCCTCCAGCGCTTAGGCCCATACGAAGTGGGTCATGCAGCTACTGAGACAGGACGTCGCGAACTTAGGCTGCGTTTGTTTTTAACGGCGCCTTGCGCTTTTCAAATAAAGGATGGTGTGATTTTTATGCAATGGTTCAACGTTGGTACAATTGTTAATACGCACGGTATCCGTGGAGAAGTCCGTGTTATCTCGCGTACTCATTTCCCGGAAGAACGCTATACGGTCGGAAACAAGCTTGCCTTGTTCATGCCAGATAGCAAAACGCCTATTTACTTAACTGTGACAAGTCATCGTCAGCACAAAACGTTTGACTTGTTGACTTTTGAAAATCATCCAAATCTTACCGATGTTGAAAAGTATCGTAACGGTATTTTCATGATACCGGAAAACCAACTAGGTGATTTAGATGAAAACGAATTCTACTACCATGAAATCGTTGGTTGTACAGTGTTTACGACTGAAGGTATCGAACTAGGTAAAGTGACTGAAATTCTTGAAACCGGCGCGAATGATGTATGGACGGTAACGCCTGAAAAAGGCAAGCCTCACTATATTCCTTATATCGAAGACATCGTTAAAGAAGTCGATGTCGCTAGCAAGAAAATCATCATTGATCCGATGGAAGGACTTCTTTCATGATGAAAATCGATGTCCTTTCACTGTTTCCAGAAATGTTCGAAGGCGTTCTTCATTCCTCGATCATGAAAAAGGCGCAGGCGAACGGTGCAGTCACATTTGGTGTAACCGATTTTCGTGATTATTCTACAAGCAAGCATCGTAAAGTTGACGACTATCCCTATGGAGGAGGAGCGGGTATGGTACTTAAACCTGAACCGCTCTTTGCGGCAGTAGAAGCTATATCTGAAGGGCTTGAAAAACCACCACGTGTCATTCTGATGTGTCCTCAGGGAGAAAGATTTACACAGAAGAAAGCGGAAGAGCTTTCTTCTGAAGAACATGTCGTCTTCATATGCGGTCATTATGAGGGCTACGACGAGCGTATACGCCAGTATCTCGTTACCGATGAATTATCCATCGGAGACTTCGTTTTGACGGGTGGAGAGATCGCTGCGATGGCTGTGATTGACAGTGTTGTAAGGTTGTTGCCGAATGTCCTTGGCAATGCTGATTCACCCGTGCTCGATTCATTTTCGACTGGATTGCTTGAACATCCGCAATACACACGTCCATCCAATTTTAATGGGATGGAAGTACCGGATGTATTATTATCTGGCAATCATGCAGAAATTGATAAATGGCGTGAACAGCAGTCGCTTCTCCGGACATTTGAACGCAGAAAAGATTTGCTGAAAGATGCACCACTTACCGAACATCAACGCAAGTTTCTTCATCAACTAAAGCGAGAAAATAAATAATCAGATGACATTGCAACGACTAGCGATTTGTGGTAGTATCTACTATGTACTTCTATGTAAGTACATACTGACAGATGCTCCGCTGCAAAGGTTAGAAATGTAAGAGCACCTGAGGATAGGGAGAGGTTAACTATGCAACATATTATTTCAGAAATCACAAAAGATCAGCTTCGTTCTGATCATCCAGCTTTCCGTGCAGGAGACACAGTTCGTTTGCACGTGAAAATCGTAGAGGGAACGCGTGAGCGTATTCAGCTATTTGAAGGAATTGTTATATCACGTCGTGGAGGCGGAATCAGTGAATCTTTCACAGTCCGTAAAATCTCCAATGGTGTAGGTGTTGAGCGTACATTCCCTGTACACACACCAAAAATCACACTTCTTGAAGTATTACGCCGTGGTAAAGTACGCCGTGCGAAATTGTACTACCTTCGCAGTCTGCGCGGAAAAGCTGCACGTATCAAAGAACTTCGATAAAAAATGCAGGAGGCCCATATACGGCCTCCTTTCTTTTTGCCTCAAAAATAAATAGCCTGTATAATAAAGACATTAGTAAGCAGGAGGCCTTGCCGATGAATGATGATAAGAAAAAGAAAAACGAAACATGGGAATGGATGAAGGCGCTTTTAATCGCATTCGGCCTCGCAGCAATTATTCGGGTATTCCTATTTACGCCGATTGTTGTCGATGGCGTTTCGATGATGCCAACACTTGAGCATGGTGACCGCATGATTGTTAATAAGATTGGTTATACAATCGGAGAACCGAAACGGTTCGATGTCGTTGTGTTTCATGCACCTGAAGAGAAAGATTACATAAAAAGGGTAATTGGACTTCCTGGCGATGAAGTGGAGTATCGGGATGACATTTTATACATTAATGGAGAACCGTTCGAAGAACCTTATCTTGACCAATATAAATCAGAAATCGCAGATAGTCCGCTGACTGAAAATTTCACGCTTGAAGAGAAAATTCAAAGTACAACCGTCCCTGCAGATCATGTTTTTGTTATGGGGGATAACAGAAGAAAAAGTAAGGACTCCAGACATATCGGAGCTGTTGCCATCGATGAAATTATCGGTAGTACAAAAGTAGTTTTCTGGCCGATTAAAGATTTTGGAATTATTAACTGACGGGAGGAACTAACAACATGACAATTCAATGGTTTCCCGGACATATGGCGAAAGCTCGCCGAGAAGTAACCGAGAAGTTGAAGCTTGTTGACATCGTTTTTGAATTAATCGATGCTAGGCTTCCACTATCTTCTAGAAATCCGATGATTGACGAGGTCATTCATCAAAAACCGAGACTTCTTATCCTTAACAAAATGGACCTTGCAGATGAAACGGAAACGGCACGCTGGATCCGTTATTTTGAAGCACAAGGAATGCGTGCAGTTGCCATCAACTCATTCGAAGGAAGAGGGCTTCAGATTGTTATAAAAGCTGCGAAAGAGATTTTGGAACCGAAGTTGGAAAGAATGCGTTCAAGAGGTATCCGGCCAGGCGCGATGCGTGCGATGATAGTGGGTATTCCAAACGTTGGGAAATCGACACTTATTAACAGGCTTGCAAAGAAAAATATTGCAAAAACAGGTAACACGCCGGGTGTTACAAAAGCCCAACAATGGATTAAATACGAGAAAGAGCTTGAACTTCTCGATACACCTGGTATTCTATGGCCTAAATTCGAGGATAAAGAAGTTGGCTTTAAGCTAGCGCTGACAGGTGCCATTAAGGATAAAATCGTCAATATGGAAGACTTGGCAGTGTATGGCCTTCGTTTCCTAGAAACAAATTATCCAGATAGGCTTACAGATAGATATGGACTGACAACCATTAGTGATGAAATACTTCCTATATTTGAACAGATTGGTGCACTCCGCAAAGTGTATGCGACCGGTGGAGAAGTAGATTATGACAAAGTGGCGGAGTTGATTGTCCGGGATATTCGGAATGAATACCTTGGAAAACTGACATTCGATTTCACAGCACAACAAGCACAAAGTGAGTAGGCCGATGCCGGCACGGAATTAATTCCGCGGCATTCGGCCTTTTCTTTTATGTGAGTCGAAAAGCAGCAATGATAGCCGATATAATAGAAAAGAGATGGATCTATGAAACGTCCGTTACTGGAGGGTAATTAAATTGAAAACGATAAAGGAAATTACGGCATTGCTGACAGAGGTTAAAGAGCCTGAATCTTGGATGGAAGAACTTGCACAAGATTCAAGAGCTGGAGTGCAAAATGCACTTCGTCGCTGGAAGCGCCAGTATGATAAGCAGAAAGCTGTAGAACAGAATCACATGGTAAAAGAGGCGTTTGATATGTCCTTTGCGCCGTTTGAAGGAGCTTTGATTGCTGGGGTAGATGAAGCGGGGAGAGGGCCATTAGCGGGTCCTGTGGTCACTGCAGCGGTGATCTTGCCGCGAGAGACTCCGGAACTTATTGGCTTGGATGATTCAAAGGCCATATCGAAGGTGGAACGGGAACGACTTGCAGAACAGATAAAAAGCGTAGCTATTGCTTATTCAGCACACATCCAATCAGCCCGTATTATTGATGAAATGAATATTTATGCCGCAACAAGGGATTCAATGGAGCAGGCGGTAAAGGGGCTTGCTGTCAATCCTGACTTTGTCATTGCGGATGCTATGAAACTAGACACAAATTGCCCAACAGAATCGGTTATTAAGGGAGATGCGAAGAGTTTAGCTGTTGCAGCGGCCTCGATTATTGCGAAAACAACGAGAGATGCAATTATGGATAATTTACATAACGGCTTTCCTATGTATAACTTCAAGAAAAATGCGGGATACGGGACTGCAGAGCATGTTCTAGCGCTTCAAACACACGGACCGTGCGAACATCACCGTACAAGTTTCGAACCTGTCAAATCGATGATAAAAGATTGGAGGTAAGATGAATGAGCTTTCCAACTGTGGCGTCTGTGTCTGGCCAACAGACAGCGGTTCCTACCCAAAATAGACCACTCGTTTTGAATGAAGGTCAGATGGTCCATGGGCAGATTAAGCAGCTTTTTCCGGGACAGATGGCTGAAGTCCATATTGGGGGTCAAAAGGTGATTGCTAAATTGGAAGTCCCAATGAAAGCTGGTGACTCCTATTACTTTCAAGTAAATGCAGTTAAGCCGGAATTACAGTTAAAAATCATTTCAGGACCCCTTCAAGCAACGGAAGGGCAGGCCCGGCAGTTGGGTGGTCTAATGGATGCGATGCATTTACCGAAGACGCCTGAAATGCAATCACTTCTTTCGTTTGTCATGAAAAACAAAATCCCGATGACGCGGGAGAGCTTGCTGGAAGCAGAATTGTTATTAAAAAGCGTGCCGCCAGCCGCGCGGAATGAAGCACTTGCGTCACTTCAAAAGATGATTGAGCTGAAATTGCCACTCAATGAGAATATCTTTCGTTCACTTTTGGGAGTCGAAACTAAAGAAGGTTTGCATAGTGTTTTGACTTCATTACGAAACGCGTTGGCTTTTGATAACGCGATCTCGCCGCTGGTGAAAGAAGCCATACTCTCTGCGCTGGAGAAAATGGCAAAGCCGTTCGCGCAGGCGACAGGAGGAGCTCTGCTGGGTCAATCCATCCTAACACTACTGGATCGTACGGAGTCTGCGGAAAACCGTTTTGCTACCCTACAAATGCTGAAAAGTGCAGGTGTTTTACCAGAACGGACATCCCTTGCAAACCTGCCGCAAGTACTCGCTTCATTGATTTCGAGCAACAGCGTTGTTCGTCCGAGTGACGCTTTATCGGTATCGCAATCTGTTCAAGTAGGATTGCAGGGTATTGCCGCTACAAATCCGAACAGTCAGACTGTAGCTATGCCACAAGCTCCTCCGTTGTCATCGCCGATTGTGCAACAGGTGTTGACGATGCTTGGGCAAATTGGGGATGCTTCGCAAGGTCAGCCGAAAGCTCCGTTGGAGAGTTTAAAAGCACTGGTTTCATCTGATACAGGTATGAATACGCAACAAAAAAAAGTACTCGCAACAATTATTGACCGAGCTATAAATGCTCAACCTAGTGCAGAATCGACAATGAAATTCGTCCAAGAGCTCAGTCAGGCGTTTACACGGATAACAGCGGAAAATGTAATTGTCGCACCCTTTCAAGCTAGTACCTTAGCAGATGGACCTAAAGAACAATTACTTACCCTACTTGGTCAGCATGGCACCGGAAAATTGGAGGCGCTATTGCAAACGGCGGAACGATCTGACAGCCCGGCTATCCAAAAAGCTGTGCAAGCAGCAGAAACTGCAGTTGCTTCTATGATAGACGGTAGGGCAGTGAAAGATGCGCTCCAAACAGTCATTCGTGCATTCGGGCTCAATTATGAAGCGGGTCTGCTCGGAAAAGAAGCTGATTTCGGACGTCTTGCGGAAACGTTAAAACCACAGCTACTTGCTCTTATGCATGATCCAACTGTATCTGTGGCACTCCGTGAGGCAGCAGAAACGGTCGTTACAAGAATGAATGGACCATTGCTCCAGTCTGGAGAAAATGGCGTCCAACATCAACTGATTATGCAAGTTCCGCTCGAGTTTTTTGGTAAGCGCATTGATGCCACATTGCAATGGAACGGGCAAATGAAAGGGAATGGGAAGATTGATGCGGACTTTGCGCGGATTCTTTTTTATCTCGAACTTGACTCAATTGAGAAGACAATTATTGATATGCAAGTCCAGAATAAGGTTGTGATGGTCACTGTTTTTAATGCTGATGACACACTTAAATCGATTGGAGGAGGTTTTCTTCAGAATAGGTTAAAAGAGGGGCTTGAATCGACGGGCTATCAATTGTCAGGAGTATTCTTCAAAAAATTTATTGAGGAAGAGAAGAGTCTGCCGCCACAGAAAAAATCGATGAAAATCGATGGTCAAGGAGTTGACTTCCGCATATGACAGATGAACGTCATGCCCGAAAAGAGGCAGTCGCCCTTTCTTATGAACCTTTTTCGAATGGAGCCCCAAAAGTGGTTGCAAAAGGGAAAGGGAAAATTGCTGAAAACATATTGGAAAAAGCGAAAGCGAATAACATTCCGATTCAAGAAGATCCCAGCCTAGTAGAAATTTTAGGTCAATTGAACGTAAATGAATCCATTCCTGAAGAATTGTACAAAGCGGTATCTGAAGTGTTTGCCTACATTTATCAGATTGACCGTGAACATGGAGGGAAAAGAAAAAAGAAAGTTTAATATATTTATTTGTTGAAGTAGCTGAATTCCGTTTCAATAACTGGCACCGAAGTGCATATTTGAACACAGCGTAGGAATCGATTAAGCACTGAAGTAGTATTCTATGGAATCATTCATTCAACTTGTATTAGTTCGACAAATTTCTACATTTGGAATTCAATTGTGGACATTGTTTGACAAGTTTACTACAATGGATAAGGCAGTAAATTAAATAGCTTAGAAGTACGAATGGAGGATGTAAGATGAATATCCATGAATATCAAGGCAAACAGCTACTAAGAGAATATGGTGTAGCAGTTTCTAACGGTCTTGTTGCTTTCTCTCCTGAGGAAGCGGTAAAAGCTGCAAAGGAACTAGGTACAGACATTATCGTAGTTAAAGCACAAATCCACGCGGGTGGACGTGGGAAAGCGGGCGGCGTTAAGATTGCGAAAAATCTTGATGAAGTTCGTGCTTATGCTAAAGAATTGATTGGTAAGACACTTGTAACTCACCAAACGGGTCCTGAAGGTAAAGAGATTAAACGTCTACTTATCGAAGAAGGTTCTGATATTAAAAAAGAATACTATCTTGGACTTGTCCTTGACAGTGCAACAGACCGTGTAACACTTATGGGTTCTGAAGAAGGCGGAATGGATATCGAGGAAGTTGCGGAAGCAACACCTGAAAAGATTTTCAAAGAAGTCATCGATCCAGTTGTTGGTTTGACTGGATTCCAAGCACGTCGCATGGCATATAAAATGAACATCCCTACACATCTTGTAAATAAAGCAGCGAAATTCATGCTTGGACTTTACCAAGTATTCGTAGAAAAAGACGCATCTATTGTTGAAATTAACCCGCTAGTTGTAACAGCTGGTGACGATGTACTTGCTCTTGACGCGAAATTCAACTTTGACGACAGTGCACTATACCGTCATAAAGACATCATGGCACTTCGTGACTATGATGAAGAAGATCCAAAAGAAATCGAAGCTTCAAAATTTGACCTAAGCTATATTTCTCTTGACGGAAACGTCGGTTGTATGGTTAACGGTGCAGGTCTTGCAATGGCTACTATGGATACGATTAACTACTTCGGTGGTTCACCTGCTAACTTCCTTGACGTTGGGGGCAGTGCGACAGCTGAAAAAGTGACTGAAGCATTCAAAATTATCCTTTCTGATAAAAATGTCAAAGGGATTTTCGTCAACATTTTCGGTGGTATTATGAAGTGTGACGTTATCGCTGAAGGTGTTATTGCTGCATCTAAAGAAGTAGGTCTACAAGTACCACTTGTTGTTCGTCTAGAAGGTACAAACGTCGACAAAGGTAAAGCACTATTGAATGAATCAGGTTTGAACATTATCGCTGCTGATACGATGGCAGACGGTGCTAAAAAGATTGTAGAACTAGTAGGTTAAGAAAGGCAGGGACAAACGATGAGTATTTTTATTAACAAAGATACAAAAGTTATCGTACAAGGAATTACAGGTGCTACAGCACTATTCCATACAGAACAAATGCTAGAGTACGGAACGAAAATTGTTGGCGGAGTTACACCTGGTAAAGGTGGAACAGAAGTGGCGGGTGTTCCTGTTTTCAATACAGTTGAAGAAGCTGTAAAAGCAACAGGCGCAAACGTATCAGTTATTTATGTTCCAGCTCCATTTGCGGCAGATGCAATCCTAGAAGCAGTAGAAGCAGATCTTGATATGACAATCTGTATTACAGAACATATCCCAGTACTTGATATGGTCAAAGTGAAGCGCTTTATGGAAGGCAAGAAAACACGTCTTGTTGGTCCAAACTGTCCGGGTGTTATCACTGCAGACGAATGTAAAATCGGCATCATGCCTGGCTATATTAATACAAAAGGCCATGTAGGTGTTGTTTCACGCTCTGGTACACTTACGTATGAAGCGGTTCTACAATTGACAAACGCAGGAATCGGACAGTCTACTTCTGTTGGTATCGGCGGAGACCCAGTTAACGGAACAAACTTCATAGATGTACTAAAAGCATTCAACGAAGATCCTGAGACATATGCAGTAGTTATGATCGGTGAAATTGGTGGAACTGGTGAAGAAGAAGCAGCTACGTGGATTAAAGAGAATATGACGAAGCCAGTTGTCGGCTTTATCGGTGGACAAACTGCTCCTGAAGGAAAACGTATGGGCCATGCTGGTGCCATTATTTCCGGCGGTAAAGGGACAGCTGCTGAAAAAATCAAAGCGCTAAATGCTGCAGGTGTTGAAGTTGCAGACACTCCATCTGTTATCGGAGAAACATTAATTAAAGTAATAAAAGAAAAAGGTCTGTACGAAAAGTGTAAAACACATTAATATGAGAGATGCAGCGTGCTAGTTTTTGCGCTGCATCTTTTTTTATTATTAATTAATAAGGGAGGAATTTTGATGGAACTAACAGATGCCGAAAGGCGGTTATTAGCGCTCCACTATGTATTTCCGGTGCCTTTGAATAAATTAAACGGACTTTACGAGATAGACCCCAATCTCGAGAAGTTATATGTTTACAAGGCGAATGAACTTGCTCATATACTGAGAATCTCGGTGTCAAAAGCAATTCAAATAAAAGATAATCTACACCGAAACGCCGACACCCCCTACGATGAATTATATGAGCGGAATGCAATCACCCCAATCCCGTTCTCAAATCCCTTATACCCTGACCAGTTACGCATACTTATCGATCCCCCGGCAGTTCTCTATGCAAAAGGTGATACCACATTACTCACCAAAAAATTTAATGTCGCAATTATTGGATCCCGTAAAGCAACTGTTTATTCAAAAAAAGCAATGGCGCTTATTGTGCCACCTCTTGTCGAAAATGAGGCTGTTATCGTATCAGGACTAGCAACAGGAGCCGACACGATGGCACATGAAGCGGCACTCGAATATGGTGGAAAAACAATCGCTGTACTTGGGCATGGATTGTTCCATCTTTACCCAAAAGAAAATCGTGCACTTGCGGAGAAAATAGCTGTAAATCATCTCCTTATTACAGAGTATCCACCGTATGTAAATCCTGAACGTTGGACTTTTCCAATGCGAAATCGTATTATAAGCGGATTGTCCGATGTGGTCGTTGTCACTGAATCCGCAGATAAAAGCGGAACAATGAGTACGGTGGAGCATGCACTTGATCACGGGAAAGATATCTATGCAGTTCCCGGCCCCATCACATCCCTTTTATCAGCAGGGCCGAATAAGTTGATAGAAGAAGGCGCAAAACCGCTCTGGAACGGATTTCAAATCGTTGGAGCACTCGTTTTCAATGGTTGAATAAAACTCTTTTTCATTGAAAAGGTTGCAATAATATGAAATGTGGTATACATTTTGCAACAGATATTCTTTTGATGAATAAATACGGAACCTCTCTAAGGAGGCATACACTCAATGGCAGACTACCTAGTAATTGTGGAATCACCCGCAAAGGCAAAAACGATTGAACGCTATCTCGGAAAAAAATATAAAGTGCGTGCATCACTCGGTCATTTGCGCGATCTTCCGCGCAGTCAGATGGGCGTAGATACCGAAAATGATTTTGAACCCAAATACATTACGATTCGCGGCAAAGGCCCGATTCTTCAAGAATTAAAAAAAGAAGCGAAAAAAGCGAAAAAAATCTTTCTCGCAGCTGACCCTGACAGAGAAGGGGAAGCGATTGCATGGCATTTAGCAAATCAGCTTGGCGTAGATATCGAGTCAGATTGTCGAGTTGTTTTTAATGAAATAACAAAAGAAGCGATTAAGGAATCATTTAAGAATCCACGGCCAATCGACATGGATCGTGTCGACGCTCAACAAGCCCGCCGCATTTTAGATAGACTTGTAGGCTACAACATTAGCCCAATACTTTGGAAAAAAGTGAAAAAAGGGCTATCCGCCGGACGGGTCCAATCAGTGGCACTTCGTATGATTATCGACAGAGAAAATGAAATAAATGCATTTGTCCCTGAAGAATACTGGAGTATCTCTGGCCAATTTGAAAAAGATAACACTACATTTGAAGCTGAGTTCTTCGGAGATTCGAAGAAAAAGGTAAAACTTGTAGATAAACAGCAGGTTGATGCAGTTTTAGATCAATTAAACGGCGATAAATTCGATATTGCAAATGTTGTTAAAAAAGAGCGCAAACGAAATCCTGCACTACCATTCACTACTTCATCCTTGCAACAGGAAGCGGCGCGAAAACTCAACTTCCGAGCGAAAAAGACGATGATGCTTGCCCAACAGCTCTATGAAGGGATAAACCTTGGGAAAGAAGGCCAAGTCGGTCTCATTACTTACATGAGAACTGACTCGACCAGAATTGCCGATAGCGCGAAAGAAGAGGCAAGGTCATTCATCGAAACAATGTATGGGGAAGAATATATCACGACATCAAAGCCGGCTGCTAAAAGTACAGCAAAAACGCAGGACGCACACGAGGCAGTACGCCCGACATCTGTCATGCGACCGCCGGCTGCTATGAAAACAGTATTGTCACGGGATCAACTGCGCCTTTACAAACTCATATGGGAACGACTTGTTGCCAGTCAAATGGCGCCGGCAGTACTTGATACAGTCTCGGTCGATCTTGTGAATGGTGATGTCCGCTTCAGGGCGAACGGTTCGCAAGTTAAATTCCAAGGGTTCATGAAAGTATATGTTGAAGGTAACGATGATAAAGAAGAGGAGAAAGACCGTATCCTCCCGCCGCTTGAAGAAGGCGAAAAAGTGAAGTTTAGTGAAATCGATCCCAAACAGCACTTTACTCAGCCGCCACCACGGTTTTCGGAAGCGAGATTAGTCAAGACGCTAGAGGAGCAGGGAATAGGTCGTCCATCAACATACGCACCGACGCTCGACACAATCCAAAAACGAGGATATGTAGTCCTCGATGCAAAAAGATTTCTCCCGACTGAACTTGGCGGTATCGTTCATCAGGCAGTAGATCAATACTTCCCTAATATTATCGACCTTGAATTCACAGCTCAAATGGAAAAAGAACTTGATAATGTGGAGCAAGGTATAATTAAATGGAAGAGGGTCATAGACAACTTCTATGGCGATTTTGAAAAGCATGTGCAAATCGCAGATGCAGAGATGGAAAAAATCGAAATAAAAGATGAACCGGCTGGCGAAGACTGTGAGAAATGTGGTTCCGCTATGGTATTCAAACTAGGCCGATACGGCAAGTTCATGGCCTGTTCGGATTTTCCTGAGTGTCGCAATACGAAAGCTATTATCAAGCCAATTGGTGTGACTTGTCCCACATGTAAAGAAGGACAGGTGGTCGAACGGAAAAGTAAGACGAAACGTATATTCTATGGCTGTGATAGATATCCAGAATGTGAATACGTTTCATGGGATAAGCCAATTACGAGACCGTGTCCGAAGTGTGAAAGTACACTAGTTGAAAAGAAACTGAAAAAAGGTGTACAAATCCAATGTACAGAATGTGATTATAAAGAAGATACGCAGTAACAAAGAAAAGCGGAAGGCGCCGTCCAGATGCGGCAGGCATAAGGCGGTTTGGCGGAGCGGCGTACTTTGCCGCACAGCCGAAACGCCTTTCGAGGAACCCAGCCTAAGTGCGCCGCGTCCTGCGGCAATAAGGAGGGATGCAGTTCAATCCCTCCCCGCTGCGTGACCCACATCCTGTGGCCCTCCGAACATCTGGCGCCTGGAGTCTGGACAAAAAGAACGGTAGAAAGAAGGGGACAGAATGACATCCATCGTAAATGTAATCGGCGCAGGCCTTGCTGGGAGCGAGGCTGCATGGCAAATCGCCAGCCGTGGAGTGAATGTACGTTTATATGAAATGCGACCGGTAAAACAGACGCCTGCGCATCACACGGACAAATTTGCAGAGCTCGTGTGTAGTAACTCGTTACGCGCTAACAATTTGACCAATGCAGTTGGAATTATCAAGGAAGAAATGAGAATGCTTGACTCTCTCATTATACGTGCGGCTGACGCTTGTGCGGTTCCTGCTGGCGGAGCACTGGCGGTTGACCGCCATGAGTTTGCTGGCAATGTTACTGACACGATTCGAAACCATCCGCTTATCGAAGTTATCAATGAAGAAGTGACGGAACTACCAGAGGGAATCACAATTATTGCGACGGGACCACTTACATCACCAGCACTTGCTGAACAAATACGTAAATTGACAGGCGAGGAATATTTATATTTCTATGACGCAGCAGCGCCGATTATAGAAAAAGATTCAATCGATATGGACAAAGTTTATTTGAAATCTCGTTATGATAAAGGCGAGGCGGCATATTTAAACTGTCCTATGAATGAAGAAGAATTCGAACGTTTCTACAATGCGCTTGTCGCGGCAGAAATTGTACCGCTTAAGGAGTTCGAAAAAGAAATCTATTTCGAAGGATGTATGCCGGTGGAAGTGGTTGCCCAGCGCGGTGCACAAACACTGTTATTCGGCGCACTTAAACCGGTTGGACTTGAACATCCGGAAACAGGGAAACTTGCAACAGCGGTTATTCAGCTTCGTCAAGATGATGCTGCTGGGACCTTGTATAACATCGTAGGATTTCAAACACATATGAAATGGGGAGCACAAAAAGAAGTTATCAAACTTATCCCCGGTCTAGAAAACGTTGAAATCGTTCGCTATGGTGTTATGCATCGCAACACATTTATAAATTCTCCCCGTGTGCTGAATGCGACCTACCAGTTAAAGGCGAACTCTAATGTGTTTTTCGCAGGACAAATGACCGGCGTTGAGGGATATGTCGAATCGGCAGGTTCAGGACTTATTGCAGGCATTAACGCTGCCAATCTAGCACTTGGTAAAGATCTAATCCTTTTCCCGCACGAAACAGCACTCGGAAGCATGGCGCGCTATGTGACCGAAGCCAATCCGCAAAACTTCCAACCGATGAACATCAACTTTGGTCTTTTCCCGGAACTTGGAAAACGCGTTAGGAGCAAGTTGGAACGCGCAGAGAAGCACGCTGAACGTGCTCTTAAAGCGATTAGTGAATTTCAGACAGTATCAATGTCTTGAATAGTTTGTTAATAAAAAGAGAAGGCTAGGAAAGTATTCCTGTCCTTCTTTTTTTTGCGGATATGAACAAATTGTGTCGAAAAAACGAACAAATTGAAAGAGGTCAGACTTCTTGGTAATAGATAGTTGCCGTACGATCATTATGTACTGTATAGTGAATCGTGGATGACTTTCGAATTTCTGGATTAGTCGTTATCTTTCGGCTATTAGTCAACTCGCTTTACTATGACGTTTCGTAAAGAATGTGTTATTATTCAAATGACTCGAAATACTTTAATAACTTAGAGGCCTTTTATTCAGGGAGGGAGAAGTGTATGACAGTACAACCTTCTATCATCCGTGATGAATACATTTCGTACGTACGCTTGGAAAAGAACTATTCATTTTACACAGTATCAGAGTATGAAAAAGATGTTGATGCATTTCTGTTATTCCTGGAAGTTGAAGGGATTACGGATTTGAACGATGTGACTTATCCTGAAGCAAGACTTTATGCCACTAAACTGTATGACTTGGGTTTAGCGAGGGCATCCATTTCTAGAAAAATATCTTCTATCCGCTCCTTTTTTAAATTTTCGAATGACAGGTATGGCATTAGCGATAATGCATTTCGTTCCCTTCATCATCCGAAGAAGGAAGAACGGCTGCCGGCTTTTTTTTATGAAGAGGAAATGGAGTCCTTATTTTCTACCTGTGAAGGGGAAGATAGAAAGTCTTTACGTGACTACGCGCTCCTTGAATTACTCTACGCAACCGGTATGCGGGTCAGTGAACTGACATCTGTAAAAATGCATGACATTGATGACGAACTTGGCATTGTTTTGGTAATGGGAAAAGGACGTAAGGAACGATACGTACCATTCGGGAGTTTTGCGCAATCAGCACTGGATGCTTATCGTGAGAAAAGCAGACTGAATTTGATGAAACAGAAAGAGCATGACATGCTGTTCGTCAATTTACGGGGGGACCCACTGACTGACCGGGGTGTGCGCCATATCTTAAACATGATGATGGAACGCGCATCACTACACTCAAAAATCTACCCTCATATGATTCGCCATTCTTTTGCGACCCACCTTTTGGCGGGGGGCGCCGACATGAGAACCGTTCAGGAACTACTTGGACACAGTCACTTATCTTCAACGCAAGTGTATACACATATAACTAAAGAGCATTTAAGGAAAACATATATGAATACGCATCCGCGAGCATAGGAGGATGATCTGATGGAATTCCATGCAACGACAATCTTTGCCATTCGCCATGAAGGGTCTTGTGCCATGTCAGGCGATGGGCAAGTGACGGTAGGAAACACAGTCGTCATGAAACATACGGCAAAAAAAGTCCGCCGCATATTTGGTGGTAAAGTACTGGCAGGTTTTGCGGGATCGGTAGCGGACGCTTTCACGTTATTCGATTTATTCGAAGCCAAACTGACAGAATATAATGGGAACCTGCAAAGGGCTTCTGTTGAACTTGCGAAAGAATGGCGAGGTGACCGGATTCTCCGGAAACTTGAGGCAATGCTCCTTGTCATGGATAATGAAAGTCTATTACTCGTGTCTGGTACAGGAGAAGTGATTGAACCGGATGATGGTGTTTTGGCAATCGGTTCAGGTGGTCATTACGCACTTGCGGCCGGCCGGGCTTTGAAAAAGTATAGCGGGCATTCGCTCACTGCAGCAGAAATTGCCCAAGCGGCACTAGAAACTGCTGCAGAAATATGCGTTTTCACAAATGATCATATTATTGTGGAGGTACTCGAATGATAAAGAGACAAGAACTGACACCCAAGGAATTGACTGCACATCTCGACAGATATATTATCGGTCAAGACAAAGCTAAGCGTGCAGTGGCTGTAGCCATCCGTAACAGGTACAGAAGAAGTCTGCTTTCTGATGACGAGAAAAGTGAAATTATACCGAAAAACATTCTTATGATTGGCCCGACTGGTGTCGGGAAGACTGAAATCGCGAGAAGAATTGCCAAGCTGGTAAATGCTCCCTTCCTGAAAGTGGAAGCGACGAAATTTACAGAAGTAGGCTATGTAGGGCGTGATGTTGAGTCGATGATAAGAGACTTAACAGAAGCGGGCGTTCGAATTGTTCGAGAAGAGCAACGAGGAGCTGTAAAAGAGCACGCGGTTATTCTTGCTGAAGAACGGTTAATTGAATTACTTGCTCCTGAAAAAAAGAAAATGGGCGGCATGCAAAACCCGTTCGAAATGCTATTCGGCCAAAAAACAGAGCAGGAAGAGCCTGATTATGTAGAAGTAGCCGAAGTGAAGCGTAAACGTTCTGAGATCGCTATAAGCCTTAAAGCAGGAGAGCTTGAAGAGCAAATGGTCACTGTTGAAGTTTCCGCGCAGCAATCCTCCATGTTTGACGCTTTACAAGGGTCGGGTATGGAACAAATGGGCGCTAATATGCAAGATGCATTATCTTCCCTCATGCCGAAAAAGACGGTCAAGCGGAAGATGAAAGTGAAGGACGCCCGAATTGCACTTGAAGCAGAAGAGGCCGACAAACTGATTGATCATGATGAAATCTCGAGGCGTGCAATTGAGCTGACGGAGCAGTCAGGTATCATCTTCCTTGATGAAATGGACAAAATTGCAAGTCGCGGTGGAAGTGGTTCATCAGCCGACGTTTCGCGTGAAGGTGTTCAAAGGGACATATTACCAATCGTTGAAGGCTCGACTGTGGCGACAAAGTACGGTACAGTAAAGACCGATTTCATTTTGTTTATAGCGGCAGGGGCGTTCCATATGTCGAAACCCTCAGATATTATTCCTGAACTGCAAGGGCGCTTTCCGATCCGGGTTGAACTTGAAAAGCTAACAAAGAATGATTTTGAACGCATTTTAAAAGAGCCTGATTTTTCTCTTATCCGCCAATACGAGAAATTGCTAAATACGGAAAATGTTGTTTTGGATTTTACTGACGAAGCAATCAGCAGACTTGCTGAAATTGCATTTGATGTGAATAACGAAACGGAGAATATAGGTGCTAGACGTCTTCATACAATTTTAGAAAAATTACTCGAAGAACTATCGTATGAAGCGGCTGATATCGGGCCGGCAACAATCAAAATTACGCCCGCTTATGTCGATGAAAAGCTGAAAGATATCGCAAAGAATAAAGATTTGTCACAATTCATACTTTAATCAGAACGTTTTGTTTTGATTAATGATTGTAAACCTTTAGAATAATCACTAAACACCCAAGCAAGTATTTTGAGGAGGAAAAAAACAAATGAAATTATTAACAAAAACACGTGAAATTAACGCAATGCTTCAAGAATCGGCAGGGAAACCAGTAAACTTTAAGGAGATGGCTGAAAAGCTTAGCTCTGTTATCGACTGTAATGCTTTCATCGTAAGCAGAAAAGGGAAATTACTTGGTTTAGAAATACACCACCAAATCGAAAACGAACGCATGAAGCAAATGTTCGTTGATCGTAAATTCCCTGAAGAATATACAAACCGTTTGTTTGAAGTAAGAGAAACCTCTTCTAACTTGGATGTATACAGCTCACACACGGTCTTCCCAGTTGAAAATCGTGAACTATTCAAAGATGGCTTAACGACGATTGTTCCAATCATCGGTGGTGGGGAACGCCTTGGTACGCTTATCTTGGCTAGACTGAAAGATGACTTCCAGGATGATGATTTGATTCTTGCGGAATATGGCGCAACTGTTGTAGGAATGGAAATTTTACGCGAGAAATCAGAGAAAATTGAAATTGAAGCACGTAGTAAAGCAGTTGTTCAAATGGCTATCAACTCACTTTCTTACAGTGAACACGAAGCGATTGAACACATTTTCCATGAGCTTGACGGCAATGAAGGTCTACTTGTAGCATCTAAAATTGCAGACCGTGTAGGTATTACACGTTCAGTAATCGTAAATGCACTACGTAAACTAGAAAGTGCTGGTGTCATTGAATCTCGTTCCCTAGGAATGAAAGGAACATACATCAAAGTTCTTAACAATAAATTCCTTGAAGAACTTGAAAAACAAAAATCATAAGTATATAAAATGTATAAAAACACTTCTTCTGAATTCTGGAAGAAGTGTTTTTTTTGTGTAGTTTTAATTTGAAATGATATAGAGGAAATTGACTAGTTTTAGGTGGAAATACGTAGTAGTGACGGGAGAATAGTGACTTTTGAACTGTTATAGCTTTATATATAATTATCCTGTTCTGAAAAAGGTTGTTTTGAACTAATGATATTCCCTTTCTTATTATAGACAGGAATCATCAAAATCCGATACAATATGATTATGACTTAATAATACTAGTTTACTAATGTTTATTGATTATGTTTTGATTCACCAATAGCTGGAACAAGAGGTGGGAATATTGAATTTATTCGGTAAGACGATTTCTCAATTGGAACGAGGGCTGGACTTTTCTGCAACAAAAGGGAAAGCGATCTCGCAAAATATAGCAAATATCGACACGCCAAATTATAAAGCGAAAAATGTCAGTTTTAAAGAAGTTTTGACAAATGCTCAAGCGAATTCGTTAGAGGCTTATAAAACAGACGACCGGCATATTGATTTCAAATCTAATGCAACGAGCACTGGTGTTTTTAATTATTCCAATCTTCGCTATCGTCAAGATGGAAATGGTGTAGATATGGATAAGGAACAAGCTGATCTCGCGGCAAATCAAATTTACTATAATGCAGTTGTCGACCGTATCAGCGGAAAGTTCAATTCATTACAAAATGTTATTAAAGGAGGTCGTTAACATTGACGATATTCCATAGTTTGAACACGTCTGCTTCTGCATTGACTGCACAACGCATGCGGATGGATGTCATTTCATCGAATATGGCGAACATCGATACAACGCGAGGGAAAATGGTAGACGGTGAGTGGCAACCATATCGCCGCAAATCAGTAACATTTCAACCGCGAGAAGGGCAATTCTCATCGATGTTAAATGCTTCAATGGGTAAACAAATAAATGGTTCAGTAGGAAATGGCGTTACGGTCTCTAAGATTAAAGAAGATACCGAAACGCCCTTTAAACTTGTCTATGATCCTTCTCATCCCGATGCCAATGACGAAGGGTATGTATCAATGCCAAATGTCGATCCGTTACGGGAAATGATTGACCTGATGTCCGCTACGCGTTCTTATGAAGCAAACGTGACCGTGATGAATGCCAATAAATCAATGCTAATGAAAGCACTTGAAATCGGTAAATAATGATACTGGAAGGATGTTTCTTTAATGGCTATACAATCAATATTTAATGCTGCGCAATCGACAGGTGTACTTAAGATGGAAAACCAAACAATACCAACTTCAACACCATATGAGGCGCAGCAAAATTTTGGGGAATTCTTGAAAGCTGCAATAGATGGCGTAAATAACAAGCAGCAAGAATCGGACGTAATGACAGAAAAACTAGTGACTGGTGGAGATGTCGAACTTCATGATGTCATGATTACAGCCCAAAAGGCGTCGATTGCGTTAAATGCAACGATGGAAGTGCGGAATAAAGTAATCGAAGCATATCAGGAAGTCATCCGGATGCCTGTTTAATTCCAAGCATTATTTGTGTTGAGCCGCATATTTGAACTACGTAAGCTGACCGGGGGATTACAATGAATGAAAGATTGGCGAAAATCAAAACGGATATTCAAGCGTTTTGGTTAAGTCGTACGAAAAAACAAAAAACTACATATATCGGATCTGCTTTAGCCGTTATATTAATCGCTGCTTTTCTAACTTATTTTCTATCTAGAACGGAATTTGTGCCACTCTATTCGGATGTATCTCGGGCAGAAATTGGACGAATTAAAGAACAGCTAGATGCTCAAGGAGTGCAAAATAAGGTTGCGCCAGGTGGAACGTCGATTCTAGTGCCACAGGAAAACGTGGATTCTTTGCTTGTATCTCTTGCAGCAGAAGGTTTCCCAAACACTGGAATGATTGATTACTCATTCTTTGCAGAAAATGCGGGATTTGGAACGACGGACAATGAGTTCAATATGATTAAACTTGCCTCGATGCAAACTGAACTTGCGAACATTATTAAAGGAATTGAAGGAGTGAAAGACGCGGATGTGATGATCACATTGCCTACAGAGAGTGTTTTCTTAAATGAGAATACGGGACAGGCAAGTGCGTCAATTATGTTGAAAACTGATGCAGGACATCAATTCACAGAACCGCAAATTACTGCACTTTATAAACTAGTATCCAAAAGTATACCGAATTTGTCGACCGATGATATTGTCATCATGAACCAGTACTCAGAGTATTTCGATTTGAAAGCTACCGATACTGCATATGGACCTAGTATTACGGATCAGATGACGCTCAAAAAGACAATTGAACGTGATTTACAACGCCAAGTACAGATGATGTTAGGAACAATGATGGGACAAGACAAAGTTGTTGTTTCAGTCACAACAGATATCGATTTCCAACTTGAAAACAGGGAAGAGAATCTTGTATTGCCTGTCGACGAGGAAAGTATGGAAGGAATTGCACTTAGTGTGCAACGTCTTACAGAGTCGTTTACAGGAAATAACCCATTAGAGGGCGGGACTCCAGCGGCGGAAGATGCTACAGATAATGGAACCGGTTATGTGGAAGGGGCATTTTCGAACGGCGATTATGAAAAAATAGAGGAAACTGTAAACAACGAAGTGAACAAAATCCGTAAAGAAATTGTCGAAAGCCCTTATAAAATTCGGGATATCGGAATTCAGGTAATGGTTGAACCTCCAATTGCAGATGATACAACGTCAATGCCACCGGGAATGCAAGATGATGTTCAGCGCATACTCGAGACAATCATTCGGACGTCAATCGACAAAGAGGCTGCTGGAGAGTTAACTACGGAAGAGTTGGATGACAAAATTGCTGTTTCCGTACAGCCTTTCAATGGCAAGACAGTCGCCGACCCAACACCGAAGTCCGCAATTCCATGGTGGATTTACGTGATTGGTGGGGTACTTCTTCTCGTTATCGGTGTACTTGTATTTATGTACTTTAAGAATCGACGAAATGCGGAAGAGCTTGAAGAAGAACTGATTTTGGAAGAACAGCTTGCATCATTTGATGTAGATGACATTAATAATGAACTTGAAACAGAAGGAACTGTCCGTAGGAAACAACTCGAGAAGATGGCGAAAGAGAAACCAGAAGAATTTGCCAAACTATTGCGTACATGGATAGCCGAGGAATGACGGAGGGATGAACTGTGGTTAAGAAAGAAAAAGGAATGACAGGAAAACAGAAAGCAGCACTTTTGCTCATTTCCCTCGGTCCGGAAGTATCGGCGGCAATTTATAAGCATTTAAATGAAGAAGAAATTGAGAGATTAACGCTTGAAATCTCCGGTGTCAAAAAAGTTGAGGCATCCGTGAAAGATGGAATTATCGAAGAGTTCCATAATATTGCACTTGCTCAGGATTATATCTCGCAAGGGGGTATCGGCTATGCGAAAACAGTGCTTGAAAAAGCGCTAGGTAAAGAACATGCTCAAGCAATTATCAACCGCTTAACATCTTCATTACAAGTGCGGCCTTTCGATTTTGCGAGACGTGCCGACCCGTCACAAATTTTGAATTTCATTCAAAATGAGCATCCTCAAACAATTGCGCTTATCTTGTCATACTTAGAGGCGGGACAGGCGGGAATGATTTTGTCCTCCCTACCACAAGAAATGCAGGCGGATATTGCTAAAAGAATTGCGACGATGGACTCGACTTCTCCGGAAGTAATCAGTGAAATTGAGGCAGTTCTTGAACGTAAACTTTCCTCAACTGTTACGCAGGATCACACGGAAACAGGTGGCATCGATGCAGTTGTTGAGGTGCTTAATGGAGTTGACAGAACAACGGAAAAGACAATTCTGGATGCACTAGAAATTCAAAATCCGGAACTAGCAGAGGAAATTCGGAAAAGAATGTTCGTATTCGAAGATATTGTCACATTGGATAACCGTTCGATTCAGCGTATTATCCGTGACTGTGAAAATGAAGACTTAATCTTATCGTTGAAAGTTTCTAGTGAAGAAGTGAAGGAAGTCTTGTTCAGGAATATGTCTCAACGGATGGCCGAATCGTTCCAAGAAGAGATGGAAGTTATGGGACCTGTACGTTTGAAAGACGTGGAAGAAGCTCAATCTCGTATTGTCAGCACTATTCGTCGACTGGAAGAATCAGGTGAAATCATAATCGCCCGTGGCGGAGGAGATGACATCATTGTCTAACGTATTTCGTTCATTTAATACGAAATTGGAAGATGGAAAAACAAAAGAAATCTCCATTCGCAGCCTATTGGTTCCGCTAGAAGCTGACAATACGTCAAGTTTGTCACTAGATTCCATACTTGCTGAACGAGACCGTTTGTTTAAAGAAGCCAATAAGATTAATGAGCAGGAAAAAGCGGCAATCGAACAGTTAAGACTAGCTGCTACTGAAGATATCCTAACGATGCAATCAGCTTGGGAAAATGAGAAAACGGTACTTCAGCAACAGGCGTATGATGAAGGGTTTCAAATCGGCTACGAAGAAGGTCATAACAAATCGTTATCAGACATGGCAGCCTCTCTTCACATAGCAAATAAAACAACAGAGACTTCATTTGAAAATGCACGTCAATATCTTGTAAGCCAGGAACCGGTCATACTTGAACTTGCGATGCAATCTGCAGGACGGATAATTGGGCAAAAGCTGCAAGACGATGTAGGAATTTATTTGTCTGTTGTTAAAAGAGCACTGAAAGAAACACGTGAAATGAAAGAAATTAAGTTGTATGTATCTCTCGATTATTTTCAATTAGTTTCCGATAATCGTTCTGAACTTGCATCAATTTTCCCTCCGAGTGTACCATTTCTTATTTTTGTAAATGATGATTTCGAATCAACAGAATGCTTTATCGAGACAAATCATGGGCGTATTGTTGTCAGCATCGACGAACAGCTGAATCAATTAAGAGAAAAACTCATCGGAATCATGGAAAGTGGTGATTGATGATGAAAAAAGCAGAGGAATTGATTGCAGTCATTCCTAATGTGAAAACTTTCAAGAGGTTGGGCCGCGTTGTCCGCGTCGTTGGATTAATGATTGAGTCACAAGGACCTGAAAGTTCAATTGGAGATGTCTGTCATATCCATATAAATAGCTCTGGTGGGGACGATTCGATTATTAAAGCAGAAGTCGTAGGATTTAAAGAAGAAATTGTCATTCTTATGCCTTATACGAATATCCGTGATATATCCAGCGGCTGTCTTGTAGAAAGTTTGGGAAAACCACTTGAAATCAAGGTAGGCATGAATTTAGTAGGGAAAGTGCTAGATTCGATGGGGAACCCAATCGATAACAGCGTCCTTCCGAGGGGGTTGACGACTGTAAGGACAGAACAAGACCCTCCTAATGCCCTCACTCGTCCGCCAATCTTCGAAAAGCTATCCGTTGGTGTCAAGGCGATTGATGGCATGTTGACAGTGGGAAAAGGACAGCGTGTCGGAATTTTTGCGGGATCTGGTGTTGGAAAAAGTACTTTGCTCGGAATGATTGCTCGCAATACGACAGCTGATCTAAATGTAATTGCACTGATTGGTGAGCGTGGTCGTGAAGTCCGTGAATTCATCGAACGTGATCTTGGACCTGAAGGAATGAGCAGGTCGATTGTTGTTGCTACAACATCCGACCAGCCTGCACTTATGCGTATTAAAGGAGCGTTTACGGCGACTGCAATCGCTGAGTATTTCAGAGACAAAGGTATGAACGTCATGCTCATGATGGACTCTGTTACACGGGTAGCAATGGCGCAGCGAGAAATAGGACTGGCTGTCGGGGAACCGCCTGCTACACGGGGTTATACACCTTCTGTCTTTGCTATTTTGCCAAAATTACTGGAACGTACAGGCACCAATGAGCACGGATCCATTACGGCGTTCTACACAGTTCTTGTGGATGGCGATGATATGAATGAACCGATTGCTGATGCTGTCCGGGGAATTCTAGATGGTCACATCGTACTGGATAGGACACTTGCAAACAGAGGGCAATATCCAGCTATCAATGTATTGAAAAGCGTTAGCCGGCTAATGAACCACATTGCAGATTCGGAGCATGTAAAAGCGGCAGAGCGGTTGCGTGATCTTTACTACACCTATGATAAATCCGAAGACCTTATCAATATAGGAGCATATAAGCGTGGAACGTCAAAGGAAATAGACCAAGCGATTGAATTCGAACCACTTATAACGAATTTCTTAAAACAAGGTTTCAAAGACAATATTTCAATTGAAGACAGTATTGCAGAGCTTGTGTCACTTGGCTCGGGGAGGCAGTAGAGCATGAAGCCTTACAATTACCGATTTGATAAAGTGCTTACTTACCGAGAACAAGAAAAAACCGAAACTGAAGTGGAATTTAAAGGGTCGGTTGAGGCATTTGAGACAGTTGCAAATAAATTATATGATTTACTGAAAAAGAAAGAAGATATTCTTGTGGCGCAGCAGATAAAGATGACGATCGGTTTTTCGGTCAATGAAATTCATCACTATTCTCGTTTCATAGGCAGTTTAGAGAAGAGGATCGCGGAAATGCAACAGCAAGTCATACAAGCTCGCTCGAAAATGAATTGGTATGAGAATAAACTGTTGGAAAAGACGCTAGAGGTTCGGAAATTCGAAAAAATGAAAGAAAAAGATCGTGAACATCATCGCGCTGAGATGGAACAGCTGGAAGCGATTCAACTCGATGAATTGTCGACGTTGAAGTTCCGCAGCAGAGAAAACAGGTGATAATTTGGTGAAAAAGACTAAACAAACAGAACAAATATCTAAGGTTGAAATAGAGGAGAAAAGCGGCGTATTCCAAAAACTTTTGCTCTGGGTACTTATTCCGCTTTTATTTACAACGGCGCTGATTCTAATCCTTGCAAAATTCGCAGATGTCAACGTATTCGACAAGGCGAAAGAGTTGTCCGGTGACTTGCCGTTCATATCTGAAAAGAAGCAAGATAATCCCGTTGCAGGTGATCTCGTACTCGAAGAGCGAGTTGTGGCGATGCAGGCAGAAATTCAAGAGAAAGAAGCCCAAATTTTCAAAGTCCAGCAAGATCTCGATAAGTCAGCTGATGAAAATGAGAGATTGCTGATTGAACAAGAAAAGCTCCTAGACGAGATCGCAGTACTTATACGCGATAAAGATGACTCTAAAAAAGTCTTTAATGAAATCGTAACGACATTTGAGCAAATGTCCGCAAAATCTTCAGCGCCTGTCATTACGAAAATGAGTGATGCAGAAGCAATACGGGTTTTGACAAACTTAAAATCTGCTACACTTGCTTCAATTCTCGAAAAAATGTCACCTGAAGATGCGGCGAAATATATGTCGATGATGACTAAGTAATAGCTGTTTTTTTCCGTACTGGTGAAGGGAGGTGAATAAGTGAACATCGCATCATTACAAGCAATGGCTGGGAAGAGCTTGCAATCGTCGACGAATAGAATGCAAGCGGGTCAACCGCTAGCTGGTACATTTGGTTCAGTCTTTAGTGGAATAGCTGGAAAAGCCCAATTAGCTGTCGTACCTGCTCAAGAATCAATTGCTAGCGGAATACCTGACGAATCGTTAATGGCCATTTTTAATGCAACTTCTATAGAAGAACTTGAGACTGCTATTAAAGGTCTAACTGGTGATGAAAGTGAAGAATCCATAAGTAAACTAGACTCGCTTACTAACTTGGGTAATCTAGAAGAGCTTGCCAGCTTACTTGACCTTGAACCGAAACAATTGCTTGAAAGTTTACTTCAGCTATTGGAAACGGCGGGTCTCGATGAAGGTGAACTATCGGTAATTGCTAATACGAACGATTTTTGGACTGTATTGAATGCCTTAGACAAAGTGGCTCCTCAGTTTTTTAAACAATTGACGGATGCGCTAGAAGGAAAAGGTGAAATACCGAAACAACAGGCAATCGAACTGTTAACGTTGCTGAAAACAGCAGAACTTACCGCACCAAAAACCGATTTACTTATGAAACAAGAACAGCAAGTTTTCACGCTGCAAGGTTATCTTGCGACAGCGGGTGAACATTTTGAAAAAGTACTTCATTCTAACAGTTCTGCGAAAAATGTCATAGCAGGATTGATGGAGTCGAAAAACATCTCACGATTTGCCGTTCATGCAGATGCAGGGAGAACGATGACAGATGATGGGACTGCGGAAAAAGGATCAGAATCATCTGCGACAATGGGTACCAAAGATGCATCTCAACAGGTTGCTAGTAGTGCGTTCGGTACTGTTGTAGCAGCTAAGGGTGAACTTACACTTACTGAATTGGAAAATCGGAACAACGCACGAAATGATACATTGATCAAAGAAATGCAAAACGTTTTCAAGCGTTCGAATTTTGGTCAAGCTGACGGAACAAACCGCCTGCTCATCAAACTGTATCCTGAACATCTTGGGCAAGTTCGGATTGAACTGCTACAGGTCAATGGCATCATGACTGCGCGGATTCTGGCATCGACTGCACAGGGGAAAGAAATGCTCGACAGTCAGCTGCATCAGCTCAGAAGTGCATTCCTTCAACAAAATCTGCAAGTAGAACGAATAGACGTCTCTCAAACGCTGCAAGATACATCGAAAAACGATCGTGAACAAGCATTTAATCAGCACTTTAGAAATGAAGGCCAAGAAAAAGAAGAGCAACATGAATTAAACGACGACGAAGAGATGACGTTTCAGGAGTATATGATCGAATTGGAGGCGTGAAAAATGATTGAAGGACAAAAAGCAGTTTCAGCGACGGATTATTTAGTCAATAAACAACGAGATGAGCGTAAAACTGGTGATGGAACCTTGGGGAAAGATGATTTTATGAAATTGCTTATAACCCAATTGCAAAATCAGGACCCAACGAATCCGATGAAAGACAATGAGTTCATCGCTCAGATGGCGCAGTTCTCGTCACTTGAGCAGACAATGAACTTGGCGAAGTCATTTGATAAATTCGCGGAAGTCCAAAACCAGACTCAACTGATTCAATACAACAATTTTGTCGGTAAAGATGTCAAATGGCATGAACTTAAGCTAGATGATTCGGGCAATCCAGTGGTAGGTGAGGATGGCAATTCTGTTATCAATGAAGGAGTTAATCAGATTGTGTCCCTTAAGTATGACAATGGCTCTGTTATATTCATTATGGATGACGGTAAAGAATTGACGCCTGGGAATATTTCCGAAGTAATGGGTAGTGCCAGCGGATCGAGCAGCCTCGTTGAAGCAAGTATGCTTATCGGCAAGTTCGTAGGTTATATGGACGACAAGGAAGAGAAAATAGGTAAAGTCGTAGCTGTTTCGAATAAAGATGGCAAACTTCAATACGTTTTAGCAGATGGAACTCGAATTGACGGTAAAAACTTTACTTCAATAAGCGAAATCGATGAAGAAGTACCAGAAACAGAAAAACCAACGGAGTGATAATATGGACAACATAAATCTCCATCGCATCCCATCACAACCGCTTATACGTCAAAGTAAATCACCACAGTTGACACAAAGTCCAAAACAAACGTTTCTTGAACATCTGAATAAAGCGGTACAGCCTACTGAACTGAAAATTAGTAAGCATGCCTCTGAGCGATTGGCCGAAAGGAACATTCATATATCGGATGCTGAATGGAAACATGTCACTGAAAAGGTGAACGAGGCGAAGAAGATGGGAATCAGAGAATCGCTCGTCTTAATGGATCAGGCTGCACTTATCGTCAGTGCAAAGAACTCGACTGTCATTACAGCGATGGATCGAATGGAAGCGAAAGATCAATTATTTACAAATATCGATGGCACAATTGTGCTTAGTTAAACTTGGCAGGACCTTTATGGATGCCATCTAACCGTTGACTGATAGATGCGGTTACACTTTTTAAAATCGAGAGGGGAAATTATAAATGTTACGCTCAATGTATTCAGGAATTTCAGGTCTACGAAACTTTCAAACAAAATTAGATGTACTAGGTAATAATATCGCCAACGTTAATACGTACGGATTCAAAAAAGGTCGTACGATTTTTAAAGATTTGATTTCACAAACTGTGGCAGGAGCTTCTGCACCAGGCGATGCACGCGGTGGGGTAAACCCGAAACAAGTAGGACTTGGCTCACAAATTGCTGCGATTGACACGCTTCATACAGGTGGGTCTACGCAATTTACCGGAAATACATTAGACCTTGCAGTTGCTGGAGACGGATTTTTCCAAGTGATGCAAGGCAATGAAACTATGTATACAAGAGCAGGGAACTTCTACATGGATGGTACGGGAGCCATAGTCGATGGTGACGGGAGATATGTTCAAGGTGAACTGGGCAAAATTACGATACCTACTACAGCATCATCCATGTCAGTAGGTCAAGATGGTACGGTTTATTATGTAGATCTACCACCAGGTGGTGCAGATAAAATTGCAGCAGCTGAGCTTGTATTTGAACCAATTGAAACACCTTTTAAAAAAGCTGAAGCAGCTTTGAAAGTAGCTGAAGCAGATTTGAAAAAAGCAGATGCAGATTTGAAAAAAGCAGATGCTGATTTGAAAAAAGCTCAAGCTCTTGTTCCAGCAGACGCAGCCGCAGTAACTGCCGCTCAAGCAGTTGTAGCCACAGCCACAACTGCGAAAGGTACAGCTGCAACTGCAGTAACCACAGCTACAGGAGTTTTAACCCCACTTCGAGGTCCGTACAATACAGCTAAAAACGCTTACGATAAGGTGATGTCAGATAATACAGCAACGCTTCAAGAAGCAGGTCAGATTCAAATGGCAAAATTCTCAAACCCAGGTGGACTTGAGAAAACGGGTGGAAACTTATTCCGGCAAACTGCGAACTCTGGTGAGGTAGTAACTGGTTTTGCGCTCGATCAAGGTTTCGGCAAAACGGAATCTGGTTTCCTAGAAATGTCCAATGTCGACCTTGCTGAAGAATTCACAGAAATGATCGTTGCACAACGTGGTTTCCAAGCAAACACGCGAATCATTACAACATCCGATGAAATTTTACAAGAACTTGTAAATCTAAAACGATAATATAGGATGTCAGTATCTGGCACTCTAACATAGCTTCACTAAAAGAGGAGGGTCGGGCCGGCTCTATGCCTGGCCCCTTACATATGATACGACTTACGCGTCTAAACAAAACCGAGTTTACATTGAACGCGCTGTACATTGAGAAAGTCGAGTCATTTCCTGACACGACAATTACCCTTACGACCGGAACGAAATATGTTGTCTTTGATACGGCTGCTGATGTGAACAGCCGCATCATCGAATTTTATAAGGCGGTCCAGTTGTTATCAAATCCGCATATACGAGGTGTAGAAGATGAAGAATAAAGTGTTGACAGTATCCCTTATCATACTAGTTTGTATCACTCTTATCGGCGTAGTTGGTCTTGTACTCGTAATGCAGTTGAATAAAGGCGATGAAGAAAAAGTGCAAACAATTGATGAAATTATTGAATCTTCCGTTGATATTGAAGAAATTACAACGAATCTTGGCGGTCAACAATTTATCAAAATTACTTTGAAAATCCAGACAGATAATAAAGAAGCTGGAGAAGAACTGGCAAAAAGAGATTTCCAAGTAAAAAATATTGTTATTCAGGAACTTTCCGAAATGACGTCGAAAGATCTTGAAGGGAAAGCCGGTAAACAGGCTTTCGAAGAGGCATTGAAATCACAACTGAACCCGTTAATGCAAAATGGGGAAGTTCAAAAAGTTTATATTGTTTCTTACATTATTCAATAACTAGTTAAGTTGAATGTATGAATATCTATATAACCAGCGAAGGCACCCCCTAGCGCAGTAGCGGATTCAATGAAATTCTTTATTTCAACAAATATTGTCAAGTAGTTGTACTAGAGTCAGATGCCGGGAGGTAACCATATGGCCGGGGATATATTATCTCAGAGTGAAATCGACGCATTATTATCTGCGATTTCAACAGGGGAAATGTCTGCAGAAGACATGAAAAAAGAAGATGAAACTCGGAAAGTAAAAGTTTATGATTTTAAACGTGCCCTTCGATTTTCAAAAGACCAGATTCGCAGTTTGACTAGGATTCACGAGAACTTTGCAAGATTGCTAACGACTTATTTTTCAGCACAGCTGCGAACGTATGTCCAAATTAATGTTGCTTCGGTGGATCAGATTCCATTTGAGGAATTTATCCGCTCGATTCCGAATATGACATTAATTAATATTTTTGAGGTTCCACCGTTGGATGGTAATATCCTAATGGAAGTGAATCCTAACATTGCTTATACGATGCTCGATCGCATGATGGGTGGAGTTGGAGAAAGTCCAGGGAAAGTCGATAGTTTGACTGAGATTGAATTGAAGATTATGACAAACTTATTTGAACGTTCTTTCGACAACTTACGCGAAGCATGGTCAACAATAATTGATATCGATCCATTCCTGACGGAGATTGAAGTAAATCCTCAATTCCTTCAAATGATATCGCCTAACGAAACAGTCGTCGTTATTTCGTTCAATATTATTATTGGCGAATCAAGTGGAATGATTAATATTTGTATTCCACACGTCGTTCTAGAGCCAATTGTTCCAAACTTATCGGTCCGTTATTGGATGCAGTCGAATAAGAAAGAACCGTCGCTTGAACAAAGTGTAGTTCTTGAAAAACGCTTGAAACAGGCACCGTTGTCTGTCATTGCAGAACTTGGCAATGGGCATATGACGATTGAGGATTTCCTTTACCTTCAAGTGGGGGATGTCGTTAAGTTGGATCGTAAAATTGACGATCCACTTATCGTGAAAATCGGTGATATACCTAAATTCACAGCACAGCCGGGGCATTTGCGAAATCAAATGGCTGTTCAGATAATTGATACAAAGATCGGAGGGGATGAAGATGATGAGTGATAATATCCTTTCACAGGAAGAAATTGAAGCATTATTACGTGGAGAACCTTTGCAGAGTGAAGAGCCCGCGGACTCCACCAACAAACAAATAGTTACGTCGGATTACTTGGATGATATGGAAAAGGATGCGCTTGGTGAAATCGGCAATATTTCTTTCGGCAGTTCTGCAACGGCATTGTCTGCATTGCTCGGACAAAAAGTTGAAATAACGACACCGACTATTTCGGTTGTTGATAAGGAAACTTTGGAAGAAGAATTTATCCATCCATACGTTGCTGTTAAGGTGGACTATACAGTAGGTCTTAGCGGTATGAACTTACTCGTTATTAAGCAAAGTGATGCAGCAATAATTGCGGACCTCATGTTAGGCGGGGATGGTTTAGAACCGAATATGGACCTTGGTGAAATTCATTTGAGTGCGGTTCAGGAAGCGATGAATCAAATGATGGGTTCCGCGGCAACTTCAATGTCGACCTTATTCAATAAGAAGGTCGATATTTCTCCTCCATCCATTGATTTGATGGATGTCCTTGAAGATAAAGGCCGGAATCTTATACCTCAGGATGATTTATTGATAAAAGTATCATTTGCACTTAAAGTGGGTGAACTTATAGATTCAAACATCATGCAGCTGCTTCCACTAGGATTTGGGAAGAAATTAGTGGCCTCTCTCATGGGGGGAGACGCAGAAGATGAAGCGGCGGCAGTTGTTGAGATGGCTCCATCGAAACAACTCCAACAACCAGCTCGAGTACCACAGCAGTCACAACAACAAGTGTCACAGCAACCGTACGGGCAAAATGATTTTGGTCAAGGGATGCAACAGCCGATGTATGACTCGCACTTTGGACAATCCGATCTGCAGCAACAGCAGATGCAGATGCGTTCGCAACAACCGCATGTACAAGTCCAACAGGCACAGTTTGCAACCTTTGAAAGTCCATCATTAAATAAGTCCGAGTCTAATAACTTGAATATGCTCCTTGATATTCCGCTACAAGTAACGGTCGAACTAGGAAGAACAAAACGTTCCGTTAAGGAAATTTTGGAAATGTCGAGTGGTTCCATTATTGAACTAGACAAACTTGCAGGTGAACCGGTTGATATTTTAGTAAACAACCGCCATATTGCCAAAGGAGAAGTTGTCGTTATAGACGAAAACTTCGGAGTACGAATCACAGATATTTTAAGTCAGGTAGAACGCTTGAACAATTTAAAATAACTTAACGGGGGTAATAACAATGAGTAGACGTATATTAATAGTAGATGACGCAGCTTTCATGCGAATGATGATAAAAGATATTTTGACGAAAAATAATTTCGAAGTGGTTGGTGAAGCAGCAGATGGGGTACAAGCCATTGAAAAGTATTTCGAATTAAAACCAGATCTTGTCACGATGGACATTACAATGCCTGAAATGGATGGAATTGCAGCATTAAAAGCAATTAAAGAAAAAGACGCTGCTGCAAAAATCATCATGTGTTCAGCAATGGGACAGCAGGCAATGGTAATCGATGCGATTCAAGCTGGCGCAAAAGACTTTATCGTCAAACCGTTCCAGGCAGATCGTGTTGTTGAAGCAATTGAAAAAGCATTAGGATAATCGAAAGATGAAATTTTCGGTTGTACAAAAGTATTTGTCGGCTCTCATTGTAGTCGTCTTCATAGTAAGCCAATTACCATATGCACCCGTCTTTGCAGACACTGATTCCGATCTAAATAAACCTGTATCTGATTTGTTTAATGAAGAATCGAAAACTGATTCGAAAACGGAAAAAAAGGCAGAAACAGAAACAGAAACAGAAACAGAAACACCACCTGCTAATCTTCAGACCGACAAAGCAGACGTAGGTTCTTCGGCGGGGGACTATATAAAAACGTTATTCGCTTTAGTTTTCGTTGTCGGGTTATTGTTCGGACTCTTGAAATTAGTTAATCGGAAAAATAAGCTCTACGATAAAAATCGTCTTATGAAAAATATGGGTGGTATTTCACTTGGACAACAAAAATCAATCCAATTGGTCGTAATAGGAGAATCCTATTACTTAATTGGGGTTGGAGACGATATACGACTGTTGAAGGAGATTTCGGATCCCGATGAAATAGACAAGCTAGTAGAATTTTATGAGGGTGATAGTCCGGAACTAGCAACTGGGATGCTGAATAAAATTCTCGCTAAAGTAACGGGTAAATCTAAAATCGACTCGAACGAGAAAACGCAAGAGTCAACGGATTTCAGCACTATTTTTCAATCAAGGCTAGAAGAGATGAAAGAAGAGAGGAAACGGCATATCAGCCGGTTGACAGAAAAGGGGCGCAACCGAGATGAATGATTTTGCCCAGTTTTTTGCAGACAGTGATTCAGCAAATGTATCAACATCTATCAAAATGATGCTCATCCTGACTGTCTTGTCTCTAGCACCAGCTATTCTAATATTAATGACTTCTTTTGCTAGGATTATCATCGTTCTGTCATTTGTCAGAACTGCACTTGCGACACAGCAGATGCCTCCGAACCAGGTGCTTGTCGGCCTAGCACTCTTTTTAACGTTTTTCATTATGGCTCCAACGTTTCAGCAAGTAAATGATAAGGCTCTTACTCCATTATTTGCTGATGAGATTTCACTGGACGAAGCATATGAACAGGCGAGTATCCCGTTAAAAGAGTTCATGAGCAAACACACTAGACAGAAGGATTTAGATTTATTCCTTCGCTATAACCAAGCAGATAGACCTGAATCACTTGAAGATATTTCACTCACGATGCTAGTTCCCGCATTCGCACTTAGTGAAATTAAAACAGCTTTTCAAATGGGTTTTATGATTTTTATCCCATTTTTAGTTATCGACATGATTGTTGCGAGTATCCTTATGTCAATGGGGATGATGATGTTGCCGCCAGTCATGATTTCATTACCGTTTAAAATATTGCTGTTTGTCTTAGTGGATGGATGGTATCTCATTATTAAATCATTGTTGCAAAGTTTTTAGGAGGGGTTTTGAATGACACAGGAATTAGTCGTAGAGATAGCTGAGCGTGCAATCTGGGTCATTCTTTTGGCTTCAGGCCCACTCCTCATTCTTGCGCTAGTGTCGGGACTTGCCGTCAGTATTTTTCAAGCCACCACACAAATTCAAGAACAGACACTGGCGTTCGTGCCTAAGATAGTGGCTGTCCTGGTAGGAATTGTGTTTTTTGGTCCGTGGATGCTGGCAAGAGTCACATCGTATGCATCGGATATTTTTGAGAATCTTGGACGGTTTGTCGGGTGATTAAATGGAAGAAATAGTACCTTCATTCGCCGCATACTTACTTATCTTTACTCGTGTTACTGCTTTTTTTGTAACGCTTCCACTTTTCTCATACCGGGCAATCCCGACTACACAACGCATTATTTTTGGTGCTTTGTTGGCATGGATGCTTGTCTATACAGTTGATGTACCAGATTTAGAAATTGACGGGGCATATCTTTTACTTATCGTGAAAGAAGCTATAACGGGATTATTCATTGGAATTATCGCATTTATCGTGATGTCAGCAATTCAGATTGCCGGTGGTTTTATTGATTTTCAAATGGGTTTTGCTATTGCAAACGTCATTGACCCGCAAACAGGGGCGCAATCTCCACTCCTTGGCCAATTTTTTAATTCGCTGGCAATTCTTCTTTTACTCGCCTTAAACGGCCATCACATGCTGTTGGATGGTATTTTTTATAGTTATCAATTCATCTCAGCAGATCAACTTTGGCCAGCCTTCGGGCAAGAGCGACTAATAGATTTCGTCGTTCGAACATTTGCAACCTCATTTGCAATTGCTTTTCAAATGTCTATCCCAATTGTTGCGACATTATTCCTTGTAGATCTAGCACTTGGAATTACTGCAAGAGCAGTACCGCAGCTAAACATTTTTGTTGTCGGGTTCCCAATCAAAATTGGTGTCAGCTTCATCGTTCTGTTTATTATGATGGGCGTCATGGTTCAAGTGATGAAAAAATTGTTTGAAGTGATGATGATTAGTATGAGGGACTTGATGTTAATTCTTGGAGGTGGCTAGTATGATGTTGCGGCTGGATCTGCAATTTTTTTCAGGGGAAAAGACTGAAAAAGCCACTCCGAAAAAACGGGAAGATTCCAGAAAGAAAGGCCAAGTTTTAAAAAGTCAAGATGTTACAAGTGCAATTCTGTTACTCGCCGTGTTCCTGTTCCTGTTTTTTGCCGCAGGATTTATGAGGGACCGATTTTTCGTGTTTTTCCATCAAGCATTTACTGAATATATCCCAATAGCTAATATGGACGAGGACCAGGCAATGCTTATTTATGGCGAAGTTTTAATTCAAATGGCATTTCTTCTTTTGCCAGTTATGCTTGTTGCAGTTGTTGCAGGAGTAGGAGGAAACATATTTCAGTTCGGTTTACTACTTACTGGAGAACCTTTGAAAATGGATTTGAAAAAAATAGATCCAATTAAAGGACTTAAACGCATTTTTTCTATTCGTGCGATCATTGAATTAATGAAGTCCATCCTGAAAATCTCGTTTATAGGGACTACAACAACATTAATCCTTATGGCGAATATCGACAAAGTACTTGGACTGGCTTTTAAAAGTCCTTGGGATACATTAACGACTATTGGACAACTTGCCGCATTAATGGGAATAACGGCGGCGTTCGTTTTGTTGTTCATATCTATTTTAGATTTTATGTATCAGAAATTTGACTATGAAAAAAATCTCCGAATGTCCAAACAGGATATTAAGACTGAACATAAAAACTCTGAAGGGGACCCGATGATAAAATCGCGTATTAAGCAGCTACAACGTGAAATGTCGATGAGGCGTATGATGCAGGAAGTTCCTCATGCTGATGTTGTTATCACAAATCCGACCCATTATGCGATTGCATTGAAGTATAAGGACGGAGATATGGATGCGCCAATCGTTGTAGCAAAAGGCGTCGATTTCGTCGCTCAGAAAATTAAATTGATTGCCACTGAGCATAACATCGTTATGGTAGAAAATCGGCCACTTGCTAGATCACTCTATGATGATGTTGAAATTGGTGGCAGGATTCCAGAAGAGTTCTTCAAAGCGATAGCTGAAATACTTGCGTATGTGTACAGAATTCAACGCAAAATTTGAACGCAAATACGCCGAGGCGTATTTCGATAAATACAAGAAAGTAGGGATGACATGCAATTCAGAGATATAGGAGTACTCGCGGCGGTAATTATGATCGTTGCGATGCTTGTCATCCCGCTTCCACCATGGCTTTTAAGTTTCTTGATTATTATTAATATTACGCTTGGACTTTTAGTTCTTTTAACAGCCATGAACATGCAGGAAGCGTTACAGTTTTCAATTTTTCCTACCTTATTACTTCTACTTACACTTTTCCGTCTGGGTCTTAATGTTTCGACTACGCGGGCAATTTTAACAAACGGAGATGCGGGTGGAGTTGTTGAAACGTTCGGGACCTTCGTTACAGGAGGCAATATCGTCGTTGGTCTTGTTATTTTCATCATCCTAGTCATTATTCAGTTTATCGTCATTACAAAAGGTGCGGAGCGGGTGTCCGAAGTTGCAGCCCGTTTCACGCTCGATGCAATGCCGGGGAAACAAATGAGTATCGATGCTGACTTGAACGCTGGTATGATTTCTGAAACAGAAGCACGTGCGAGACGTGAAAAAGTAAGTAATGAAGCCGACTTTTACGGTGCAATGGACGGGGCAACGAAATTCGTCAAAGGGGATGCAATTGCCGGTATTATTATCGTTATTATCAACTTACTTGTTGGTATGATTATCGGGGTTGTTCAAATGGGTCTTCCGTTCGCGGAAGCGGCTATCCTGTTCTCAGAATTGACAGTCGGTGACGGTATCGTTTCACAAATACCAGCACTTCTCATTTCGACTGCAACAGGTATTGTTGTGACACGTGCCGCATCTAAGGGGAATCTTGGTACTGATATTACTAGCCAACTTTTGGGGCAGCCTAAACTACTTTACGTTGCTGCTGTAACTGTTTTATTGCTAGGTCTTGCAACACCTATTAGTGATATATTTACACTTCCAATTGCGATTACACTTGCAGTTGCGGCATATATAATGTCTCAAAAAGTCACAGAAAAACCTGAGGAATTACTGGAGATGGAAGAAGATTTTGAAACGGAGGGCATGAAGAGTCCGGAGAATGTCGTCAATTTGCTAAATATAGACCCTATTGAATTCGAATTCGGTTATGGGCTTATTCCGCTCGTTGATGCAACACAGGGAGGAGATCTCCTTGATCGAGTCGTCATGATCCGTAGGCAATTGGCAATCGAGTTGGGCCTTGTTATTCCGGTCGTCCGTATCAGGGATAATATCCAACTACAGCCGAATGAGTACAGAATCAAAATTAAGGGCAGTGAATTAGCTAGAGGAGAATTACTTCTTGATCACTACTTGGCAATGAGTCCAGGCGGGGATGATTCGATCGAGGGTATCGATACGATAGAACCATCTTTTGGGCTACCTGCTAAATGGATAACAGAAGACGTGAAAGAAGATGCCGAGATTCTCGGCTACACGGTTGTCGATCCGCCGAGTGTTGTTTCAACCCATATGACAGAAGTGATTCGTGCAAATGCTGCGGATTTGATTGGCCGTCAAGAAACAAAACAACTTGTCGATCATGTGCGTGAGACATTCCCGATTCTTGTCGATGAGTTGACGCCTACACCATTGTCAATTGGTGAAATTCAAAAAGTACTTGCAAAATTGCTTAACGAGAACGTCTCGGTACGGAACTTGCCAATAATCTTTGAAACACTTGCTGATTATTCTAAATATACATCAGATGTCGATGTCTTAACAGAATATGTTAGACAGGCTCTTGCAAGGCAAATTACAAATCAGTACGCATCAGCTAGTCAGTCACTTAAAGTGCTGACTGTAACTGGTAAAGTTGAGAAAATGATTGCCGATAATATTCAACAAACGGAGCAGGGGAATTATCTATCTCTCGACCCGCAACATTCACAAGACATTATCGAGGCGATTGCAGCGGAAGTGGAACGTGTTGCATTGATGGACCAATCGCCGGTTGTTCTGTGTACGCCGGCAATCCGCATGTATTTGAGACAAATAACGGAACGATACTTCCCTCAAATCCCAGTATTATCATACAATGAGCTCGAAGCTTCAATTGAAGTCCAAAGTGTTGGGGTGGTGGATATCTGATGAAAATGAAAAAGTATACCGCGGAATCAATGGTAGATGCCATGAAAAAAGTTCGTATGGATTTTGGCGATGATGCGATTATTCTTAGTTCGAATGTTGTTAAATCTAAAGGTTTTCTCGGCTTATTTAAAAAGAAAGTTGTCGAAGTTGTTGCGGGGTTTGACGAACCGGCTCCAAAAATAGAAGAAACTGTTTTTTTGCCAATTTCATCACACACTGAAAAAGATGACGGTGCGTCTATGGAACTAAAAAAAGAAATGACTGAAATGAAAAAGATGTTGAAGGATATGCAGCAAGCCGCTAGTCATTCCCGTTTTCCTGATGAAATGAAACCGTTACTTACACATCTTGAAAAACAGGGATTGTCCGTAAATTTCATTACCGAGTTAGGTGAGAATCTTTACGATAGAATGAAAGCGGAGAAAAAATATTTTACAAATGAAGAGCAACTTGTCATTGTGAAGCAATTTCTTGAAAGAGAAATTGGAGATTTACCGTTTGGAGGAATTTCTTTCAACAAAAAATTCATAAACGTTCTTGGGCCAACAGGGGTTGGAAAGACCACAACCATTGCTAAGATTGCTGCACGGGCACTTCTTGAAAATAAGAAGAAAATCGGTTTTATCACAACTGATACATACCGAATCGCAGCAATTGAGCAGCTTCGTACATATGCGAATTTGTTACAGGCCCCAGTAGAAATTGCATATAATAGTACAGATTTCGAGAAAGCACTCGAGAAACTGGCTGACCGGGACCTGATTTTTATTGATACGGCAGGTCGAAATTATAAAGAGACTAAGTTCGTAGAAGATTTGGCACGTCTAATTGATTTTTCTCTAGATATGGAATCGTATCTAGTGCTGTCCCTTACGTCGAAAGAAGAAGATATGAGGGTCATCGTCGAACAGTTCAAATCATTTGCAGTCGAAAAATTCATTTTCACGAAAATGGACGAAACTGGATCAATCGGTCCAATGTTTAATTTGATGAAGGACTATGGTATTGGTACCGCATATTACACTGATGGTCAGGAAGTTCCAGAAGATATTACCGAGGCGGATAGCATGAAACTCATTACCTTGTTACTAAAGGGTGTATATGATGCGTGATCAGGCAGAAACACTTAGGCATAGGATGCTAAAATCCCAAGGAAAACTATCAAAATCGATTGCTATTGTCAGTGGAAAAGGTGGTGTTGGAAAATCCAATTTTTCGACAAATTTTGCTCACGCACTTTTATCTAAAGACAAGAAAGTAATTATCATTGATATGGACATCGGAATGGGCAATATTCATATTATTCTTGGAATGACGCCGCGAAATAGTTTGAAAGACTATTTGCTAGGGGAAAAAGAAATAGATGAAGTAGTAAATGAAGCGCCTGGAGGTTTGTCCTTCATTTCCGGAGGTTCTGGGCTAGATATGGTAATGGAATGGTCGAAAGAAATGTTTGATAGGTTGATAGAGGCGTTTGAACATCTACAACAAACATATGATTTCATCTTGTTTGATATGGGGGCGGGGGCAACGCAACGTACAATTGAATTGATTGTCGCTGTCGATGAAATCATCGTCATTTCGACGACAGAGCCTACTTCCATCACAGATGCCTACTCCATGATGAAGTTTATTTGCCTGCAAGACCCTGACAAAGAATTCGGGATCGTCGGCAACCGTGTTTCAAAAGGGGATGATGGTAATGATGCTGTAACGAGACTTCAGTATGCGATGCGAAAGTTCCTGGGGAAAGAAACTAAGATTCTTGGTTTCTTGCCAGAAGACCCAGTAGTTCACAAAGCGGTTCTTGCACAGGAGCCATTTCTGCTATTATTTCCAAACGCTCCTATTTCAAAAAGAATGATGGCGATTGCTGAGATTTTTGTCAAGCCAAGTTTTGAAGAGGAGTATCAACAAGGGGAAGGCTTCCTCGGGAAATTGAGGAGCATCTTTGCGAAAGGGCGTGGATGATTTGAATATAGGCAATCGCAAAAAAGCGCTTGTTGTGGACGATTCAGCGTTTATGCGTAAGCTCATATCCGATTTTCTCTCTGGACATCCTGAAATTGAAGTGATTGGGACTGCTCGCAATGGCAAAGAGGCAGTTGAAAAAGTAAAATCGCTGAATCCAGACTTCGTAACAATGGATATCGAAATGCCGATTATGAATGGTCTTGAAGCGCTGAAAGAAATAATGTCTTGCAATCCACTGCCTATCGTAATGTTGTCGAGTACAACAAAAATAGGTGCAGAAAACACGATTCTAGCTATGGAATACGGTGCAGTTGACTTCGTTGCGAAGCCGGGTGGTGCCATATCCTTGAACCTTCACGAAGTGAAGGAAGAAATCCTTGGAAAGGTCATTGCTGCTTCGGGGGTACAGATGTCTACGTTGACTAAAAAATATGCTGATCGGCGTTTGCCGAAGCTAATCATTTCGGATTCACGTGACAGTCAAGTTGAGAAAAAGGTGGAGTTATCATCTTTTTCAAATAAACAAAAACAGATGCATAACGTCTCTAAAAATAAGATTTCCAAAACTGGCAAAACATTTGTTATAATAGGTACATCGACAGGGGGTCCTAGGGCACTGCAAGAGGTACTAACCGGTTTACCCGCCTCAATCGGTATTCCAATTCTTATTGTTCAACATATGCCTCCAGGTTTTACAAAATCCCTTGCAGATAGGCTGGATGGTCTTTGTGATATTCATGTAAAAGAAGCAGAAGATGGCGAGTTGCTAGAAAACGGAACTGCTTATATTGCGCCGGGTGGCAAGCATCTTAAAATGATGAAAAAAGGCATGACTTACTGTGTACAATTGGATGCAGTAGATCCTTTGCGTATGGGACATCGACCTTCCGTGGATGTTCTTCTCGAGTCAGCTGCAGAAAATACTGAACTGAACTTTTTGACTGTCATCATGACAGGTATGGGGCATGACGGGAAAAGCGGCATGGAAGTGCTTCGGAAAAATGGGAAAACAATCACCATTGCTGAATCGGCAAAGACATCGGTCGTATATGGCATGCCAAAAGCAATAAAAGAAGCTGGTTTTGCTGATGAAGTCGTGGACTTAAACGACATATCAGAAACTATTATGAGAATAATAAAGTCTTAAAGGAGGCGTCACGATGGATACGAATCAATACTTGGAAATGTTTATTGATGAGAGTAAGGAGCATCTGCAAGCATGTAACGAGCATCTGTTGGAACTTGAGAAAAACCCGCAAGATCTTGCGATTGTAAATGAAGTATTCCGATCGGCTCATACGTTGAAAGGGATGTCTGCAACAATGGGATATGAAGACATCGCTGATCTTACACATATGATGGAGAATGTATTGGACGCGATCCGTAATTCGAAAATTCGTGTCACAACTGAGATTTTAGATATCGTTTTTCGAGCTGTTGACTATCTTGAGGAGATGGTCCTGGATATAGCTTCTGGGGGAACAGGTAAAAAGGATGTACGTGAACTGGTCGACTCGTTGAACAGGATAGAAGTAGGCGGGGGAGTAGCTGAAGCTGAAACTGCAGCTACCGTTGTACTAGAAGATAAAGCTAGTCAAGAAGATGCTCTTAATTATGATGGTTACGAAATGACTGTTATTAGTCAATCATTTGAACAAGGTTTCAGCGCGTTTGAAATCATTGTAAAACTGCGAGAAGATTGTTTGTTGAAAGCGGCAAGGGTTTATATGGTATTTGAAATACTGGAAAAATCAGGTGAAATCGTTAAATCTGAACCGAAAGTAGAGCGACTTGAAAATGAAGACTTCAACGAAACGTTTACGGTAGCACTTATTACCAAAGAAGATGCGGATGTATTGAAAGCTAAAGTTATGAAAGTGTCCGAAATTGAAAGTGTGACTGTTATATCGGTTACGACTGATTATTTGATGCGTGATAAATATAACGAAATTTCTGAATCCCCAGACTCGAATCCGCAAGTTATTATTGAGACAGATGTGAAAAAAGGGTCAAATGATCAAAAAGGAAAACGAAATACGGGTGTGCAATCGGGTAATAAAACAATTCGTGTGAATATTGACAGACTCGATATCCTTATGAATTTGTTTGAGGAGTTAGTCATTGATCGAGGCAGACTTCAATCGATTGCAAGTGAAATTCATAACCCGGAATTGAACGAAACTGTCGAGCGGATTACGCGAGTATCAGGTGATTTGCAAAGTATCATCTTGAACATGCGCATGATACCAGTCGAGACGGTATTCAATCGTTTCCCGAAAATGGTAAGGCAGTTGGCCCGTGATCTAAACAAAAAAATCGAGCTTGAAGTTATCGGAGCAGAAACCGAGCTTGATCGGACGGTTATTGATGAAATTGGGGATCCGCTCGTTCATTTGATCCGTAATGCACTAGATCATGGAATTGAAAGTCCTGCTGAACGGATTGCGAAAGGAAAGCCTGAGGTAGGTACAGTGACATTACGTGCTTACCATTCTGGAAATCATGTATTTATCGAACTAGAGGACGATGGAGCTGGTGTCAATCGTGAACGTGTTCTTGCAAAAGCGATCAAAAGCGGTATAGTTTCATCAGAAATGGCTCAATCGTTGACGGACCGTCAAGTAGCTGAACTCATTTTGGCATCAGGTTTTTCGACAGCTGAAAAAATTTCGGACGTTTCAGGACGAGGTGTTGGTCTTGATGTTGTGAAAAATACGATTGAATCGCTGGGCGGATTTATTTCAATCGAGTCAAAAGAAGGACAAGGCTCTTTATTCCAAGTACAACTGCCTTTAACTCTGTCTATTATTTCCGTTATGTTAGTAGAATTGGAGAGCGAAGTGTTCGCAATTCCACTTTCATCGATTATTGAGACGGCTATCATTCAGACTTCGGAGATTATGAAAGCGCACAATCAGCAAGTAATCGATTTCCGTGGCAATATCATACCACTCGTAAATTTGACGGAAATTTTCGAAATGCCTGAAAGAATCGGAGAAACGAACGGTTATCAGTCGATTGTTATCGTTCGTAAAGGTGAAAAGTTAGCAGGTCTTGTTGTCGATTCATTCATCGGACAACAAGAGATTGTCTTGAAATCGCTCGGTAATTATTTGCAAAGTGTATTTGCGATATCTGGTGCAACAATTCTTGGAAATGGACAAGTTGCACTTATTGTCGATTGCAACGCGTTGATTAAATAATCGGGAGTGAAAAATATGACTGACATACTCAATCAAAAAGAAATGAAAGTTATCGTTTTCCAATTGCTGGATATGGAATATGCCATCAGTGTCGATATCGTTCAGTCAATCGAGAAAGTACTTTCGGTTACCCGGGTTCCCAAAACGCCAGCTTATGTTAAAGGGGTCATTAACCTTAGAGGACTCGTTACACCAATTGTCGACTTACGTGAGCGGTTCGGTCTCGCTACCAAAGAGATGGACGACAGTTCGAGAATAATCATTGTCACGTTGGATGAATATGATGTAGGACTGATTGTCGATGCTGCAAACGATGTACTCGACATTCCAGTGGATGCAATCGAACCACAACCAGAAGTCGTCGGTACTATCGAATCAGACTTCATATCTGGTGTTGCTAAAGTTGAAAAACACCTTCTCGTTATGCTGAATCTGGATAAAGTTCTTGAACCAGTAAAGAGGGCGACTTTAGATGAATTCTGAAAATCCGATTAGTGATATGCATCTTGATGTATTGAAAGAAGTGGGGAATATAGGAGCTGCACACGCAGCAACTTCGTTGTCACAACTGCTTGATCGTAAAATTGATATGTATGTTCCGGATGTCAAACTAGTGTCCTTTGATGAGATGTTTGATCTTGCTGGTGGCGCTGAAACAATAGTTGCTGGAATCTTCCTCCGTATTGAGGGGGATTTGTCCGGCAGTATGTTTTTTGTCCTTCCTTTGAAATCCGCAAATCACTTCATTAGAAAATTAATTTCGGACAAGACGTTTGATTTCGCTTCTCCTAACCTTCCTGAAATAGGCATATCTGCGATGCAAGAACTTGGCAATATTCTCTCGGGCTCATATTTATCCGCACTATCCGATTTCACGGGCTTGAAAATTTATCCTACAGTACCTTCGTTAAGTGTAGACATGGTTGGCGCAATCGTTAGTTTCGGACTAATTGAAGTCTCTCATCATAGCGACGAAGTAATCGTTATCAACACGCAGATACGCGAAGAAGGTGAGGATGAGGCTTCAGGCATAGAGGGCCATTTCTTCTTGCTTCCGGATCCTTCATCATACGTTACTATTTTCCGTTCACTAGGTGTGATGTAAGATGGTGATTTTGAACGAGGTAATCAGGGTAGGAATAGCGGATATGAATATCGTCAAGGAACCGATGACAATTCGAACCTCTGGCCTGGGTTCATGTGTCGGAATTGTACTATACGATGAGAAGAAAAAGATTGCAGGTATGGTACATATCATGCTTCCGGATTCCAATCTTGGCAAATCGGATCGCATTAATGCCGCTAAGTTTGCGGATACCGGTATTTATGGGTTGATGGAATTGCTAAAGGCTGAAGGAGTCAGACCGATGGCATTGAAGGCGAAAATTGCAGGTGGTTCACAAATGTTTCAATTCGGTTCAAGCGATACAATTCGAATTGGTCCGCGAAACGTTGAAGCCGTTAAGCAAGAATTGAAACGATTGTCCATCCCGATTATTGCTGAAGATACAGGTGGATCGAGTGGCCGTACAATCGAATTCAATCCTTCACTATCAATGCTTACTATTCGAACAGTGAATTTAAGAACAAAAGAAATTTGAAAAGTAAAGCGGAAGAAATCGACCGCCGAACACTAAGTATGGCGGCTGCTTGGTACAGTCGCCTTTTTTCGTATTTTTTTGCTATAATAACAAGTAATTATGACGGAATCATCATGGAAAGTGAGGGATTCGATGTCGAAACAGGATTTAATGGAGGAAGATGTATGTTGGGACCTGTGGATTCGTAATCGTGATCCCGAAGCAGGAGACGTTCTCGTCCTCAAATACACACCACTTGTCAGCTATCATGTACAGCGGATTAGCTCTGGACTACCTCGCAATGTTTCCCGAGACGACATTATGAGTCTTGGACTTCAAGGTCTTTTTGACGCATTGACGAAGTTTGATCCTAGCAGAGACTTAAAATTTGATACGTATGCATCTTTTCGTATCCGAGGCACAATCATTGATGGTTTGCGGAAGGAAGATTGGCTGCCGCGTTCTTCTAGGGAAAAATCAAAAAAACAAGAAGAAGAAATTATGAAACTTGAGCAAAAGCTACAGCGTCATGCGACCCCTGAAGAAATTGCAGAATATATGGGGATAAGTGTGGATCAAGTATATCAAACTGTCCATGAACATTATTTTTCAAACGTTCTTTCTATTGATGAAAAAGTCAATGAAGATGACGATGAAGGACAAAAATCGTTTACCATAAAGGATGAAGGTTCTAAAACCCCTGAACAGAAGACGATGATGACCGAATTGATTGGTGACTTAGTAACTAAAATTAAGGAACTCAATAAAAACGAACAGCTTGTGCTGGACTTTTTTTATACTGAAGAAATGACGCTTACAGAAATTGGTGAAATTCTGGGTTTATCTACTTCTCGAATTTCTCAAATTCACTCGAAGGCGTTATTCAAACTTCGAAAACTATTATCATCTGAAATTGTCGATGGAGGGATATTATGAGTCTGAAAGGGATTGAACTGCAAATTGCCATACCCAAAACCTTCGATGCTGGGAAAATCGCAGAACAAAAGCACCAACAGACTCAATTAAATCTGGACCATGCCAATTCCCTTATGGAACGGCAAGGTTTGAAATCCAAAGAAACTGTCTTGGAATCGGAAGAAGCCGCCAAGACGGCTGCCGATGGTCATAAACAGGAACAAGGTCAGCTGCAGGATGGGGAGCGACAACAAAAAGAAGAGGAAAAGAAGACGGTACACCCATATAAAGGTGCGTTCGTTGACTTTACAGGCTAATGACGATGACAACGATTTTCTTAGTATTTTTATTCATCATACAAATAATAAGTTTTTACTTTCTAGCCTTGCTATACACTAAAATAACGAAATTTGATGATCTCGAAAAAAAACAGCGCAAGCTTATGACTGAAATGGACAATTCGATAGCTGTTTACTTATCCGAGTTAAAAGATGAGAATGAGCGTTTAATTGAACAGCTTACAGTATATGTTCAACAGCCTGCCATTCAGAAATCAAGTGCCAAGAATACACTTGCTTCAGAAGAATCCGTAGCAACTGAAGAATCCTCACCCGTAAAGAATACTAATATACCTAAAATGCCAGTTCATCTCGCTCTCAAGTCTTATAAGGCGGTCGCAGCAAGTCTAGGACAGACATCTGAAGAGACTGTGGTACCAGAAGAAGCTGAGGATGTTAGAACGCAGGTAACCAGACTGCACGATGCAGGACAGTCAATAGAAGAAATTGCTAAGCAGCTAGGCAAAGGTCGCACAGAGATAGAGTTAATATTGAAATTCAGATGAAGTGACTTGCAAAAAAAAAAAGCTTATGGTATATTATCAAGTGGTATTACTACACACGTGCACGGACGTCAGGAATGGTGCCGAGAGGTCGTTTTGACGGATGAGGTCCACGGAGGGAATTAAACCAAAACAGGAGGAATAAAAATGTCAGTAATCTCTATGAAACAACTTCTTGAAGCCGGAGTACACTTCGGTCACCAAACACGCCGCTGGAACCCGAAAATGAAGAAATTTATCTTCGTGGAACGTAACGGAATCTACATCATCGATCTTCAAAAAACGGTGAAGAAACTTGAAGAAGCTTACGCATTCATGCGTCAAGTTGGTGCTGATGGCGGTAAAGTTCTATTCGTCGGTACTAAAAAACAAGCACAAGATGCAATTAAAGAAGAAGCTGAACGCGCTGGAATGTATTATATTAACCAACGCTGGCTTGGTGGAACACTTACAAACTTTGGTACAATCCAAAAACGTGTTGCACGTATGAAGCAAATCGAAAAAATGGAAGAAGACGGTACATTTGACGTGCTTCCTAAAAAAGAAGTTGGACAACTTAAGAAACAACACGAACGTCTTGTGAAATTCCTTGGCGGAATCCGTGATATGAAAGCAGTTCCAGATGTTATGTTTGTTGTTGACCCACGCAAAGAACGCATCGCGGTTGCTGAAGCAATCAAATTGAACATTCCACTAGTAGGAATTGTTGACACGAACTGTGATCCAGATGAAATTGACTACATCATTCCAGCAAATGACGATGCAATTCGCGCAGTACGTCTATTGACAAGCAAAATGGCTGATGCTTTGCTTGAAGCAAGACAAGGCGAAGAAGATGAAGTTACTCAAGAAGAAAAAGCAGTAGCTGCAGAGTAAATCCAGTAGATGAAAAGACGATAAGCGGCTTATACCCTTATCGTCTTTTTTCGGAATTGATGGCATAAACAGGAGGAATGGAAAAAATGAAAATTACAGCTCAAATGGTTAAGGAATTACGGGAAAAAACAGGTACAGGCATGATGGATTGTAAAAAAGCGCTAACAGAAACAAATGGTGATATGGAAGCGGCAATTGATTTCCTACGTGAAAAAGGTCTATCTAGTTCTGCTAAGAAAGCGGATCGTATTGCTGCAGACGGTACAACGTTTATTCATGTTGACGGTAACGAAGCAATTATTCTTGAAGTGAACGCAGAAACTGATTTTGTAGCTAAAAACGTAGGTTTCCAAACGCTTGTAAGCGAGCTTGCTGTACATCTTCTTGCTACAAAACCTGCTACAGTCGAAGAAGCAGTAGTTTCTATATTGCCAAACGGATTGTCAGTAGCGGATCATATTTCAAACACTGTTGCTAAAATTGGTGAGAAAATCACACTTCGCCGTTATGAAATCCGTACAAAAACGGATAACGACGCTTTCGGTCCATACTTGCACATGGGGGGACGTATCAGTGTCCTTACTATCGTTGAGGGGTCGACAGATTCAGATGCAGCAAAAGACGTTGCAATGCACATTGCAGCATTGAATCCGAAATATGTTTCACGTGACGAGGTTTCTGCAGAGGAAATTGAGCACGAACGCAAAATCCTTACTGAACAAGCACTAAACGAAGGTAAACCTGAAAACATCGTAGCGAAAATGGTTGAAGGCCGTATCGGTAAATACTTCGAAGATATCTGTGTACTTGATCAGTCATTCGTTAAAAATTCTGACCAAAAAGTTGGTGACTTTGTGAAGTCAACTGGTGGGACTTTGAAAGAATTTATCCGTTATGCAGTTGGTGAAGGAATCGAAAAACCTGAAGATAACTTTGCAGAAGAAGTTATGAGCCAAGTTAAAGGTAACTGAGCCGTTATAGACTAACGAATGGGGAACACATGCGTGTGTTCTCCATTTTTCAAGAGCTAAGAAAGTATAAGTTTTTCAACATTGAACAGTGTCTAGCTCAAGCGCCTAGGAGCTTGCGCTTTTCTTAAGAAATAAGAATAGATGGAGGATACAAATGAGTAACCCAAAATATAAACGTATCGTCTTGAAATTAAGTGGAGAAGCACTTGCAGGCAATAAAGGTTTCGGTCTTTCGCCAGAGGTTATAAAAACAGTTGCATTACAAGTAAAAGAAGTTGTTGACCTAGATGTCGAAGTTGCCGTTGTTGTCGGAGGCGGAAATATTTGGCGTGGTAAGGTTGGCAGTGAAATGGGGATGGATCGTGCGACAGCGGATTACATGGGCATGCTTGCTACAGTCATGAATTCTCTTGCACTACAAGATTCCCTTGAAAAAATCGGCGTTGAAACCCGCGTCTCATCATCAATTGAAATGAGACAAGTAGCGGAACCATACATACGCCGCAAAGCAATCCGCCATCTTGAAAAGAAACGGGTCGTCATTTTCGCAGCGGGTACTGGAAATCCTTATTTTTCAACGGATACAACCGCAGCACTTCGTGCAGCTGAAATTGAAGCAGATGTCATCCTTATGGCGAAAAATAATGTGGACGGTGTTTATTCTGCTGATCCAGCAAAAGATGTAAATGCAGTCAAATACCTAGAACTATCGTTTTTGGATGTCATTAACCAAGGTCTTGAAGTAATGGATTCCACGGCTTCAACACTATGTATGGACAATGATATCCCACTCGTAGTATTCTCTATTATGGAAAATGGAAATATTAAGAGAGCTGTCCTGGGTGAACCAATTGGGACGGTCGTCAGGAGGAATTTATAATGGCAAACGAAGTAATGAATCAAGCAAAAGATCGTATGGAAAAAGCAATTGGTGGATATACGAGAGAACTAGCGTCAATTCGTGCAGGACGTGCAAGTGCTTCAATGCTCGACAAATTGACTATAGAGTATTATGGTGCACCTACGCCAATATCACAAATGGCTGGAGTTTCAGTACCAGAAGCACGTCTCCTTGTCATTCAACCATATGACAAAACAATACTTGCTGATATTGAAAAAGCAATCATGAAATCGGATATTGGGATTACACCTTCTAATGATGGTAGCGTCATTCGCCTTGCTGTTCCGGCATTGACAGAAGATCGTCGTAAAGAACTTGTTAAACTTGTGAAAAAAGAAGCAGAAGATGCAAAAATTGCGATTCGCAATGTGCGCCGGGATGCGAATGAAGATTTCAAAAAACTTGAAAAAACTAGCGAAATCACTGAGGATGAACTACACCGTTCTGGTGATGAAATCCAAAAGCTGACAGATTCGCAAATCGTAAGAATCGATGAAATTGCAAAAGACAAAGAAAATGAAATCATGGAAATCTGATAGAAGAACCTTCTATATTTCTAGACGTCCTAATTTCAGGACGTCTTTTTCTTTGCATAAGGAATAATAAAGTCTCGAAATGTGGATGATTTAAATCGTAGAGTCTTCACGTCTAGACTCCGGGCCACAAATGCTCGGAGGGGCATAGGATGTGAGTTACGCAGCAGGAAGGGATTGAACTGTATCCCACCTAGAAAAAAATGCGGCGTCGACCTACGCTTTTGTTCTGAACTGCAATAAAAAATGAAATTAACCGTCTAATTTGTTACGATAGAGTATGTACTTGCTCTGAGAGTAGCTGAGTGGAGGAAATGATATGCTGGAAAAACTTTTCGGGAAAAAAACTGTAGTGGTAGCTGGTTCAATTTCGGACCGTATTGCAACACTTCAAAGCAGGCAAATTCCTGCCCATGTCGCAATTATTATGGACGGCAACGGCAGGTGGGCGAAACAGCGTAATTTACCGAGAATTGCAGGCCATCATGAAGGGATGAAAAAGGTCCGTGTAATAACACGTATTGCAAATGACCTGGGTGTAAAAGTGCTCACACTTTACGCTTTTTCAACAGAAAACTGGAAACGACCTAAACTCGAAATAGACTTCTTGATGAAACTTCCTGGAGAATTTCTTAGCACTTACCTCCCCGAACTAATTGAGCAAAACGTGAAAGTTGAAATGATTGGAAACTTTGATATGTTGCCAAGTCATACGAAAACAGCAATTAGTAAAGCGATGGAGGAAACAAAGCACAATGACGGTTTAACATTAAACTTTGCCATGAATTACGGAAGTAGGTTGGAACTTGTTGAATCAGTAAAGGAAATTGCTACCCTTATAGCGGATGGTTCGATTCAACCTGGGGATATTGATGAGGCACTCATTGGATCTCATCTAATGACTGCGCACTTGCCGGAACCCGATTTACTTATCCGCACAAGCGGAGAAGTTAGGTTGTCCAACTTCATGTTATGGCAGCTTGCATATGCTGAATTTTCATTTACAAATGTGTTATGGCCAGATTTTGATGAGGTATGTATGCTCAATGCAATCGAAGAATTTCAATTGAGAAATAGACGCTTTGGAAGTGTAGAAGGGAATGGAGACGTTTGAAACAGAGGATATTAACGGCAATCGTTGCGCTTTTCTTTTTCGTTCCTCTTGTCATAATAGGAGGATTGCCTTTCACGATTGCTGTTTATGTAATTGCAACAATAGGGCTATATGAACTATTACGAATGAGAGAAATCCAACTGTTTTCGATTGAAGGTATTTTAACATGGGTAGCGCTTGCAATTTTACTTATGCCTGACAGTTGGAGCGAGGATGTCTTCGAAATAGTTGGTTATACAAAAATAGAAATGCTATTCCCAATTGTCCTCATCTTATTGATTTATACAGTCATTGTTAAAAATCGATTTACGTTCGATCATGCCGCTTTTTCTATTTTGGGTGCGTTGTATGTCGGAATAGGATTTTACTATTTGATTGAAACGAGATTGTTTGGAATTGAATACGTCGTATATGCATTGATGGTAATCTGGACGACTGATTCCGGTGCTTATTTCATAGGTAGGAAAATCGGTAAGCGAAAGCTGTGGCCGGAAATATCTCCAAATAAGACAGTCGAAGGTTTTATAGGCGGTATATTGTCGGCAATTGTTTTTGCTTGCATATTCCAAGCTTTCATCCCGATTGCTTCCACATATATCATATTAATTGTTGTGACGATTATTGCGTCTATTATAGGACAACTGGGAGATCTTGTCGAATCGGCACTAAAAAGGCATTATGAAGTGAAGGATTCAGGAAAACTCTTGCCAGGTCATGGTGGGATTCTGGATAGGTTTGATAGTCTCCTTTTTGTATTGCCATTACTTCACTTCCTACACTTTGTAGGGTAACGGAAAGGGTGTCTATATGACTAAGAAAATAAGTCTGCTAGGGGCTACAGGCTCCATCGGTTTGCAGACACTTGATATCATTGGTTCGAACCCGGATAAATTTAAGCTTGTATCTTTTTCAGCTGGTTTGAATATCGATAGTGTAAGGGAAATTGCCTCCGCGCACCAACCTCAAATGATATCTGTGATAAGACGTGAAGATGCCGAGTTGTTAAAAACTGAATTCCCCGCTATTCAATTTGTATGCGGCGATGAGGGGCTTGTTGAAGTTGCGGCACGCACGGGGGCTGATATATTGCTCAATGCTGTCATCGGCAGTGTAGGACTTAGACCAACCCTTGAAGCAATTCGCGCAGGGATAACGATTGCTATTGCCAATAAGGAAACACTTGTGGCGGCAGGGGATATTGTCATGAGCGAGGCTCGTAAATACGGTGTTCCGATTTTACCTGTTGACAGTGAGCATTCAGCACTTTTCCAAGCGTTGAACGGAGAAGATCCGAAACGTATTTCCAGGCTTATCTTGACTGCTTCGGGAGGTAGTTTCAGAGACCTTAGCCGAGCAGAACTTTCGAAAGTGACACTCAAACAGGCACTCGCACATCCCAATTGGTCAATGGGCAATAAATTAACAATCGACTCGGCGACAATGTTAAACAAGGGTCTCGAAGTGATTGAGGCACATCATCTCTTTGGAATGCCTTATGATAAAATCGATTGCTTGCTTCACAAGGAGAGCATCATCCACTCCATGATCGAGTTCGAAGATACGAGTGTCATAGCGCAACTTGGTTCACCCGATATGCGAGTGCCAATCCAATATGCCTTGACATATCCAGATCGAATTCCTATGCAAAATGCGAAACCACTTCGCCTTGAAGAGATTGGTATGCTACATTTTGAGAAAATGGATTATGTTCGCTTTAAAGCACTGGGACTTGCATATACTGCCGGTAAAGAAGGCGGTACAATGCCAGCTGCAATGAATGCAGCAAATGAAGTAGCGGTAGCGCTGTTCATGAATGGGCGTATCCCATTTGTGCAAATTGAAGACATTATTGAACGGGTAATGGAGGAACATCGAACAATTTTAACTCCTAATCTCGAAGCGATTTTGGAAACAGATTCGCTTACTCGAAAAATGGTGTATGCTATGGTAGAATGAGTTTTTTAGAATCGGCCTACGAGGTCAGTGAAGGTGGTTTTTCATGGAAACCGTAATTTCGTTTATAATCGTATTCGGTACTTTGGTCTTTTTTCATGAACTAGGACATTTCTTGTTTGCGAAAAAGGCTGGAATTATGGTGCGTGAATTTGCAATTGGATTCGGCCCTAAAATTATTGGTATTCAAAAAGGCGAAACGTTATATACAGTTCGGCTTCTGCCGCTTGGCGGTTATGTTCGGATGGCAGGGGATGACTTTGATACGGTTGAATTACAGGCCGGTTATCGTGTAGGTCTATTGATCAATGCTGCGAACGAAGTTGAAAAAATTTATCTGAACCGCAATGTTGCGAATCCTGACATTCTGTTCCTAGAAACAGAATCATCCGATTTAGAAAAGGAAATGTTCATCAAAGGTTATGATGATGAGGGACAGCTTGTCCGTTACAATGTTTCTAGAAAAGCGGTTATCTACGAGAAGGGGCAGAAAACGCTTATTGCTCCGTATGATCGCCAATTCGAATCGAAGTCTGTCGGTAGTCGATCAATGGCCATCTTTGCTGGTCCATTGTTTAACTTTATCCTCGCGTTTTTCATATTCCTTGCGATTGGATTGTTACAAGGTGTTCCGACATATGAACCGGTAATTACGAACGTAGTCAGCGGTGATCCTGCACAAGCTGCTGGGATGAAAGATGGAGACTATGTTAAAGAAGTCGATGGCAAACCCATCGGAACGTGGCAGGAGTTTGCTAAAATCATTCAAAACAGTCCCGGTGTCCTAATCCAGCTTGAAGTCGATCGTAACGGTGAATCGGTGATAATGGATGTTGTACCAAAGACACTCGTAGAAAAAGGAAAAGAATACGGCCAGATTGGCGTGAAATATGCAAGCCCAGTAGAGAAAGGTCTGCTAAAAGCAGTTCAGTATGGGGCCGAAGAAACAATTGTATGGTTTAAAAGAATAGCCGATTTACTCGGGCAGCTTGTAACAGGTCAATTGTCACTCGATGCCTTATCAGGTCCGGTAGGCATTTACAAAGCTACTGGGGAAGTGGCACAGCACGGTATTTATAGTCTCATGAACTGGGCGGCAATTTTAAGCATTAACCTGGGCATTATGAACTTGTTGCCATTGCCAGCACTTGACGGCGGAAGGCTATTATTCTTCCTGTTTGAAGCAATTCGAGGTAAACCAATCGATAAACAAAAAGAAGGAATGGTTCATTTTGTAGGGATTGTTCTGCTGATGTTACTGATGCTTGTTGTAACCTGGAATGATATACAGCGCACTTTCTTTTCATAAAGAAAAGCGCAAGGCGCCGTTTAGCCCCGAAAAGTAGGAGGGATGAAGTTCAATCCCTCCCTGCTGAAAGGCCTGTATCGACAGGACAGAAGCGACTCGAGGGGTTGGCGCCTGGAGTCAAGACAAGAAAAGTGCAAGGCGCCGCTTAGCCCCGACAAGTAGGAGGGATGAAGTTCAATCCCGTCCTGCTGAAAGACCTGTCGGAGAAGGCGTTTTTTGCCTTTAACGACAGGACAGAAGCGAATCGAGTCTAGACAATTAACGAAGACTTCTAAAAACATTACTCAAGGTGGGGAAATAGATGAAACAATCACGAACATTCATACCTACAATGCGTGAAATACCTTCTGATGCTGATGTAAAATCCCATCAATTACTTTTACGTGCAGGTTTTATCCGACAAAATACAAGTGGGATTTATTCATTCCTGCCTTTAGGGAAGAAAGTACTTCAAAAGGTCGAGACGATTATCCGTGAAGAAATGGAAGCAATCGAGGCTGTAGAAGTATTTATGCCTGCAATGCAACAAGCGGAATTGTGGCAGGAAACGGGAAGATGGTATTCGTATGGTCCTGAGCTATTCAGAATGACTGATCGGCATAAACGGGAATTTGCTCTCGGTGCGACCCATGAAGAAGTAATTACTTCTCTTGTCCGTGATGAAGTGAAATCGTATAAGAAGTTACCGCTGACAATGTTCCAAATCCAGACGAAGTTCAGGGATGAGCAGCGTCCACGTTTCGGTCTTCTTCGAGGACGCGAATTCATAATGAAAGATGCGTATTCCTTCCACGCTACGGAAGAGAGTCTTGATGAGAAATACCAGGAAATGATGCAAGCTTATACAAAGATATTTACACGGCTTGGTCTTGATTTCCGTGCGGTCATGGCAGATGGTGGCTCAATCGGTGGTACAGATACACATGAATTCATGGCGCTATCTGACATTGGAGAAGACACAATCGCGTACAGTGACTCTTCGTCATATGCCGCTAATATTGAAATGGCCGAAGTGAATGTTAACTATGAAAAGCTGGACGAAGTGTTACAGGTAGTGGAGAAAATTGCAACGCCTGACCAAAAAACAATCAGCGAAGTCGCTTCATTCCTTAATGTTGATGCAACTCGTCTTATTAAGACACTTATCTTCAAAGCAGATGACGAGCTAATTGTAGTCCTTTGTCGTGGAGATCATGAAATCAACGATATAAAGCTGAAAAATGTACTTGGTGCTTCAGAAGTTGAATTCGCTACTGAAGGCGACGTTACTGAACTTCTTTCTTGTGGTGTTGGTTCAATTGGACCTGTTAAACTTCCTCTAGATCTCAAAGTGATTGCAGATCACTCAATCGCATCAATCGTAAACGGTGTTTGCGGAGCGAACGAGGATGGTTTCCATTTGACGAACGTCAATCCAGAACGTGATTTTGCTGTGGATCGTTATGAAGATCTTCGTTTCATACTTGAAGGAGATGCATCTCCGGATGGCAACGGTACCATTAAGTTTGCTAAAGGAATTGAACTTGGACATATCTTCAAACTGGGCACTACATATAGCGAGCCTATGGGAGGAACGTTCCTTGATGAAAATGGCAGATCGAAGCCGTACATCATGGGCTGTTATGGCATTGGCGTTTCCCGTATTCTTGCAGCTGTTGCAGAACAGTATAATGATGAGCAAGGCTTGAAATGGCCGAAGAAAATCGCGCCATTTGAAGTCCATCTAATTGCTGTAAATCTTAAAGATGAAAGCCAGAAGGAATTGGCTGATGAATTATACAAAGTCTTGAAATCTTATAGATACGATGTTCTCTATGATGATCGTCCGGAGCGGGCGGGTGTTAAATTCGCGGATTCGGATTTAATTGGTCTTCCAATCCGTATTACAGTCGGAAAGAGAGCTTCGGAAGGGATTGTCGAAATAAAATTCAGACAAACCGGAGAGACTGCTGAATGGGCAAAAGAAGAAATAACTGAAAAGTTACAAGCGTTTTTTACAGCTGAATAACTAATGAGAAGGGAAGGCCGCATGTCGGTACTTCCCTTCTTTTTCGAAAGATAAGAAAGAGTACGTTTTTTGACCTAGAACATTGTCTAGCTCCAGGCGCCAACCCCTCGGGGCTGTACGGCGCCTTGCGCTTTTCTTAATGATGAGGGATAGGAGAGGCTTATGAACGCTATAAATAAATTATATATCTTGCTGCAGCAAATCGAGATGACGGATGATCAATATGCCATTCACTTTGAACATGCGGAACTTAACCGTGTGAATATTCATCGGAAATCGAGAGTGTGGCAATTTAATTTGACGCTCGAAAAACCGTTACCGGCGGATGTGTATACAGTGTTTTCGCAACGTGTGAATAAAACATTTGCTGCGATTGCGGCGATCAAGCTTCATATTACGTCCAAAACGCAAGAAGTGGATGGACAATTACTATCGGATTATTGGCCTTTTATTATTGAAGAGCTGAGTGATATGTCACCGCCAATTAGAGAACGTCTTATTGGACAAAAGCCGATCATGACGGGTGGGAAAATGACGCTTCTGTGTACAAGTGATTTGGAACTGCAAATGATGAAAGGTAAATATGCTGAACTCATTTCAGACGTCTATACATCATTTGGTTTTCCGCGACCTGCCGTCGATTTCAAATTGACAGTGGAAGATAGCGGAGCGGAAGCTGCCCGTGAAGCATTTATGGCGCAACGGCTAGCGGAAGAGGAAGCGTATGGTAAAAAAGCGCTTGAAGATTTAAAACTAAGGGAAACATCCCAGAAAGAAAGTGGCACTGTATCTGGACCATTCCGTCTCGGAACACCAATTAAACCAGATGAGCCTATGCTCGAAATTCAGCATATTCAGGACGAAGAACGTCGTGTGACAATAGAAGGCTATGTGTTTGACACGGATGTTCGTGAACTGCGGAGCGGACGCTCACTGTTGACGATTAAAGTGACAGATTACACGGATTCAATTCTTGTTAAAATGTTCTCGCGTGATAACGAAGATGCGGAAATGATGAAGGCGCTGAAAAAAGGGACATGGATTCGAGCACGCGGCGGTATCCAAAACGATACGTTTGTTCGTGATCTTATTATGATGGCTCAAGATGTTATGGAAGTGTCGCCTATTATCAGGCAAGACAAGGCGCCGAAGGACCGAAAACGGATTGAACTGCATGCGCATACGACGATGAGTCAGATGGATGCCGTTGTATCAGCATCTGCACTTGTTGAGCAGGCAGCAAAATGGGGACACCCTGCAATCGCAATTACGGACCACGCGAACGTCCAATCATTTCCAGAGGCGTATAATGCTGGGAAAAAGCATGGTGTGAAAGTCATTTTTGGACTAGAAGCAAATTTGGTTGATGACGGAGTACCTATCGTTTTTGATGAACAGCATAGAAAACTTGAAGATGATTCATTTGTTGTATTTGATGTTGAGACGACGGGGCTTTCCGCGGTGTATGACACGATCATTGAACTCGCTGCAGTCAGAGTGAAAGACGGTGAGATTGTTGAGACATTCGAAAGATTCTCCAATCCGCATCATCCACTATCTTCTACAACGACTAGGCTGACGGGAATTACCGATGATATGGTGAAAAATGCACCAGAAATCGAGGATGTCACGAAAGATTTCATCGAATTTATCGGTGACTCGATTCTAGTCGCTCATAATGCGAAATTTGATATGGGCTTCTTTTATGAGGCATGTAAAAAGGCGAGTTTGGAAGCTGCAGCCTATCCAGTTATCGATACGCTCGAACTGGCTCGCTTCCTTTACCCAGAGATGGGGAATCACCGGCTAGGTACGCTAGCGAAAAAGTTCGGAATCGAACTGACTCAGGCTCACCGAGCAATCTATGATACCGAAGCGACTGCGCATCTGTTCCTTCGTTTGTTGAAAGATGCGGAAGGGAAAGGTATCGAATACTTGGATGACTTTAACCGCCATATTGGTGAAGGTGACGTCTACAAACGGTCTCGGCCATCGCATTGTACGCTTTTAGCGGTTGATGATGAAGGTTTGAAGAACCTGTTTAAACTCGTTTCTTACTCACATATGGATTATTTTTACCGCATTCCGCGTATTCCACGTTCATTGCTTGTTAAATACCGCAAAGGGCTGCTTGTTGGTTCTGGTTGTGATAAAGGTGAAGTGTTCGAGGGGCTTATGCAGAAACCGATGGAAGAAGTAGAGGAAATCGCGAAGTTTTACGATTACCTTGAAGTGCATCCAAAACCGGTTTATTCGCATCTGCTTGAACTTGAATTAATTCGCGATGAGTGGAATATGGAAGATATTATGCGGAAATTGATCAAACTTGGAAAAAAGGTCGGTCTCCCGGTTTGCGCAACAGGAAATGTCCATTACATTGATGAAACGGATGCAGTATTCCGCCAAGTACTGGTCAGATCACAAGGTGGAGCTAACCCGATGAATAGGCATTCGTTGCCGGCAGTCCAATTCCGGACAACGGATGAAATGCTAGAAGAATTTGCGTTTCTTGGTCAAGAAGTTGCGGAAGAAATTGTCATCGACAATCCACATGCAATTTTAGAGAGAATTGGTAACGTAAAACCAATCAAAGATGATCTCTATACCCCGACAATCGAAGGGGCAGATGAAGAAGTACGCGAATTGACATATTCAATGGCACATGGAATATATGGTGAGCAATTGCCGGAAAACATTGAAGCGCGCATTGAAAAAGAATTGAAGTCGATTATTGGCCACGGCTTTGCGGTCATCTACCTCATCTCACACAAGCTTGTGAAAAAATCGCTGGATGAGGGTTATCTTGTTGGATCTCGGGGCTCGGTTGGTTCCTCGCTTGTTGCTACGATGATGGAAATCACTGAAGTGAACCCGATGCCGCCACATTATATTTGCCCGACCTGTAAGATATCCGAGTTTTTTGATGATGGGTCCGTTAGTTCTGGATACGACCTTCCGGACAAAATGTGTCCTACGTGCGATACACCGTTCAAAAAAGATGGTCAGGATATCCCATTCGAAACCTTCCTTGGATTTAACGGGGATAAAGTACCGGATATTGACCTTAACTTCAGTGGTGATTATCAAGCACACGCGCATAATTATACGAAGGAACTTTTCGGGGAAGATTTTGTTTACCGTGCAGGGACAATCGGAACAGTTGCTGAGAAGACAGCTTATGGCTATGTACGTGGCTATATGAATGATAATAATTTGAACTTCCGTGGGGCTGAAATTGACCGGCTTGTGCAAGGTTGTTCGGGTGTTAAACGGAATACAGGGCAGCATCCCGGCGGAATTATCGTTGTTCCAGATACTATGGATATATTTGATTTTACGCCCATCCAATTTCCGGCGAATGATCTGAATTCGAGCTGGAAGACAACTCATTTTGACTTCCATTCCATCGACAATAACTTGTTGAAACTCGATATTCTCGGTCATGATGATCCGACGATGATTAAAATGTTGCAGGATTTATCCGGAATTGATCCACTTACGATTCCACCGGATGATAAAGGCGTCATGGAATTATTCAGCGGTACATCTTCGCTTGGCGTTACTCCGGATCAAATCGGTTGTAAGACGGGAACGCTCGGTGTACCTGAGTTTGGGACAAGATTCGTTCGGCAGATGCTTGAAGAGACGAAGCCGTCAACGTTTTCGGAACTGATTCAGATATCAGGATTGTCTCATGGTACGGACGTTTGGCTCGGCAACGCCCAGGAATTGATTCAGAATAAAACATGCGAATTGAAAGATGTTATTGGCTGTCGTGATGATATTATGGTGTATTTAATCTATCAAGGGTTAGATCCATCGATGGCATTTAAAATTATGGAATTCGTCCGTAAAGGCCGCGGTCTGACACCGGAGTTTGAAGCGGAAATGAAAGCTCAAAGCGTTCCTAACTGGTACATTGAATCTTGTAAAAAGATTAAATACATGTTCCCTAAAGCGCACGCAGCTGCCTATGTGCTGATGGCGTTGCGCATCGCATACTTTAAAGTGCATCACCCAATTTTGTACTATGCAACATATTTCACAATACGGGCTACGGACTTTGATCTGCTGACGATGACGAAGGGATCTGCGTCGGTACGGGCACAAGTTAAAGAAATTAATGCAAAAGGGCTGGATGCAACGCCAAAAGAAAAAAGTTTACTGACGGTGCTTGAAATTGCGCTGGAAATGTGGGAACGCGGTATTTCATTGGCAAGACCCGATTTGTATAAATCTGACGCAACAACATTCCTTATTGAAGGCGATACACTGATTCCGCCATTCAATTCAGTTCCGTCTCTTGGGACGAACGTTGCGAATTCAATTGTTGAAGCTAGGAAAGATGGAGAGTTCCTTTCTAAAGAGGACTTCCAACAGCGCGGTCGTGTTTCGAAGACGATTGTCGAGTATATGGATGCATTAGGTTGTCTGGAAGGCATGCCTGAAGCGAATCAGCTGTCTCTCTTCTAGGATTTTCACTGAGTTTTTCGAATTACAATACGAGGAGTTGTTTGGCATCTATTGTATAATCCCCGCAAAGGGAGCTGGAATTATACAAACAAACTGAACTCTTCTTGTACGGTTTGTTTGCACGAGCAAATATCGTATGGTATGATGGGAACAACTTTTGTAATAGTCTTGCGCAAAAAGAGTGGGATTTCCCGCTCTTTTCTGTTGTTCTGTACTGTTTTTTAATTTTATTTAGTGAGAGTCTAGGTTCTCATCAAATAAGGTTAGAGCCTCCGGCGGATGCCACAGATTTTGTAGTGAAGTAAATCTACTTAATCTGGGCGCAAATACGCCGAGGCGTATTTGATTAATATTTCGGGAGGGCTAAGATGAGTAATATTACGGAAGAAGTCGTAAAAATCGCCATTCCAATTATAGAAGAACTAGAATTGGAACTTGTCGATGTAGAGTTCGTTAAAGAAGGAAGAGACTGGTTTTTACGGGTCTATATCGATACACCTAACGGAAGCATCGATATTGATCAGTGCTCTCAAGTTAGTGAAAAGTTGAGTGAAGAGCTTGACCGTACTGATCCAATTCCGCAAAACTACTTTCTTGAAGTGTCTTCACCAGGTGCAGAGCGTCCGTTGAAGAAGGAAGAAGATTTTCAAAAAGCGATTGGACAGTTCGTATTCATTAAAACTTACGAAGCCATTAATGGTATGAAAGAGTTCGAAGGTTATTTGTTAGCGTATGGTCCTGAGGGTGCAGAAGTCGAAATGCGCATTAAGACGAGGAAATTGACTGTAGTAATCGACAAGGAAAAAATCGCACTTGCCCGTTTGGCTATCGACTTTTCCGCATAATTGAATAGTAGGAGTGATTAACATGAGCAGTGATTTACTCGATGCATTAACAGCCCTTGAAAAACAAAAAGGTATTTCTAGGGACGTGTTAGTAGAAGCAATCGAAGCGGCACTTGTAACAGCGTATAAACGCAATTTCAATCAGGCACAAAACGTGCGCGTTGATTTGAACCTTGATAAAGGGACAATGAAAGTCTATTCAAGAAAAGACGTTGTCGAAGAAGTCCAAGATGAGCGTCTACAAATTAGTCTTGAAGATGCACATAAAATCAACCCTTCTTATGAACTTGAGGATGTTGTTGAAGAAGAAGTCACGCCACGTGATTTCGGTCGTGTTGCAGCACAAACTGCGAAGCAAGTTGTAACGCAGCGTGTGAGGGAAGCGGAACGCGGAATTATCTATGAAGAGTTCGTCGACAGAGAAGATGATATCGTCAACGGAATTGTCGAACGTCTTGATGCACGAAATCTGTATGTAGGTCTTGGGAAAGTGGAAGCTGTTTTACCGGTAGGGGAACAGATTCCAACAGAAACGTATAAACCCCACGATCGCATCAAAGTCTATATTACAAAAGTTGAACGTACATCACGTGGTCCGCAAGTGTTCGTGTCAAGAACACATCCAGGACTTCTGCGCAGGCTGTTCGAAGCTGAAGTACCTGAAATTTTTGAAGGTATTGTAGACATCAAATCGATTGCACGTGAAGCTGGCGATCGCTCAAAAATTTCTGTCCATTCGAATAACGACGCAGTAGATCCTGTTGGTTCATGTGTAGGTGCAAGAGGTGCGCGGGTTCAATCGATTTCTAATGAACTGAACGGCGAAAAGATTGATATCGTCGAATGGTCAGAGGATCCGGCTATATTCGTAGCAAATGCACTGAGCCCGTCAAAAGTGATTGACGTTCAAGTGAATGAAGAAGATCGATCGACAACGGTTGTTGTTCCTGACTATCAATTGTCACTGGCTATCGGGAAACGTGGTCAGAATGCAAGACTTGCTGCTAAAATGACTGGTTGGAAAATCGACATTAAGAGCGAAACGGATGCACGCGAACTTGGAATTTATCCGTCAGCTACTAGTGCGTTAATCATAGAACAAGTCCAGTTGGATGAAGACGCGAATGAAAGCGATCCATACTTTGTTGAAGATGAAGTGACAGAAGACATTGGAATTGAAACAATTGATCTGTATACGGATACGGAAAACGAAGACTGAGAGGGAGGATGTGCACACATGACAAACATGAAAAAAATTCCTTTGCGTAAATGTGCGGCGACAGGAAATATGTTCCCTAAAAAGGAAATGATCCGCATCGTCCGCCCGAAAGAAGGAGAAGTTTCAGTTGATCTCACTGGCAAGAAGTCAGGCCGCGGGACATATGTGTCTAAATCCGAAGAAGCAGTTGAATCCGCGCGCCGTAACAGATCGATTGAAAGTCAACTTGGGACGGCAGTACCTGAACAGGTATTCGAGGATCTTCTCCACGCAATCCGCCGGGAGGCATTAAAATGACAGATCCGAAAAGGATTTATCAAATGCTTGGCATGGCGGCGCGGGCAAGAATGCTTATTATGGGTGAAGATTTGGTTGTTCGGGAAATTCGTGCTGGCAAAGCGCGTCTTGTGATTGTATCAGAAGACGCATCTAAAAATACGATGAAAAAATTAACTGATAAAAGTGCGTTTTACAACGTTGAGAGACATGTTTTCGGGACTCGAGAAGAGCTTGGACATGCAGTTGGAAAAGAGGCGCGAGTGGTACTTGCGCTAACGGATGCCGGTTTTGCTAAAAAAGTATCCGAGCTACTCAACGATTATAACCGGGGGTGGACTAATGACGAAAATACGTGTACACGAATACGCGAAACAAGTGAATCGGACGAGTAAAGAAGTCATTGATGAACTTGGAAAGATAAATGTAAGTGTTACAAATCACATGTCGACATTAGATAATGATTCAATTACAAAGCTTAATACTAAATTTAGTAGCACTGTTAATAAACAAAGTGCACCAAAAGTAGAAGCGAAGGGTGCTGAACAAAAAATGACTCCAAAACCAACACAAGGTTCAACAGGCGGCAATCGCCCAACACAAGGTTCAACAGGTAGCAATCGTCCAACACAAAGCTCAACAGGCGGCAATCGCCCATCACAAAGCTCAACAGGCGGCAATCGCCCAGCACAAGGTTCAACAGGCGGCAATCGCCCATCACAAGGCTCAACAGGCGGCAATCGCCCATCACAAGGCTCAACAGGCGGCAACCGTCCAGCACAAGGTTCAACAGGTGGCAATCGCCCAGCACAAGGCTCGACAGGCGGCAATCGCCCATCACAAGGCTCAACAGGCGGCAACCGTCCAGCACAAGGTTCAACAAGCGGCAATCGCCCATCACAAGGCTCAACAGGCGGCAACCGTCCAGCACAAGGTTCAACAGGTGGCAATCGCCCGGCACAAGGCTCGACAGGCGGCAACCGCCCGGCACAAGGTTCAACAGGTGGTAACAACCGTCCTGCAGGAGCACCAGGTGGCAACAGTCGTCCAAGTGGCGGCGGTGCACCGAACCGTTCAGGTGGTGGTGGTCGCGGTGGTCGTCCACCGGCACGTGGGATAAACCAAGGGCGCAGAAGATATCGTCCGGCGAACCCGATTCCAAAAGTTGAAAAACCGTTACCGGAAAAAATTACTTTTTACGAATCACTGTCAGTTGCTGAACTAGCGAATAAACTGGGACGTGAACCGTCTGGAATTATCAAAAAACTCTTCATGCTTGGTATCATGGCAACAATCAACCAAGAACTGGACAAAGATGCGATTGAACTCATCTGTGCAGATTATGAAGTTGAAGTTGAAGAAGAAATTCGTATCGATGTAACTGATCTAGAGACATATTTCGAAGAGCACGAAGAAAAAGCAACTGCTCAAACGGAACGTCCTCCAGTCGTCACAATCATGGGCCACGTCGATCACGGGAAAACGACGCTTTTGGACTCGATTCGAAATACGAAAGTTACACAAGGCGAAGCGGGTGGTATCACTCAACATATCGGTGCCTACCAAATCGAAGAAAAAGGCAAGAAAATAACATTCCTTGATACACCAGGTCACGCGGCGTTTACAACTATGCGTGCACGCGGTGCGAAAGTAACTGATATTACAATTCTTGTTGTTGCAGCAGATGATGGTGTTATGCCACAAACAATCGAAGCAATCAACCATGCGAAAGCGGCTGAAGTTCCGATTATCGTTGCAGTGAATAAGATGGATAAACCTTCTGCAAATCCAGACCGTGTTATGCAAGAATTAACAGATCAGGGCCTTGTTGCTGAAGCATGGGGCGGAGATGCAATTTTCGTACCAATCTCAGCATTAAAAGGCGAAGGAATTGACCAGTTGATTGAAATGGTTCTTCTTGTTGCTGAAGTTGCAGAACTAAAAGCTGATCCAAATATCCGCGCACGCGGAAGTGTAATTGAAGCTTCTCTTGATAAAGGTCGCGGTGCTGTTGCAACGCTTCTTGTACAAGACGGAACGCTTCGTGTAGGTGACCCGATAGTAGTGGGTAACACATACGGCCGTGTACGTGCGATGGTAAGTGATATTGGACGACGCGTAAAAGAAGCTGGCCCATCTACACCAATTGAAATTACAGGGCTAAGCGATGTACCTCAAGCTGGAGATCGTTTTGTTGTCTTTGAAGACGAGAAAACAGCACGTCAAATCGGGGAAACTAGAGCCGGTGAAGCGTTGCAAGATCAACGAGTTGAGAAAACACGTGTAACACTTGATAACTTGTTTGATCATATGAAACAAGGCGAAATCAAAGAATTGAACTTAATCGTAAAAGCAGACGTTCAAGGTACGGTTGAAGCAATGGCATCTTCACTCATGAAAATTGAAGTTGAAGGCGTCAACGTTAAAATCATCCACACTGGTGCTGGTGCGATTAATGAATCTGATATTTCACTTGCTGCAGCATCAAATGCGATTGTTATTGGATTCAACGTTCGTCCAGACGTCAACGCGAAACGCGCGGCTGAAGAAGAAGGCGTTGAAATCAGACAACACCGTGTTATCTATAAAGTGATTGAAGAAATCGAATTGGCAATGAAGGGTATGCTTGATCCTGAATATGAAGAAAAAATCATCGGACAAGTTGAAGTCCGCGAAACAATTAAAGTGTCTAAAATCGGAACGATTGCGGGAAGCTATGTAACGAGTGGTAAAATTACTCGTGACTCAAGCGTTCGTATTGTCCGTGACAATATCGTCATTTTCGAAGGCGAAATAGATACGCTGAAACGCTTTAAAGACGATGTAAAAGAAGTAGCAAAAGGCTATGAATGTGGAATTACAATCAAAAACTTTGATAATATTCAAGTAGACGATGTTATCGAAGCCTTCGTTATGGAAGAAATTAAACGAGTATGATTGTCTATGCGGAATGTTCATTCTTCATTCCGGAGGCGGCTTCATTGAAAGAGAAGCGGTCTGTTTTAAAGCGGATGACGGACAGAGTCAAAAATGACTATAATGTCTCCATCTCAGAACTAGATCATCAGGATCTGTGGCAACGAACAACAATCGCTCTTGTTGCCGTTGCCTCATCAAAAGATGCAGCTGAGCGTGAAGTTAGGCGGGCGATCCGGCTTTTGGAGTCAAATCCAGAATGGGAATTGTCCAACTTAACGCTCGACTATTATTAAAACGGGATTGGGGTGACCATCCATGACAATGCGTGCTAATCGTGTTGCAGAGCAGATGAAAAAAGAGCTTGGTGAAATCATCGGTCAAAAAATTAAAGATCCACGAATCGGTTTTGTTACAGTAACCGATGTCGAGGTGACTGGTGATCTTCAACATTCAACGGTTTACATCTCTGTTCTTGGAAAAGATTCGGAAAAAAAAGATACGCTGAGAGGGCTGAATCAGGCGAAAGGATATATTCGTACTGAAATCGGCAAGCGGATCAGGCTTCGAATAACACCCGAGATTAAATTCGAATTCGATAGTTCCGTTGCATACGGAACTCGGATCGAATCACTTCTTAAACAGGTGAAAAGCGAAGATACAGAGTAAGAAAAGAGTAGGGTGCCGTTTTACGTGCTCAGGTCTTAAGTAGGCCTGCTCCGCCTCGTACTAACTGCAGAGCGGGACTGATTTATGACCCTAGCGAATGGCGCCCGGAATCTCGCCAATAAATAAATGAAAAAAGGAGGAAGTCGGTGTCCACAAGGACTTTCCGACTTCCTCCTTTTACATATAATAGGAACTTCGAAGGTGGCGATATGTATGGACGGAATACTTCCTCTATGGAAAGAAAAAGGTATGACTTCGCATGATTGTGTCTTCAAATTGCGGAAAATTCTTGGTACGAAAAAAGTTGGACATACCGGTACACTTGACCCGAGCGTTGAAGGTGTATTGCCGATTTGTATTGGACAGGCGACGAAGGTGGCTGAATACGTTACCGATTCTGGCAAGGAATATATTGCGGTTGTTTCCATAGGAACTGCAACTGAAACGGAAGATGCAGACGGGGCGGTAGTCACTAGTGACTTGTCCCCAAAACATATTACACGAACGGAAATTGAAGCAGCGCTTACGAAGTTAACTGGTGAAATTGTCCAAATCCCACCAATGTATTCTGCAGTAAAAGTAAACGGTAGAAAATTATATGAATATGCACGTAAAGGAATTGAAGTTGAAAGGCCTGAACGAAAAGTATTCATTCATGAAATTGAATTGTTGGATACTGTACAATGGTATGAAGGTGAAACAATCTCTTTCCGTATCAGGGTTGCGTGCGGAAAAGGAACGTATATCCGAACGCTTGCTGTCCAAATAGGGGAACTGCTTGGTTTCCCTGCGCATATGGCCGCACTTGTCAGAACATCGTCAGGAACTTACGTGCAGACAGACTGCAGGACGTTGGATGAAGTGAGGGCACTTCAGGAAGAAGGACAAATCGCAACGATACTTCGACCTCTTGAAGATGCACTTAGTAGTTTCGCGACCGTTGAAATCAGTGAAGAGCTCATTGAAAAAGTGGAGAATGGTCAAGTATTGGATGAGCATCCACTACTTGAAAGTGAAGAGTCAATCGTATTTATGAATGAAGGCAAGGCACTTGCAGTATACAAGAAGCATCCTACCAAGCTTGGTCTCATGAAGCCTGAAAAGATGTTTCCGTTGAACAGGTAAGGGGGCGACTACAATGGACATCCACAAATTGCATTATCCAGGAAAAGTTACGATTGAAAGTGATTCGCATTATTCCCTTGCGATCGGTTTCTTTGACGGATTGCATATTGGACATCAGACAGTGATCAAGGAAGCGAAAAGAAAAGCCGAAGAACTTGGTATTCGCTCGGCTGTTATGACATTCGATCCACACCCATCTCATCTATTTGGTGACGGTGAAGATAAGGTTGGTTATATAACGCAGTATCCGGAAAAAATTAGGCTGCTTCGTTCCATGGGTATCGATGCTTTGTTCATCGTGACATTTGACTGGGCGCTTGCTTCTCTTTCTCCTAAACAATTTGTCGATATTTTCTTGAAAGAGCTACATGTTTTGCATGTCACTGCAGGATTTGACTATACATTCGGTTCGAAGGGAGCGGGTACAATGGAACAGATGGATGCATTATCAGACGGGGAATTTGGTACAACTGTTATCAAAAAAGTAACTGATAACGAGGAGAAGATTTCCTCTACTCGAATTAGGCAACTTCTTTCAAGAGGAGATGTTGGGGAGACCACATCACTTCTCGGCAGACCTTTTCGGACAGTTGGCGTGGTTGTTGATGGTGAGAAAAGGGGACGATTGCTTGGATTCCCAACTGCAAATGTCTTACCCGAGAGTGGAACTGTGTTACCTGCAAATGGTGTCTATGCGGTGCGTTTCACTGTGGATGAAAAAACGTATGAGGGCGTATGCAATGTTGGTGTGAAACCGACGTTCCATGACCCAAGTGATATGCAGGCTGTCGTAGAGGTGCATGTACTCAATTTTGCCGGAGATCTCTATGGCAAAGAAGCATTTGTAGACTGGATTGGACATATCCGCGATGAGCAAAAATTCGGCTCTATCGATCTTCTTGTTGAACAGATAGAAAAAGATAAAATCAGTGCAGAAGAGATTCTAGCAACACATCGATGATTGTTGCGTTTCAAAAATAAGCATGGTATTATAAAAAGGTGCTAATGTGCACAAACCATTCCTTGGCATCGCGAATCACCAACGCTTGCTCGGGAACCGGGGATATCTTACTATTGGAGGTGAAGAAGATGGCTATCACACAAGAACGTAAAAATGAATTGATCAATGAATATAAAATTCATGATACTGATACTGGATCAGCAGACGTACAAGTCGCTGTCCTTACAGAAGAGATCAATAACCTGACAGAACATTTCCGTCTTCATAAGAAAGACAACCACTCACGTCGTGGTCTTTACAAAATGATCGGAACTCGTAAAAGACTTTTGAGATACTTACGAGACAATGAAGTTCAGCGTTACCGTGATCTTATTGCTAAACTCGGCCTTCGCCGTTAATAAGATGACTATCGAAAGTGGGCCTTGTGCCCGCTTTTTTTGCGTTTTTTTAGGTGCTTTGATTTTGTTATGACCGCCATAGAGCTTGTTATGCTCGCCACGGGTGCCTTTATGACCGCCATGTGGCCTGTTATGCTCGCCATGGCTTCGATTATGACCGGCATCAGCCTTATTATGACCGCCACAAGTTTAATGACTCAAAATCTTTTCAATGCGTTTACTTTAAACAGACAGCTCCGCAATATACGTAAGCTAATATTGAACTTGTAGATTGTTCATTTAAAATAGCCTTAAAGAGGTCTTCTTGGATGAATCACTTAGGAACGGAGGATTCTAAGCGGGTTTAGCATAAGAATATACCAGCTGTACATAATAGGAACGGTCAATTTTCTTTTTGATCCGGCACAACAACCTACAATGAAAAGAGGTCTTTTTGATTCAGCCTGGTCATTGTGGAGTAAGATAGATGAAAACCCGATGGCATGGATTGTATCTGAAACTGGTTTCAATATAGACGTGCGCAATGCTCTTAGAGAAATTAAGGAAGAGGCATGATTCCGTATTTAACGGAATAGTTGAATGTAAATACTGGCCACCAATCATTTTACAAACGGTATGGGGTTAGTCGCGATCGCCGCATGCTTTAAGTATCGAAAAAGGTATATAAAATAGCTTTGGCGCCTTACAGGGGCAGCCGAAGCCATGAGACTGGTGACAACGAACGCTATCTGGCTTATGGCGAAAGGCATTTTCTAAGCGCTGTAGCGTTATTCAAAGGATCATGCATTCCCCCTAAATAGCCTTCAACCTAAGTCAGTAGTGGCTATTTTTTAAATCCCCAATTCCACACATACACAAGTATTTTAATTCGCCACTCAAAAAACACATCGATTCCACCTATTCTATACTAGAAACCACAATAAAGTGGTATACTGTACAAATGTGCCATGATGACGGTTAATGATGTAAAAACTTGTGTTCACTGAGCGCTATCACTTACACTACAACTAATACATACACGTATACAGTTCAGGCTGGAATATGGAGAGGGGTTCAATTTATGACAGAGAAAAAAGTTTACACACTTGATTGGGCAGGTCGCCCGTTGACAATTGAAACGGGTCAACTTGCAAAACAGGCTAACGGAGCAGTACTTGTACGCTACGGAGAAACAACAGTACTTTCGACTGCAACATCTTCTAAAAATTCACGGGGGTTAGATTTCTTCCCTCTTACAGTGAATTATGAAGAACGCATGTATGCGGTTGGGAAAATTCCGGGAGGCTTCATTAAACGTGAAGGACGCCCGTCAGAAAAAGCGGTCTTAACAAGCCGACTAATTGACCGTCCGATCCGTCCTTTATTTGCAGATGGATTCCGCAATGATGTTCAAGTTATTTCACTTGTTATGTCAGTTGATCAAGACTGTTCATCTGAAATGGCAGCAATGCTCGGTTCTTCACTTGCATTGTCGGTTTCTGATATTCCTTTCGAAGGACCGATTGCTGGTATCCAAATTGGATTAATCGACGGGAAATTCATCGTTAACCCAACACCGGCTCAATTGGAAAAGAGTGAGCTAGACCTTGTTGTCGCTGGTACTAAAGATGCTATCAACATGGTTGAAGCAGGCGCACAAGAAGTCGCGGAAGATATCATCCTTGAAGCAATTATGTTCGGGCACGGAGAAATCATTAAACTGATTGAATTCCAAGAAAAAATTGTTGCTGAAATTGGCAAAGCGAAAACGGAAGTTGCACTATTCACATTGGATGAAACAATTATGTCTGATATTAAAAATAGCTGTGAAACCGATCTTATCAATGCAATCCAAACCGTAGAGAAGCATGCGCGTGAAGATGCTATCAATGCAGTGAAAAACGAAGTGATCGAACGCTACAAAGAAAACGAAGCGGACGATGCTACGATGAAACAAGTAAAAGGCGTTTTGGATAAAATGGTTAAAGAAGAAGTACGTCGCCTAATTACGGATGAGAAAATCCGTCCTGATGGCCGCGGCCTTGATGAAATCCGTCCACTTGCATCAGAAGTTGGCCTCTTGCCACGTACGCACGGTTCGGGTCTCTTTACACGCGGCCAAACGCAAGCGCTTAGTGTTTGTACACTGGGAGCCCTCGGTGAAGTACAAATCATCGATGGTCTTGGTCTTGAAGAAACAAAACGTTTCATGCACCATTATAACTTCCCGAACTTCAGTGTTGGTGAAACGGGTCCAATCCGTGGACCAGGCCGTCGTGAAATCGGACACGGTGCCCTCGGCGAACGCGCACTTTCGGCAGTTATCCCGAATGACACTGATTTCCCGTACACAATCCGTCTCGTAGCAGAAGTGCTTGAGTCAAACGGCTCATCTTCACAAGCATCAATCTGTGCTTCAACAATGGCTATGTTAGATGCGGGTGTTCCACTTAAAGCTCCGGTTGCGGGTATCGCAATGGGTCTTGTGAAAAAAGGGGACAACTATTCTGTCCTTTCCGATATCCAAGGGATGGAAGATCATCTTGGCGATATGGACTTCAAAGTGGCAGGAACTTCTAAAGGGATTACTGCACTTCAAATGGATATTAAAATTGAGGGTCTTTCACGTGAAATCTTGGAAGAAGCATTGACACAAGCAAAAGTGGGTCGCTTGAAGATTTTAAACCATATGATCACAGCAATTTCAGGACCGCGTGAAGAGCTTTCGGAATATGCTCCGAAAATTATCGTCATCAAAATAAATCCAGACAAGATTCGCGACGTAATTGGGCCTGGCGGAAAAGTGATTAACAAAATCATTGAAGAGACGAACGTTAAAATCGATACTGAGCAAGATGGTACGATTTACATCTCTTCTCCAAATAATGAAATGAACGCCAAAGCGAAAGCGATGATTGAAAATATCGTTCGTGAAGCAAAAGTTGGCGAATATTATATGGCGAAAGTGAAACGAATTGAGAAATTCGGTGCATTCCTTGAACTCTTCCCAGGAAAAGATGGACTTCTTCATATTTCTGAAATTGGAGAAGAACGGACGAAATCGGTTGAAGACGTCTTGAAAATGAACGATGAAATGTTCGTTAAAGTAATTGAAATCGATAACCAGGGACGAGTTAACTTGTCTAGAAAAGTTGTCATTCTTGAAGAAAAAGCAGCTGCTGAAAAAGCAAATAGCTAAATCGACATAAAGTAATCGAATGGAAAGCCCCCCTCTTCAAATGAAGATGAGGGCTTTTTCCTTATTGTTCAGTTGCCAGCGACCTTACGCTCAGGTAATAAGCAAACAAGAGGTGATGTGGTGAACTTATGCTAAGTTCACTAGTCCGAGCAGCTTGCGCTTTTCTTCATTTATCAAATATACTATACAAAAGAATAGAGTTTAAAGGGGGATTCGAGGAATGATAGAAACGCATATATGCCAAAATGGCGTCAGAATCGTCCATGAAAAAATGCCGCATGTACGCTCGGTGGCACTAGGGATATGGGTTGGTGCCGGTTCGGGAGACGAAATGGAATCGGAAGCGGGAATCGCTCATTTTATTGAACACATGCTCTTTAAAGGGACAGCTTCACGAAGTGCGCGTACGATAGCAGAGGAATTTGATCGGATTGGTGGAGATGTTAACGCCTTTACATCGAAAGAAATGACGTGTTATTACACGACAGTACTTGGACATCAAGCTCCCCGCGCACTCTCAATCTTAACCGATATGTTTTTCAACTCGGCGTTTGATGAAGCGGAAATCGAAAAAGAGAAGTCCATTGTCCTTGATGAGCTTGCGGCTGTTGAAGATGCGCCCGATGACGATGTAGATGAAAGATTATGGCCAGTTATGTATCCAGAACAACCAATTGGAAAACCGGTACTTGGAAATGAAGCAACAATAAGTACTTTCAATCGCAAAATGATAGATGACTTCATGGAAAAAATGTACACTCCGGAGCAGATTGTCATATCTGTAGCGGGGAACTATGACAAACGATTAATACAGCTTATTGAAGTTCAGTTCGGTTCGTTCAAACGGGAAAAGAAGGCCGAACACTCGGCACCATTAGCGTTACCTGAATTCCACGGTGGACTTACTTTAAAAGAAAAAGATATTGAACAAGCACATATCTGTCTTGGCTTTACAGGGCTACCTGTAGATGATGAACGAATCCCAGAGTTAATTGTGTTGGATAGTATAATAGGGGGCTCGATGTCCTCGCGACTATTTCAGGAAGTTCGTGAAGAACGTGGTCTGGCGTACTCAATTCATTCCTATTTCTCAGCATATAAATCGACAGGTGCATTCATGATATACGGCGGTACTTCCCCTGAGAATCTAAGGGAATTATCCGATACGATTGATGGTGTTATTGATGCGATCTTAAAAGAAGGCATTACGGAAAATGAATTGCATAATGCGAAAGAGCAGTTAAAAGGCGGCTTCCTACTTGGACTAGAAAGTTCAGAAGCGATAATGCACCGCAATGGGAAAAACGAACTCATTTTAAGGGAACATAAATCTGCAGATGAAGTCGTAGCTCTTATCGATAATGTCGAAATAAGTCAGGTGTATAGAATGGCAAACGACATCTTTGGGGGGCAACGGGCAATATCCATCATTGCGCCAAAGGATGTTCTAAAAGAATTTAATATTTGATTGATGGTGTCAGTCAGTTTTCCCATGTTCCTCTCATATGATGGATGGAGATGAAGGAAAGGGGAATGACGATGCTACTTTCAGAACTTGCTCAAAAAGAGCTTATTCAAGTTGAGGACGGGGTCCGCTATGGTTTTTTGGCGGATACCGACCTTATTTTTAACGGAAAAACAGGCGATATTATCGGATTTGAAATAAAGAAGAAGTTCGGTCGTTTTTCATTCAAGAACCGTCAGGAAGCTTCGGAAGAATTCATACCCTGGCATGAAATTGTCTTGATTGGAGAACATCGTATTTTGTTCGGAAAAACGCATAGTATGGATGAGTTGGCTAGCTATGAAGGATAATAATTGGCTCTTCATTGGAACGGATAGCAGATTGGGAACTTGCAGTAAGATAATGTTTGAACGAGGATTTGCCACTCACCATATTGGAACCAATAATTATTCGGATGAACTTGGTGAAAGAATTGTTGAATATTCGCCAAAGCAAATTGTGTTCCCGATTTTACAAATGAAAGATCCAATCCCTCCGTCATTATTAGAAGAGGGAACGGAGCTCTTTACAGGAGTTGCGTCGGAGGAGTGGTTGAGGTCCTATAAAGGGGCGGGACTGTCAATCCATTCCTATTTTAAAGAAGAGCAATTCATTTGGCAAAATGCGAAACTGACTGCCGAGGGATTCATTCATGAATACTATGCACGTACTAAACGGTGCATTTCAGGGACTCATTTTTCAATAGCAGGTTTCGGTAAGGTTGGCAAGGCAACAGCGCATGCATTGGCGTCTTTAGGGGCCATTGTGACCGTCGTTGCTAGGGCTGACGCTCAGCTCGGTGAAGCCTGTTATCACGGATATAAGACCGAGCTGTTAACGGATGATTGGGCAATGAAAGATGAGATTTTGATCAACACGATTCCCGCTAAATGGCTTGCTGCTACTAAGAACCCCAGTCTGCACATTTATGACCTTGCATCAGCCCCGGGCTGCCTAAAGGCGCAGCTTTCATCTGAATACTATACAGTACTCCTCGGATTACCGGGAAAACACTTTCCTGTAGATGCAGCAGTCGCTTTAGCGGATGCGCTCGAGAGAATGTATAGAAGATGAAAGGGGAACACGATGCTAAAGGGAAAGAGAATAGGTCTGGGGATTACGGCTTCACATTGTACGTATGAGGAAATCATACCAGTAATTACTGCACTAAAAGACGCAGGAGCTGCAGTCGTACCCGTTATCACTCACTCTGTTTTGACAGCTGCAACGCGTTTCGGAACTGGAGAAGAATGGATAGAACGAATTGAAAAGGCAACAGGCGAGAAAGTCATTTCTACGATTGTTGGAGCTGAGCCATTCGGTCCGAAAACCCCAGTCGATTGTATGGTTATTGCACCGATGACTGGGAATTCTATGAGTCGATTTGCCAACGCGGCGACAGATTCACCTGTATTGATGGCTGCCAAAGCTACACTACGAAATGACAGTCCTGTCCTCATTGGGATTTCAACAAATGATGCACTCGGTTTAAACGCAATGAATCTTATGAAACTACTCAATATGAAAAATGTCTTTTTCATCCCGTTCGGACAGGACGATCCGTTGAAGAAGCCAAACTCACTTATCTCCGATTTCACACTCATGGTACCTGCGGCAGCTGCTGCCCTCGAAAAAAGACAACTTCAACCGTTATTAATCATTCATAATTAATTAAAGAGCAGAATAATCGAATATATGATATAATTCCTCCAATGAACTGCTAACGGTGTAAGGGATTATAGTGTTTCTGCTTATCGTGCCGTTTTTTGGGCAATGTGGAAAACAGCATAACATTTGCATAATCTGATTATTTGTAAATCCGTATGAGCCGAAAGGGAGATAGAGATGAAAAAAATGAATGTTGCAATAGTTGGAGCGACGGGGGCAGTTGGTACGAAAATTCTTGAGAAATTACTTGAACGTGATTTTCCTGTCGCATCTATCAAGTTACTAGCATCGAAACGGTCTGCTGGAACAGAGATTACGGCGGGCGGTTATAACTATATCGTTGAAGAAACTGTTCCAGAATCATTCGCCGGCATCGATATTGCTTTTTTTAGTGCGGGCGGTGCCATTTCTGAAAAGTTTGCACATGAAGCAGTAAAAAGAGGTGCGGTTGTCATCGATAATACAAGCGCATTCCGAATGATAAAAGAAATTCCGCTAGTTGTTCCTGAAGTGAACACTGAAGCTTTAAGTGGACATACAGGAATCATCGCTAACCCGAACTGTTCAACGATTCAGATGGTTACTGCATTACAACCAATTCGTGAGAAGTTCGGTCTAAATCGAATCATTGTTTCCACGTATCAAGCAGTTTCAGGTGCAGGTTCCGAAGCAATTGATGAATTGGAAAATCAAAGTGTACAGTTTGAAAACCGTTCGAAAACAGAAGCAACTATTTTACCATCTGCTTCAGCAGAACGGCATTATCCAATCGCATTCAATGCGATTCCCCAAATTGACGCATTCGATCCTTCAGGCTATACACTTGAGGAACTTAAAATGATAAATGAAACAAAAAAAATATTTAATGATCAAAAATTGGCCGTGTCAGCGACTTGTGTGCGCCTACCTGTCGTTACAGGGCATTCTGAGTCAGTATATATTGAAATTGGTAAGGACGGAGTATCCGTAAAAGAGCTTCATGCTTTACTTGAAAATGCGCCAGGCGTCGTCGTCCAAGATGATCCATCTAAACAATTGTACCCGATGCCATTATTCGCCGAAGGAAAAGATGAAGTGTTTGTGGGTCGTATTCGAAAAGATCCAAACCATCCATCAGGATTCCACCTGTGGATTGTATCGGACAATCTTCTTAAAGGTGCGGCGCTTAATTCTGTGCAAATTGCAGAAACTTTGATTAACTAATAAATCAAAATGAAGGGCTGATAAATATGGAACTTGGACGCGTATCGACGGCAATGGTCACACCTTTTTCATCAACGGGAGACATTGATTACGACAAAACTGCAAAACTGATTGATCATCTGATTGCGAATGGAAGTGATTCATTGGTCGTGTGTGGTACGACTGGCGAATCACCTACACTTTCTGTAGAAGAGAAGGAAGCACTTTTTGCATTAACTGTAAAAATAGTGAATAAGCGCGTACCAGTCATCGCAGGGACGGGTACGTTTTCTACAAGAGAAACTGTCAAGCTTACACTGATGGCGGAACGAGTGGGGGCTGACGGTATTATGCTCGTCGCACCTTATTACAACAAACCTGATCAAAAAGGAATGTACGCTCACTTTTCGCATGTTGCAGGGGAAACCAGCCTGCCAGTTATGTTGTACAATATCCCAGGACGATCTGCCGTAAATATGATTCCAGAGACACTTATCGCTTTATCAAAAATAAAAAATATCCGAGCGGTAAAAGAAGCGAGTGGAAGCCTCGACCAGATAGTTGACATCATCTCTGGGACGGATAACGGATTTTCAGTCTACAGTGGGGACGACGCGTTGGCGTTACCTACCCTTGCAATAGGTGGAAAAGGTATCGTGTCGGTCGCCTCACACGTTGCAGGCAATGAAATGCAACGGATGATTGCAGCGTTCAAGGACGGACACACGGAACAGGCGGGTGCGATGCATAGAACGTTACTTCCTTTATTCCGAGCAATATTTTCCGCACCCAATCCGGTAATGGTGAAATACGCACTAGAAAAACTGGGAGTTGAAACTGGGGGAGTCAGGTTGCCACTGATCGGACTCGAAGGCAAGGATGATGCCTTTGATAAAGTCTGGAAAAACTATGAAAAAAACCTTCATATTTTTAATTAAACGAAGCCGGTATCAATTACCGGCTTTTTTTGTTTGTACAGATAGCTCCTGTCCCGTATAATGAAATATAGTCGTTATGGACGGGAATTATTAATAGGAGGAAACAAAGTGACGAAAACTAAAAATGAAATAATTAGAATCATTCCACTCGGTGGAGTTGGAGAAATCGGTAAAGCGATGTACGTGGTCGAAGTTGATGAAGAACTCTTCATCGTTGACGCAGGGCTTATGTTCCCTGAAGGAGAAATGCTTGGAATCGACATCGTCATTCCAGATATTAGTTATATCGAAGAAAACAAAGACCGCGTAAAAGGAATCTTCTTGACGCACGGTCATGAAGACGCAATTGGTTCAATTTCGTACCTATTGCAAAAAGTACAAGCACCTGTCTATGGATCTAAATTGACAATTGCACTAGCGAAAGAACATTTAAAAGTGATGCCAGCACCACCTAACGTCAAGTTTTTTGAAGTTACAAACAAAAGTCGCATGAATTTCAAATGTACATATGTGACATTCTTCCATACGACACACAGTATCCCAGATTCACTTGGAATAGTTTTCCATACAAGTGAAGGGGCGATTGTGCACACTGGCGAATTCAAGTTCGATCAGTCTGCTAAAGGTAAATATCGTCCAGACATTGCGAAGATGGCTGCACTTGGTGAAGAAGGTGTCTTCATTCTCATGTCGGATTCTTCTGAAGCGGAGCGTCCGGGCTACACGACCTCAGAGTCGGTTATTGAAAAAAGTTTATCCAAAACATTCCACGGAGCAGAAGGCCGAATTTTAGTCGCACTGTATGCATCGAACTTTATCCGTATCCAGCAAGTGTTCGACACAGCACTTGAAACAGGGAAAAAAGTTGCTGTCGTTGGGAAAAGTCTTGAAAGTTACTTTGAGGTTGGCTTGAAACTCGGTTATTTAACAATTGAAGATGACATTGTCATTCCGGTTAAAGAAATTGAGAAATATGATGATGATAAAGTTGTAATTATCGTGACAGGTAACAAGGGAGAACCGCTTGATGCCCTTGAAAAAATTGTCCGTAAACAGCATAGAGACTTGCGCATCAAAGAAACAGATACAGTTCTTATTACGTTTACACCATCTCCAGGGATGGAAGTTTCGATGTTTCAGACGATGAATGATCTTGCAAAAGCTGGTGCAAGCGTCCTTACTTCAAGTAAGAATGTCCATGTATCGGGGCATGGTAGTTCAGAAGATTTGAAACTAATGCTGAACCTGATGCAACCCGACTATTTCATCCCTATCCAAGGTGAGTATCGGATGCTCATTGCGCATTCCAAGCTAGCACAGGAAACAGGACTTCAAAAGTCACAAATATTTATTGCGGACAAAGGCGATATTGTCGAATATAAAAATGATAAAATGCGCATGAGTGGACGAGTGCAGGCAGGTAATATTCTGATTGATGGTATCGGTGTAGGCGATGTTGGAAATATCGTTCTTCGCGACCGCAAACTCCTCTCGCAGGATGGAATCTTTACAGTGGTTGTAACACTAAATCGTAAACAAAAGCGCATCGCGGCAGGACCGGAAATCGTTTCGCGCGGATTCGTCTATGTACGTGAGTCCGAAGAGCTACTTGAAGAGTCCGCAAATCTTGTCAGAAAAATTGTTGAGAAGTATGTGAATAAAGAGACGTTCGAATGGACAAACATTAAACAAGAAATACGTGATACGCTTAGCTCGTATTTGTATCAGCAAACGAAAAGAAGACCAATGATTATTCCTATAATTATGGAATATTAATTCAAAAGAAAAGTGCAGGCGTCTTGAGTCTAGACACGAATCTAAGTTGGTAAGCTTCTAACTTATTATTTATTATTAATGCTACAAAGGGTTTCCTTACCGTCTGACCGGTGGGAAGCCCTTTTTTGTAAAAAGGAGGTAACGTAAGAATATGTCTAGGAAAAAAGGAAAGAAGAAAAAGAAAACGACTGGACAGAAAAAGAAGTCAGCTGAGTTACATCCGTTGATCTACGAAGTGATGGGCTTGGGAATGATTGGCCTTGCTATCATCATCATGTTTGAATTCGGTGTTGCTGGGAGAGGACTTTCTTCCTTGTCTAGATTTATTTTCGGGAATTGGCATATTGCAATTCCACTCCTGCTAATTGTTCAGGCGCTTATGTTTATGATTAAACAGAAAGTAGGCGGTTGGAGAAATCGTATTGTGGGAGGCTGTTTTTTCATCTTGGCGAGCTTTGTTCTGTTTAGTCATGTCCATTTATTCAAGGAACTGTATGAAAGCCGCGTTTTAATGTCGGAGTCAGCACTAAAAGAAACTTGGAAAGTACTTATCACAAACGATGGCATCACTTCTAGAAGTGGAGCGCTCGGTGGTGGAATGGCTGGAGCAGTTCTTTTTGCCATGTTCCATGCGTTGTTTGACTCGGCTGGAGCAACGGTTGCGGGGATTTTATTATTTTTAATTGGCGTTGTTCTCTTAACGGGAAAAGCATTTGTCCCATATGTAGCTGAACGCTTCCCGAAACTGCTTAATTCGATGAAGGATTTATTTACAAAAAAAGCGCCGTCAGTTAAAAAGTCTTCTAGCGAACCAAGAACGACACGCTCGAAGAAAAAAGCTAATTCAGGGGATGAGCAATCTGGGCGAAATCTGCCTCCAATTCAGCCGGATATCGAAGAGATTGTATCACAACCAATTATTTCGGCCTTTAGTGAACGGATAGATAAGCCTGTTAAGGATGAACAGGCAGCGGTAGTGGAAGAACAACAACAGGAAGTTGCCTTCGAAGTCAATGCTTATACAGGTGTGACAGGAGAAGAAGAGAATGAATCATACATTTTACCTCCTCCGTCATTACTGAAGCAAACGCCCGTTATCGATCAATCGGAAGAATACAATTCGATTCAGGCGAATGCACAAAAGCTTGAACGAACTTTTCTTAGCTTCGGCGTGAAAGCGAAGGTTACTGAGGTACATCTTGGGCCAGCTGTCACGAAGTATGAGGTGTTACCAGATACGGGTGTCAAAGTAAGTCGTATCGTGAGCCTAGCTGACGACATAGCACTTGCGCTAGCAGCAAGTGGGATTCGAATCGAAGCACCGATTCCTGGGAAGTCTGCAATTGGGATTGAGGTACCGAACAGTTCGGTTGCTGTTGTCAGTTTGCGTGAAGTCATTGAAGCAAAAGAGAATAATCGCCCTGATTCCAAATTAATGATTTCACTTGGACGTGACGTAACAGGACAGGCGATGCTGGCAGAATTGAATAAAATGCCGCACGTTCTGATTGCCGGTTCAACAGGTAGCGGTAAAAGTGTATGTATCAATGGCATTATCGTCAGTATATTAATGCGTGCGAAACCGCATGAAGTGAAAATGATGATGATTGATCCTAAAATGGTCGAGCTGAATGTCTATAACGGCGTTCCTCACCTACTCGCACCTGTCGTCACAGATCCACGGAAAGCATCTCAAGCTCTGAAAAAAGTAGTATCTGAAATGGAAAGACGTTATGAACTGTTTTCTCACACGGGAACTAGAAATATTGAAGGGTACAACGAACATATCGAAGTATGGAACGAAGAGAATGAGGAAAAGCATCCACGTATGCCGTACATAGTCGTTATTGTGGATGAGCTCGCGGACCTCATGATGGTTGCATCTAGTGATGTGGAGGATTCAATAACGAGGCTTGCGCAAATGGCACGTGCTGCTGGAATTCACTTGATCATTGCAACACAACGACCGAGTGTTGACGTTATAACAGGGATCATTAAAGCGAATATTCCGTCTAGAATCGCGTTCGCTGTGTCATCATCAATCGATTCAAGAACGATTTTGGACGGTGGCGGCGCGGAAAAACTACTTGGTAGGGGTGACATGCTATTCTTGCCGGCGGGTGTTGCAAAACCGGTCCGGATTCAAGGTGCATTTGTGACGGATGCTGAAGTCGAGGCAGTTGTTGATTTTGTCATTGAACAGCAGAAAGCCCAGTACCAAGAAGACATGATTCCAACAGAAATAGAAGAAGTGTCACCACATGAAGAAACGGACGAATATTATGATGAAGCAGTTCAACTCGTGACGGACATGCAGACAGCTTCCGTCTCCTTGTTGCAGCGTCGTTTCAGGGTCGGTTATTCGAGAGCGGCACGCATTGTAGACCAGATGGAGATGCGGGGGATTGTAGGGCCGCCTGAAGGCAGTAAACCGCGTCAAGTTCTAATTAGTAAGGATGATACGGATATTTATTCTTAATTAGAATGACTAAATAGGTATATTTGTTCACTTCAAGAAAACATATTTCATTTTTTTTTTGAAGTATTGTTTATTTTATGTGCTAATAGTGATATAGTATGGATGATTAGTAGTGACGTTTAACATCAGAGGTCTGACCTCGTAGAGGGGGAGATTTAATGATGGTAAAGGCGGATCAAAGACATCTGTATGTGCAAGTGATAGAACGTCTGAAAAAGGACATCGAATCTGGCATATTCAAAGAGAATGAACGTTTCCCTTCAGAATTCGAACTTGCCCGTACGTTAGGTGTCAGCCGAGCAACACTTCGCGAAGCACTTCGTGTGCTTGAAGAAGATAAAGTTATCGTCAGAAAGCACGGCGTTGGGACGTTCGTTAATCCAAAGCCATTATTTTCATCGGGTATTGAACACTTGTCCAGCGTGTCATCTATGATTCGGGATGCAGGCATGGAGCCGGGAACGATTTTCATGGATGTTTCAGAAACAGATCCGTGCGAGGAAAGTACGGCAAAGTTCGAATGCGATGAAGATGATCGTCTAGTTACAATCAAAAGAGTAAGGACTGCAGACGGCGATCCAGTGGTTTATTGTATCGATCAGGTGCTTTCAAAAAACCTTCCAGCAGGAACGGAAGAACTATTGAATGAATCCATATTCGATGCAATCGAAAAAACGGGCGCAATCCGTATTGTTCAAGCTGTAGCACACATTGAACCTGTAGGGTATGACGATGAAGCATCGTCCATCCTTAGATGTGGTGTAGATGTTCCGCTTCTAGTCCTCCTGCAGCATCATTACAGTGAGGCTGGCGAAATGGTCCTCTACTCGAAAAATTATTTTCGGGCTGATAAATTCAGTTTCCATGTTGTACGAAAAAGGGTATAAGACGTTAATTCGTCCTACTAATATGAAATAAACAGGGGGTTTCAACAATGAGCAAACGTAAATTTGGTTTGGCTTTATCAATGGTTCTTGCTGCAGGTACACTACTTGGGGCATGTGGAACGGATAAAGCGAAAGAAAAAGAAGGTTCTGCAAGTGCTCCAAAAGAAGATACATTTTCCATCGCAATGGTAACGGATACGGGTGGTGTTGACGACAAATCGTTCAACCAATCTGCTTGGACAGGTATCAAAGAATATGGTGAAGAAAATAAATATACAAAAGGCGATGGCGGTTATGATTACTTACAATCAGCAGAAGACGCTGATTATCTGCCAAACTTTAATAAACTAGTTCAACGTGACTTCGATCTAATCTTCGGAGTAGGATTCTTATTGAAAGAGTCTGTTGAAGAGATTGCTACACAACGTCCTGACAATCATTTTGCGCTTGTTGATGAAACTTCTGAGTTACCAAACGTAGCAAGCCTTATGTTCAAAGAGCAAGAAGGAGCATTTCTTGCAGGTGTTGCAGCTGCTAAGATGACGAAATCCGATAAAATCGGTTTTGTTGGTGGCATGGATATTCCGGTAATCGAGCGCTTTGAAGCTGGATTCCTTGCAGGTGTTGCAGCAGTGAAACCTGAACTTAAAGTTGATGTTCAGTATACAGGCGATTTTGCAAAAGCTGAACTTGGTAAAGCAGCTGCAAACCGTATGTATTCTTCAGGCGTAGATATTATTTTCCACGCTGCCGGCGGTTCCGGTAACGGTGTATTCGCTGAAGCTAAAGAACGTAAAAAAGCTAACCCGGATGAATATGTATGGGTAATCGGCGTTGACTCTGATCAGTACGAAGAAGGTAAAGTAGGCGACGATAATATTACATTGACTTCAATGCTTAAACGTGTTGACATTGCTGTTAAAAACACAGCAGATTTAGCTGCTAAAGGTGAATTCCCAGGCGGAGAAGTAACAACTTTCGGTCTTGCTGACAATGGTATTGCACTTGCTGATTCACGCGGAGCAATTCCACAAGATGTATTAGACGAAGTAGAAAAATTCACTAAGCAAATTGCAGACGGTGAAATCGAAGTGCCAGAATTCAGAGCTAAATAATAATAAATGCAATACGTAATCATGAAGACCGATTTTGTTCGGTCTTCATGATTTCCGTTTAAATTAATAGAATAAAAGATACCATGCAAGGACTCTTTTCTTGTATTAATTTATTCTTACATAGGCAAAAGTGAGGGAGTGAATCCGGTGGAATATGTTATTGAGATGCTGAATATCCGAAAGGAGTTCGGTAGTTTTGTTGCGAACGATGATATTACCCTTCAGCTTAAAAAAGGTGAAATACATGCTTTATTAGGCGAGAACGGAGCAGGGAAATCTACGTTAATGAACGTGCTCTTTGGTCTTTATCAACCTGAAGGTGGAGAAATTAGGGTACGTGGAAAAGCAACTGCGATTACAGATCCAAACGTCGCGAATAGTTTGGGCATCGGAATGGTTCACCAACATTTCATGCTTGTTGAAAATCTAACAGTTACAGAAAATATCATTCTTGGCAATGAACCCAAAAAAATGGGCATGATTAACGTTAAAGATGCTGCGAAAAAAGTGGCTGAAATTTCGAAACTATACGGCCTTGATGTGGACCCTTATGCAAAGATTGAAGATATATCAGTTGGTATGCAACAACGAGTAGAAATATTGAAAACGCTTTATCGTGGAGCAGAAATTCTGATTTTCGATGAACCGACTGCATCTTTAACACCGCAAGAAATCACTGAACTGATTTCAATTATTAAGAAATTGATTAACGAAGGAAAATCGATTATCATCATCACCCACAAACTTCAGGAAATAATGGATGTGTCCGATCGAGTGACCATTATCCGTAAAGGTAAAGGGATTGGGACAGTTATTACTTCAGAAACAAACCCACAAGAGCTTGCGACATTGATGGTGGGGCGTCAAGTGACATTCAAAACGGAAAAAGGACCATCATATCCGGCCGAAGAAGTTCTTCGTGTTGAAAACTTAGTTGTGGATGATTACCGTGGAGTTCCGAAAGTAAAAGGCTTAAATCTTTCCGTCCGTAAAGGTGAAATCGTAGGAATCGCGGGAATTGACGGCAATGGGCAGTCTGAATTGATCGAGGCAATTGCAGGTCTTCGAAAAGTGAAGAGTGGAAAAGTGTTCATAGATTCAAAGGATGTCACTGGGAAAAAGCCACGTGACATAACAGAATCCGGTCTCGGGCATATTCCGCAAGATCGTCATAAGCACGGCCTTGTTCTTGATTTTTCTGTCGGGTACAATGTGGCATTACAAACCTATTATAAAGAACCTCTATCCAAAAAGGGCATTATGAATTATAAACTCATAACTAAAAAAGCAAAAGAAATCATCGAGATGTTTGACATACGGACACAAGGTGAGCATGAGTTAGCTCGTTCGCTTTCAGGTGGTAATCAGCAAAAGCTCATCATTGGACGCGAAGTGGATCGTAACCCAGAGTTACTAATTGCTGCACTCCCAACTCGCGGTCTTGATGTTGGTGCAATTGAATTCATTCATAAAAGATTAATAGAACAACGTGATAACGGCAAAGCGGTTCTTCTAATTTCATTCGAACTAGATGAGGTCATGAACGTTTCTGATCGAATTGCAGTTATTTACGACGGAGTAATTGTTGATACAGTTATTCCAGCCGAAACAACAGAGCAGCAACTCGGCCTTCTCATGGCAGGTCAAGCCAGAGATAAGGCTACTGTTACGCTGAAAGAAGGTGATGATAGCCATGTCGAATAGGATAATAAATATACTGGTACCCATCATCTCGATTATTCTTGGATTGCTAGTGGGAGCAGCAGTAATGTGGTTCAGCGGATATGATCCGGTTGCTGGCTATATCGCATTATGGAACGGAATTTTCGGTGATATGTATTCAATCGGAGAAACAATCCGACAAATAAGCCCATATATACTAGCAGGTCTCGCAGTTGCTTTTGCATTCCGATCCGGGCTTTTCAATATTGGGGTGGAAGGACAATTAATTGTCGGTTGGTTTGCGGCGGCATATGTCGGTGTGGCATTTGAATTGCCAAAAATCATTCACTTACCACTGGCACTTATTGCAGCTGCATTAGCAGGAGCGCTATGGGGACTGATTCCGGGTATTTTAAAAGCAACGCTTCAAGTACATGAAGTTATCGTAACAATAATGATGAACTACATCGCACTTCATACAGTAAATGCGTTGATAAAGGCGGTTTCTGATGGTGGATACAAAACAGAAAAAATTCATCAGACTGCATCGCTGCGTTCCGATTTCTTATCTAATCTGACTGATTTCTCAACATTACACTACGGAATCTTCGTCGGACTAGCAATGGTTGTGGTCATGTGGTTCATTTTAGAGAAAACAAAAACCGGGTTTGAGCTTAAATCGGTCGGATTTAACGACCATGCTTCTCAATACGCGGGAATGAACGTGAAAAAGAACATCATTCTTTCAATGGTTGTTTCCGGTGCTTTTGCTGGACTTGGAGGTGCAATGGAAGCGCTTGGAACATTTGGTAATATGGTAAGTCGCAGTGGGTTCACTGGCATTGGATTTGACGGGATCGCTGTCGCCTTACTAGGTGCCAATACGCCACTTGGTGTTATTTTCGGAGCATCTTTGTTCGGATCATTGAAATATGGTGCCGGCAATATGCCGAATGAAGCAGGAGTGCCAGTTGAAATTGTTTCAATTGTCATTGCACTTATCATATTCTTTGTTGCATCTGGCTATATCATTCGAGTTCTTCTTAGCAAGATGAAAAAGAAAAAGGAGGCAAAATGATATGAGTTTTCTTGAGATACTTTATTTCATCATTCCGATAACCATTTCATATGCTGCCCCTCTTATTTTCACTGCAATAGGAGGAATGTTCTCGGAACGTGCTGGAGTTGTTAACATCGGACTTGAAGGACTTATGGTTATGGGTGCTTTTATCGGTATTTTATTCAATCTATTTTATGCTGATACATTTGGATCTTGGACACCATGGCTCGCCTTACTTGTAGCGATGGTTGTTTCCGCAATCTTCTCCATTATGCACGCGGTCGCATCGATTACATTTCGTGCTAACCAAGTGGTATCAGGTGTTGCTATCAACATGCTGGGGATTGCCATTGCGTTGTTTACTGTGAAATTGATTTTTGACAAAGGGCAGACTGATTTCATCCAACAAAGTATTCCACGTTTCAACGTTCCAATTTTACATGAAATTCCGTTTATTGGACCGTTATTTTTCACAGCTATTTACGGTTCATCGATATTGGCAATATTGCTTGCTTTTCTTGCATGGTTCATCATTTATAAAACGCCATTCGGCTTGCGTCTCCGTTCTGTAGGAGAACATCCAATGGCCGCCGATACAATGGGCATCAATGTGACGAAAATCCGCTACATTGCTGTTATTATCTCAGGTGGTCTTGCAGGTATTGGTGGTGCAATCTATTCTCAAACTATGACGAATGATTTCAGTCATGCGACGATCAATGGACAAGGGTTCATGGCACTTGCTGCATTGATCTTTGGTAAATGGCACCCGATTGGCGCAATGGGAGCGGCATTATTCTTCGGATTCGCGCAAGCACTTGCTATCAGTTCCTCGGGTATTTCATTCTTGAAAGATGTACCAGATGTATATTTACACATTTTACCATACGCATTGACAATCCTTGCGCTTGCAGGGTTCATCGGAAGATCGCAAGCACCGAAAGCGGTAGGAGAACCTTATATCAAAGGAATTCGTTAAAAAATGAAAATGTCCCGATAGTCTGATACATTGGACTTAGGGGCATTTTTTGGTTTATTGCCACGTCTGTTGATTAACCATAGAGAATGCAACAGCCGCCAAAATTGCATCTTTAGTTGCTTTTCTATAGGTACGAAGTCAGCTATTCTTTCGTCCCGAAATGCTTCAGCACTCTGTCTACTTATGCATTTGGAGTGCGACGGATGAAGGTCAACCACACTTTTTCCGTTAATCATAATAGAAGTCATTCAATCTAAAGCAATCGAAAAACAAGTAGCGGCTATGGAGTGATCAAGTTATTTATTGGTTACTTTTGGGTAAACAACAGACATGGTCTATTTCATATGAATTTCAGCATAAGTTAAGATGCATTCACCAGTTTATTTGCATCTTTAGACTTATGGAATGTATAGTGAAGTGAGGATTCCGCATATTAACTAAAACAGAGGTGTTTATATGTTCAAAAAGGTTGAGTTACAAGAGGGTGTCACATTATATATCCGCAAGTCAGAGCAGTTCAAAACAGTCAATTTCTCGGTCAAGTGGAAAACAGCACTTGATGAAAAGAAATCGGCTCTTCGTGCAGTGTTGGCGAATGTCTTAGAAGAATCAAACGGGCGATACCGGTCACAAACGGATTTCCGCAATGCGTTAGATGAATTATATGGAACAGTATTGTACACAGATGCTGGAAAACGTGGGGAAACCCATATGGTGTCTCTATCCGCTGAATGTGTAAATGACGAATATCTATCAGAAGGCGGCGTGCTTGAAGAAGTGCTGAGCTTGATCAAGACAGTCATTTTTGACCCGAATGTAGTTGACGGACAGTTCGATGAAGCAGTTGTCAACCGTGAAAAAAGGTCTGTGAAAGAGCGAATTCGTTCGCTTTACGATGACAAGACACGATATGCCCAGAAGCGTATGCTTGAAATCTTACGTCCTGATAGCGCCGCATCCGCACCATCTTATGGAACGGAAGAGGAAGTAGACGCACTTACTTCTGCAGAATTATTTACAGCATATCAAAGTATGTTAAATGAAGATGAAATTGATATCTACGTTGTGGGTGACATTGACGAAGATGAAATGACAGAAAAAATCAGGTCGTTACTGACATTCAAGAGCCGTAAAGTGCTTGGACGTCAAAAGGCTACACAACAAAAGGCTACACAACAAACGGCTACACAAGAAACGGCTACACAAGAAACGGCTACACAAGAAACAGAAGTCCGTCATGTTCGCGAAAAACAAGACATGAAACAAGGGAAACTTCATTTAGGCTTCACTACGCCTGTTACATTCAAACATCCTGATTATGCAAAAATGCAAATGACAAACGGAGTTTTCGGTGGCTTTGCGCACAGCAAGCTTTTCATTAACGTCCGTGAAAAAGAAAGCATGGCGTATTACGCATCCAGTTCTTATTCTTCCCATTATGGACTTCTCTATGTAATGGCAGGAATCGATGCTGAACTTGAAGAAAAAGCCGTAAATCTAATTAATGCTCAACTCACAGCACTTCAACAAGGTGAAATTACAGACCTTGAAATGGAACAGACAAAAGCATTACTTGCGAACGGTATTAAAAGTGCATTTGATTCTGCAAGAGGGCAGATCGAAGTGTTTGATCAATACAAAGAGCTTGATGAAAATTTCACAGCAGACACAATCATTACAGGCTGGGAATCCGTAACAAAAGATGATATTAAAAAGATGGCATCTGAAATTAAACTAGAAATCGTCTATCTGTTATCGGGCAAGGAGGCTAATTAATGATGAAGAATATTCACTTCGATAATTTACAAGAAACATTATATAATGAAAAACTCGACAATGGATTGGACGTCTATATTTTACCTAAACGCGGATTTTCAAAAACATTCGTGACGTTCACAACTAAGTATGGTTCAATAGACCGGACATTTATCCCACGAGGAAAAACAGAAGCTGTGACGGTTCCGGATGGTATCGCTCATTTCCTTGAACATAAAATGTTCGAAAAAGAAGATGGGGACGTATTTCAAAAGTTTAGTGTGCATGGTGCATCCGCAAATGCGTTTACTTCATTCACTCGAACTGCTTATTTATTCTCCGCTACGGATAAGTTGTATGAAAATACAGAGACTCTTCTCGATTTTGTGCAGGAGCCGTATTTTACGGAAAAAACGGTTAACAAGGAAAAGGGTATTATTGCCCAGGAAATAACGATGTATGATGATCAGCCTGATTGGCGTCTCTATTTCGGTGCAATTGAAAACTTGTTCCATGAACATCCAGTGAAGATTGATATCGCTGGTACAGTCGCGTCTATTCAAGATATCACGGCGGACTATTTGTATGAATGCTATGAAACCTTCTATCATCCGTCCAATATGGTTCTTTTCGTTGTAGGTGCTGTAGACCCGGCTGAGATGATGGCTTACATCAAAAAGAATCAGGAAGCGAAAACATTTGATGACCCGGCGGAAATTGTACGCAGTTTCCCTACAGAAGTGGACACTGCAGCTATCGCTAATCGTACACTTGCCATGGATGTATCGAAGCCGAAATTAATAATGGGTATGAAATGCAATAACACTGATATCGATGGCGAGGAAATGCTTATTCAGGAACTTTCAGCCGGTCTTGTCCTGGATAGTTTGTTTGGTAGATCTTCTGAATTCTATACGAATACGTATAATGATGGGCTTATTGATGAGTCATTTTCTTATGATTTCACGATGGAGAATGGATTCGGTTTCGCAATGATTGGTTCTGACACAGACGAGCCGGAACAACTCGAAAAAGCAATTCAGCAGACAGTGAAAAACACTGTGGAAACTTGGCCAATTACTGACCTAGAACTTAATCGGATGAGGAAAAAGAAAATTGGTCAATTCATGCGCTCATTGAATTCACCGGAGTTTATCGCAAACCAGTTTACGCGCTATACTTTTAACAACATGAATTTGTTTGACGTTGTTCCAACACTTGAGAAGTTAACGCTCGAAAATTTGAAAGATGCCTTCCAAACGTTTTCATATGAAAGCGGACATACAGTCTTTTCAATCATTCCTGCAGATAAGGCCTAATGAGAGTGCAGAAATACTGCATTGTACTTGGTGCATCGGGTGGAATAGGCGATGCGATTAGTCGACTATTAGCGTCTACAGGCTGGTCGCTGTTCCTTCATTACAATGAAAATGCTGTACATGTTGAACTTTTGCAAAAGGAGCTCATTGCGGCATATCCACAATCGGATTTTCAAACAGTCCAAGCAGACTTTAGTTCACAAGACGGAGCAGAATTACTCGTCAAAAAAGTTCGCAATGTTGGTGCTGTTGTTGTTGCAAATGGACAATCGATGATGAAACTATTGACGGAAACGACCGCTAATGACATGGATGCATTATGGAAAGTCCATGTACAAAATCCAGCTCGATTTATAAGTCTTGTATCTCCTCAATTACGCAAGTTTGAGCAATCTTACATTGTAATGATTGGTTCAATTTGGGGCAATACGGGGGCAGCGGGAGAAGTGATGTATTCCGCTGTGAAGGGGGCGCAACACGCATTTGTGAAAGCATATGCAAAAGAAGCGGCCTTTTCAGGAATGCGTGTCAACGCTGTGGCACCAGGCTGGATTGAAACACGTATGAATAGTGATATCCCAATGGATGAACGACAGATGGTAATCGACGAGATACCACTTATGCGTACTGGGACACCAGAGCATGTTGCTGAAGCAGTTAATTTCTTGTTAAGCGGCAAGGCAGATTATATGACAGGTGAAATAATGAAAGTGAACGGCGGCTGGTATATATAAATTTGAGAAGGGGATTAATATAATCCCCTTTTTCCTTTTCATAATGCGTTTTATCAGCTATCATAGAACTATATTACTTCTTGTGCGTCATATAGTAGTGCGTGTTCAAAAAATGGACAAAGGAGTGTGTGTCGGATGGGTGAATGGTATCTTGAATACGAAATTCAGGTTAACCGACCTGGTCTTCTGGGTGATATATCGTCGTTGCTAGGAATGCTACGCGTGAACATTGTTACAATTAATGGTGTTGATGGCGGGCATCGCGGAATGCTGCTGCGGGCTGACAACGATGACCAGATTGCACGTTTTGAACAAATCGCCGAGACGATGGAAACAATTCATGTGAAAAAAATCCGTGAGCCGAAGTTACGTGATATTTTAGCGGTCCGACACGGACGTTATATACAGCGTGATGTAGACGAAAGGAAAACATTCCGTTTCCTTCGCAGTGACCTTGGGATTCTTGTTGATTTCATGGCTGAAATATTCAAACAGGAAGGTCATAAATTGATTGGTGTTCGCGGGATGCCGCGAGTGGGCAAGACTGAATCAGTCGTGGCTGCAAGTGTTTGTGCCAATAAAAAATGGATTTTTCTTTCCTCGACGATGATTAAGCAAACGTTGAGAAAAAATTTGGCGGGTGATGAATTTTCGAAAGATAATATATTTATCTTAGATGGAATTGTTACACGTAAGGCAGAGGACGAGCGTCACATGCAACTAGTCAGAGAAATGATGCGAATGCCTTCTATTAAAGTAGTAGAGCATCCGGATATGTTCGTTCAGCATTCTGAATACAACATTGAAGATTTTGATTATATTATTGAATTAAGAACAGATCCAGATCAAGAAATTACATATGAAATGATGGAAAAAAACGATATGATGTCCGACCATGGAATGACGGATGGGTCGGGTTTATTCAACTTCTGATAGGCAGGTGTTTTTGGTGACAGGATTAGGTGATCGTCTCAAGCAGGCGAGAAAAACTAAAGGATTTACATTAGATGATTTACAGTCAATAACGAAAATACAGAAACGGTACCTTTCTGGTATCGAAAATGAAGATTACAGCATGATGCCTGGGTCTTTTTATGTACGGGCATTCATAAAGCAATATGCAGATGCAGTAGATCTTGATCCCGACGAAATGCTATCCATGTATAAAGACACGTCTTCTGCAGTGTCATCGGAAGAAGAGGCAAGCCAGCTTACTCCTACGACAATGACGCGTAAAAGGGGTTTGAAAAGTAATGATAAACTAAATGAAATGATGCCGAAAATCATTGTTGCATTATTTATTATCGTGATTATAGTTGTCATGTGGACCCTTTATCAAGGAAAATCTAATAACAATCAGGGAAATGTTGATAATGATACTACTAATGAGCCAGTAACATTGGAAAACAGTAAGCCGGATCCTACTGAGAACGACAAAGAAAAAGTAGAAGAAAAGCCTGTGGAAGAAGAACCTGAAAAAGAACCTGAAAAACCGCAACAAGCTCTTGCTTTTGAAAGTGCAAGCGGAGAAACATCTGAGTATGCACTTACTGGAGCAGAATCATTCCAACTTGAAATCCGTCTAACTGGAGGATCTTGGATTGGTGTTAAAGATAATGCCGGAAAAGAATGGATGACACCTGCACGTATTATGCAAGCAGGGGAATTGGTTGAATTTGATGTGACGGCTACAGACTCAGTTCGAATCCGAGTTGGACGTCCTAAGTCTACAGAAATTTACGTGAACGGTGAGTTGCTTGAATATGGCGTACCTGCCCAAGATAACGTCCCACAAAATATTATGATTAAATACAAGAAAGAGTAATAGTCATCTACTTCAGATGACTATTTTCTTTGAAAGGAATGGTGTATTTTATGAATTTGCCAAATAAAATAACCGTATCACGCGTTCTGCTCATTCCAGTTTTTATGGTTTTCATGCTGGTTGATTTTAAATTGGGCACGATAACACTCGCTGGTACTGAAATGATGAAAGAACATTTAATTGGTGGACTTATTTTTATTGTTGCTTCTATAACTGATTGGCTTGATGGTTATATCGCTAGGAAAAATAATCTTGTTACAAATATGGGGAAATTTCTGGATCCGCTTGCGGACAAATTATTAGTTTCTGCAGCTTTCATCATACTTGTTGAACTTGGAACAGCACCTTCATGGATTGTCATCATCATTATCAGCCGTGAATTCGCTGTGACAGGCCTTAGGCTTATCCTTGCAGGCGGCGGGGAAGTCGTCGCGGCCAATCAACTCGGGAAAATTAAGACAGTAGCACAGATCTTGGCAATAACATCATTGTTGTTGAATAATATATTTTTCGAATCGATTGGTGTACCTTTCGGTGTCATCATGCTTTATATCGCACTGGTATTTACAATTTGGTCTGGATTCGACTATTTCTACAAAAATAGAAAAGTGCTGCTTGATTCGATGTAAGGGGATGAGAAGTTATGAAAGCAGAAATTATTGCGATTGGTTCTGAGTTATTACTTGGACAAATTACGAATACGAACGCTAAATTCATTTCATTAAAACTTGCGGAAATTGGCATTGATGTCCATTATCAGACAGTCGTTGGTGATAACCCAGATCGATTGAATGAAGTCATTGAAATTGCAAGGAAACGTGCGGATATTTTAATCTTTACAGGTGGACTCGGGCCAACGAAAGATGACATGACAAAAGAAACAATTGTAAAGCATATTGGCACAACGCTAGTTAGCGATGACGAGGCGCTTCTTTATATTCAGCAATATTTCGAGCGCAGTGGTCGGGTTATGACAGAGAACAATAAGAAACAGGCGCTAGTTTTTAAAGGCGCGAAAGTCTTAGCGAACCGAAAAGGAATGGCACCCGGGATGGCAGTGGAAAAAGATGGCGTGCGATATATCCTTCTGCCAGGACCACCGCATGAAATGGAGCCGATGTTTACGGATGAGGCGATTCCTTATTTGTTAGGTGTTACTGGCAAACAGGAAGTCATCACTTCGCGTATCCTGAAGTTTTATGGTATTGGCGAGGCTGAGCTTGAACACCAGATTCAGCCCATTTTGGAGAAACAGACAAATCCGACAGTTGCACCGCTAGCAACGGCCGACGCAGTCACGTTACGCCTCACTGCAAAAGCACAAACGACCGATGCAGCGATGAAGCTAATCGCGCCTTTGGAAGAAGAAATTCGTTCACTCGTTGGTGAATTCATCTATGGCACGGATGATGATACATTGTCATCCAAGGCTGCGGAACTCCTAATTCGAAACGGTTGGACAATAGCCGCAGCAGAAAGTCTGACGGCAGGCCTATTTATGGCAGAACTGGCCGGTGAACCAGGGATTAGTTCGTCACTCGAAGGTGGCATTGTTGTTTACAATGAGAAATCGAAAGTGGAACAACTTGGTATTGAGCAGTCTATACTTGCGGAGTATGGTGTCGTCAGTGCAGAATGCGCGGCCGCTCTTGCGGTAAACGTAAAACGTACGTTCAAAACGGATATCGGAATAGGTCTAACGGGTGCGGCAGGCCCAGATCCACATGATGGGAAGCCGGTCGGCACTGTGTGGATTGGTATTGCTTCTACAAATGCAGATACAGAGACATTTAAGTTGTTGCTGTCGGGTTCAAGAAACGCAAACCGTCTCAGAGCAGCAAGATTTGCGCTCTATTATCTCATAAAACACTTAACTGAAAAAGAAGTGCAAAGTTAATTTTTAACCCTTATTTTCAGTTAAAAATGCAAAACGCCCTTGTATTCTCACTAATATATTCAATTCAAGAAAACGAATCGAATAAATGTTCGCTTTTTGGTTGAGTATTTCTCATTAAAGGAGTATACTAGAGATAGTAAGAAAAACAGAAACATTATCTTGAGGGAGGAAATAAATTGAGCGATCGTAAAGCCGCCTTAGATATGGCGTTAAAACAGATTGAAAAGCAATTTGGTAAAGGATCTATTATGAAACTGGGTGAAAAAACAAACCTGGAAGTTGAAACTTCTTCGACAGGCTCCCTTGCACTCGATTCTGCACTCGGCATAGGTGGGTATCCACGTGGACGAGTTATTGAAATATACGGACCTGAGAGTTCGGGTAAGACGACTGTTGCTCTTCATGCCATCGCAGAAGTACAAGCAGCCGGAGGAACAGCGGCATTTATCGACGCTGAGCATGCGCTTGATCCAGTTTATGCCCGTAAATTAGGCGTTAATATCGACGAGTTACTACTTTCCCAGCCTGATACGGGAGAGCAAGCACTTGAAATCGCTGAAGCGCTTGTAAGAAGCGGTGCAGTTGATATTTTTGTTGTTGACTCCGTAGCTGCACTTGTTCCCAAAGCGGAAATTGAAGGGGAAATGGGAGATTCGCATATCGGATTACAAGCCCGTCTCATGTCACAGGCTTTACGTAAACTTTCCGGTGCCATTAATAAATCGAACACGATTGCGATCTTCATTAACCAAATTCGTGAAAAAGTTGGTGTTATGTTCGGTAGCCCTGAAGTAACTCCAGGTGGACGAGCATTGAAATTTTACTCTTCCGTACGTCTTGATGTAAGACGTGGAGAAGCGATCAAACAAGGCAATGATATAGTGGGAAATAAAACACGAATCCGCGTTGTGAAAAATAAAGTTGCACCTCCGTTTAAAACAGCGGAAGTTGATATTATGTACGGAGAAGGAATTTCTAGAGAAGGAGAAATCATCGATCTTGGTGCTGACTCCGAAGTTGTCCAAAAAAGTGGATCTTGGTATTCCTATGAAGGAGAACGACTTGGACAGGGACGAGAGAATTCGAAGCAGTTCTTGAAGGAAAACCCGGATATCCGTGCGGAAATCGCCAATAAAATTCGTGAGTCTTATGGACTTGCTACCTCAAACTATGTTATTGGAGCTCATGACGTAGATGAAGATGAAGAGTTGGAACTTTTGCTAGGTGAAGAATAAGTTATACAGAAAGCCGATCCGTCCTCTTGGTAGGGCGTGATCGGTTTTTGTATATTCTCCGAAAAAGACTACTAATACTTCGAGAATAATGGGTCACAAAGACCTGTGTATCCTTGACATGTCAAATTTAGATAGATACAATTAGAATTGTATAATTTCATACCATTGAAATGAATTTGGCAATATGTTGAACGTTGATATATGAGCCGACTGAAAATGAAAAGAATAGCAGGAGGAGGTGACCTAGATGTTAGTAGTACTACAAATGATCATCTCCGCTTTGCTCGGTCTGCTCGTTGGTGCTGTTGTTACCAATTCCTTTAATAAGAAAGTGAACGATTCAAAAGTGACTGGTGCCAAATATACGGCAGAACAAATCGTCGAAGAGGCGAAGCGTGAAGCGGATGCTCTTAAAAAAGAGGCACTACTAGAAGCGAAAGATGAAACTCACAAACTGAGAATTGAAGCGGAATCAGAGATTCGTGAACGAAGGGCGGAATTGCAAAAACAAGAAAGCCGTCTTCTGCAACGGGAAGAAAATCATGACCGCAAGGATGAAGCTCTCAATAAAAGAGACGCTGGTCTAGAGCGCAAAGAAGAAGCGCTTACAGGAAGACAACAGCATATCGAACAGATGGAACTCAAAGCGGAAGAACTTGTTTCTGTTCAGAAATCTGAACTTGAAAAAATATCATCTCTGACACGTGATGAGGCGAAAAGGCTCATCCTTAGTGAAGTCGAGAAAGAACTTGCTACAGATATCGCGGTTATGACGAAAGAGGCAGAACAACGAGCAAAAGAGGAATCGGATAAGAAATCTCGTGAAATTCTTTCCATAGCCTTGCAACGTTTTGCAGCAGACCATGTTGCTGAAACTACTGTATCGGTAGTAAATCTACCGAATGATGAAATGAAAGGCCGTATTATCGGTCGTGAAGGACGTAACATCCGAACACTTGAAACATTGACAGGTATTGACCTGATCATCGATGATACACCAGAAGCGGTCATCTTATCAGGCTTTGATCCGGTACGCCGGGAAACTGCTCGACTTGCACTGGAGAAACTCGTGCAAGATGGGCGAATTCACCCAGCACGAATTGAAGAGATGGTTGATAAATCGAGGCGTGAAGTGGATGAACTTATCCGCGAAACTGGAGAACAGACAACTTTCGATATTGGCATTCATAATCTACACCCAGATCTTATTAAAATCATTGGAAGATTACGTTTCCGCACGAGTTATGGTCAAAATGTCCTGAAGCATTCGACAGAAGTTGCTTATCTAGCAGGCTTGTTGGCGGCAGAACTTGGAGAAGATGTAACGCTCGCACGACGTGCTGGACTCCTACATGATATCGGAAAAGCGATTGACCATGAAGTAGAAGGCAGTCATGTTGAAATTGGTGTTGAACTTGCAACCAAGTACAAAGAACATCCTGTGGTTATTAACAGTATCGCATCCCATCACGGGGATACAGAAGCGACATCAGTAATTGCCGTATTGGTTGCAGCAGCAGATGCATTATCCGCTGCAAGGCCGGGAGCGCGTAGTGAAACGCTTGAAAACTATATCCGCAGGCTGAAAAAACTTGAAGAGATTTCTGAATCGTACGACGGCGTGGAGAAATCATTTGCAATCCAGGCAGGACGCGAAGTTCGAATTATTGTCCGCCCAGACCAAATCGATGATATTACAGCCCATCGTCTAGCGCGAGATATCCGGAAACGGATTGAAGAAGAACTCGATTATCCAGGACATATTAAAGTAACGGTCATCCGTGAAACACGGGCGGTCGAATACGCAAAATAAAGAAAAAAGGGGTTTCCGTGCATTTCGGTCCGGGAGCCTCTTTTTCTATTGGGAGAGATTATTTAATGAGAGTATTATTTATAGGTGATATTGTAGGGTCGCTAGGACGAGATATGGTTTTTGACTATTTACCACGCCTCAAAAGGAAGTACAACCCTGATGTTATTATTGCGAATGGGGAAAATGCAGCTGCTGGAAGAGGAATTACAAAAGCGATATTTGATGACCTGCTACGTGCTGGAGTAGATGTTGTAACGATGGGGAATCATACATGGGACCAAAAAGAGATTTATGATTTTATCGATGACACAGATTATCTTATCCGTCCTGCAAATTTTTCAGATGATGCGCCTGGTAAAGGGATGACAACGATTTCACGTAATGGTGTGACGTTATCAATCATCAATTTGCATGGTCGAACATTTTTACCTCCGCACGGCGATCCGTTTGAAAAGGCAGAAGAATTGGTAGCGGAAGCAAGAGAAATTTCTCCGCTAGTTTTCGTCGATTTTCACGCCGAAGCGACAAGTGAGAAAATAGCAATGGGTTGGCATCTTGATGGGAAGGCCTCTGTTGTTGTAGGAACGCACACGCACGTCCAAACAGCGGATGATCGCATTCTACCAGGTGGAACAGCCTATTTAACTGATGCAGGTATGACGGGCCCATACGATGAGATCTTAGGTATGAAAAAAGAAGACGTCATCTATCGTTTCCGTACGAATTTACCAGTTCGTTTTGAAGTTCCGAAAACTGGACGCACCCAGTTAAACGGACTCTTTGTCGTATTGGATGATGAAAAAGGACATGCAATAAGAGTTGAACGAGTGGCCATAAATGCCGACCGTACATTCAAAGGCTAAGACGTGTCTAAACATCCCCTCCGAATCATAGGATGGTTTATGGAGATATCCGTTCCATAGACATCGAAAAATAAGGAGGAATCATGTTGAACCCATTGAAAGTATCATCTCGCTCGAATCCGAATTCTGTTGCAGGAGCACTCGTTGCAGTTATTCGGGACCAGGGATATGCAGAAATGCAGGCTGTAGGTGCTGGTGCATTAAATCAGGCAGTAAAAGCAATTGCAATTGCACGTGGATTCGTCGCTCCAAGTGGTGGAGATCTCATCTGTGCACCGGCCTTCACTGACATTGAGATTAACGGTGAAGGACGTACGGCATTAAAATTACTTGTTGAAAAACGACAGCGTAATATGTAAATTAGAAAGATTCAGGACCACGGGATGCATTAATTTCCTGTGGTCTTTTAGGTTTATCCTGCATTTACGGTCAGTGGGACTCTCGATTCGAAGTCTTTAAGAACACGAGAAGAATAAGTGGAGGTCAACTGCTCGTAAAAGGGCGAATGGTTAGTGTCAACGCGGATGGATTGTTGTTCGATACTCCCTGTTGGTTAATTAGGTGAGAGAGATTAAAATTCATCCCTCCTTTTTGAAGATTAAGGCATCACTACAAAAAAGTCATTTATTAACTGTGACAAACAACCGACAATGCTATCTCTTCTTGTACAGCTGGTCTACAATTAAGTATAATGAAATCATATCTGTAAACTCCGAAGGCTTCGTAGGAAAGGGGACAAGTTAAATGAATGAGGAACAGCGACTGAATGATGAGCTATTGAAACCTAATCTAGTAAAATCTGCTGAAAAAGACTATAGCCAGTATTTTCAGACAGCCTATGCACCGCCTTCATTGAAAGATGCGAAAAAACGCGGTAAGGAAGAAATTACTTATTACGATGATTTTGAGATTGAAGAACGCTTTCGTGGAATGGGGACAAACCGAAAGTTTTATATACGGACTTTTGGCTGTCAAATGAACGAACATGATACAGAAGTAATTGCGGGTATTTTGATGGGACTAGGCTACGAACCTGCAGACAGCGTTAAAGATGCTAATCTCATATTGCTTAATACATGTGCCATTCGGGAGAACGCGGAAAATAAAGTGTTCGGGGAACTCGGCCATTATAAACCGCTAAGACAGAAAAACCCTGATGTATTAATTGGGGTATGCGGCTGTATGTCCCAAGAGGAATCGGTTGTTAATAAAATTTTGAAAACGTATGATCAAGTTGATATGATTTTCGGTACACACAATATCCATAGGTTGCCTAACATTTTACATGAGGCATACTTATCAAAAGAGATGGTTATCGACGTATGGTCAAAGGAAGGCGATATCATCGAAAACCTCCCGAAGGTCCGACACGGCAACATCAAAGCGTGGGTCAACATTATGTACGGCTGCGATAAGTTTTGTACGTATTGCATCGTTCCATATACGCGGGGGAAAGAACGTAGCAGAAGACCTCAGGATATCATTCAGGAAGTCCGGCAGTTAGCAGCACAAGGGTATAAGGACATAACGTTGCTTGGTCAAAATGTCAATGCATATGGCAAGGATTTTGATGATATTGGTTATCGTTTCGGCGATTTAATGGACGAAATAAGAAAAATCGATATTCCGAGAATCCGTTTCACAACGAGCCATCCACGTGATTTCGATGACCATCTTATTGAAGTGCTTGCAAGGGGCGGCAATCTCGTCGACCATATCCATCTTCCAGTTCAATCAGGTTCTAGCGATATATTGAAAATTATGGCACGGAAATATACTCGTGAACACTACCTTGAGCTTGTACAAAAAATTAAAAAAGCTATCCCTAATGTTAGCTTAACGACAGATATTATCGTCGGATTCCCGAATGAAACGGACGAGCAATTCGAAGAGACAATGTCTTTATACAGGGAAGTCGGGTTCGATATAGCTTATACGTATATTTATTCACCGCGAGAGGGTACACCGGCAGCGAAGATGGCTGACAATATCCCGATGGAAGTGAAAAAAGAACGTCTTCAGCGATTAAATAAGCTGGTGAATGATTTATCGGCGGAAGCGATGAAACCATATAAAGGACAAATCGTTGAAGTCCTCGTCGAAGGTGAAAGTAAGCGGAATACAGAAGTGCTCGCAGGCTATACAGCGAAAAATAAATTGGTCAATTTTAAAGCCCCCCGATCTGCTATCGGGAAGATAATTAAAGTGAAAATAATTGAGGCCAAAACATGGTCACTCGACGGTGAGTTTATCGGCGTCGTAGAAAAGGAAAAGGTGATGTCATAATGGAAAAAATCTATACTAAAGACGAAATTATCGCAAAGGCACGTGAAATTGCAGTAATGATTGCTAATACGGAACAAGTTGAGTTTTTCAAGCGCGCAGAAGAACAGATAAATGAAAACCAAAAAATTCGTGAAAATATCGCGAGCTTGAAATCATTGCAAAAGCAGGCAGTCAATTTCCAACAGTACGGAAAAGAAAGAGCGTTGGGTATTATTGAAGGTAAAATCGAAAAAATTCAAAGTGATATAGACGAAGTTCCGATTGTTCAGGAATTTAAACAATCACAAGGTGAAGTGAATGATTTACTCCAACTTGTATCGAACACAATCGCAAATACTGTTACGGATGAAATCATCAAAGCAACAGATGGCGATATAAGACGCGGAGAAACTGGTTCTTATGTGAAAAATACGACATATGAAAAACTATAATAGAGTATACCAATCGGTAGGAAAAATTTCCTGCCGATTTTTTTCACTCTCTGGGCTTCTCTTGCATAGAATGGATTGAAGCGAATGGAGGAGGAATCGAACTGAAAAATTTACGTCAGATCGTGACGAAGACGGTTATTGCTAAAGGGAAGAAGCGGACCGAAACGACTGTTACATTGAAGCCGCCGAATGGACCGACAAGTATACTCGGATGTTGGGTTATCAACCATACACATCAGGCGAAAAAAGTCGGTAAGTTCATCGAAGTTACCGGGAAGTTCGACGTCAATGTTTGGTATTCCCATCAAGATCATTCCAAAACGTCAGTCTTTACGGAGTCAATTCCTTACAAAGACCGGATTCGTTTGCATTATCGAGACGAGCCGACATCGGGGCATGAAGAAATCATTGTTGATGTTGTCCAGCATCCGAATTGTACTGAGGCAATCATTTCCGAATGTGGTGAAAAGTTCTGTATCACGATTGAACGTGAATTAGTTGCTGAAGTTGTGGGTGAAACAAAAGTTTGTATTACGGTGCACCCGCAAAGTTTCGAAGAGGAATGGTCAATCCGAGATGAATCATCATCTCATGAACATGGCAACGCTTCAGTACATGAGCAAGTGCGAGGCAATGATCAAGGACCAGGGAACAATCATAAACAAGGAAGAGAATCATCGTCATTTTGAGAGCCGGAAAACACACCGGCTTTTTTTTCGTTTTGATGTGATTTTGGGGAGTTGTAATTAAGCATCGATCATAACCCGGATTTGTTGTAATTTCAGAGCAACCCACGTAAATTATAGACACATCGAATCTTTCTTGGCTCAAGTTTGTTTAGTTTTTGAAGATCACAAAAATCACACAGAAGATGGGCTCTTCGTTGCCCAATTTTGTTGTAATTCCCGCACAGCCCGCGTAAATTACACAAACAGCGGACTCTTCGTTGTCCGATGTTTGCTTAGATTTTTTGAAGATCACAAAAATCACGCAGAAGATGGGCTCTTCGTTGCCCAACTTTGTTGTAATTCCCGCACAGCCCGCGTAAATTACACAAACAGCGGACTCTTCGTTGTCCGGTGTTTGCTTAGATTTTTGAAGATCACAAAAATCACGCAGAAATCGGACTCTTCGTGGTCGAAGACATTTGCTTAGATTTTTGAAGATCACAAAATCACGCAGAAATCGGACTCTTCGTGGTCGAAGACATTTGCTTAGATTTTTGAAGATCACAAAATCACGCAGAAATCGGACTCTTCGTGGTCCGATTTTGCTATAATATAAAAAACAGTAAACGTAAAGAGGTTAAACAATGACAACTCACACACCAATGATTCAGCAATATTTAAAAGTGAAATCGGAGCATGAAGATGCATTCTTATTTTTTAGATTAGGTGATTTCTATGAACTATTTTTTACTGATGCGGAGAAAGCGTCTCAAATTCTTGAAATTACATTAACAAGTCGGGATGCTGGTAGTCGCGATCGGATTCCGATGTGCGGTGTACCGTATCATGCGGCTGCAGGTTATATTGAAACCCTCGTACGTAAAGGGCATAAAGTGGCTATTTGTGAACAGACGGAAGATCCAAAATTCGTGAAGGGCATTGTCAAAAGGGAAGTCGTTAAGATCATTACCCCTGGTACGATGACTGAAGGGAAAACAATTGATGCAAATACGAATCATTTCATTGGTTCCGCCGACATTATAGATGGCAACAAGTATGCACTCGCTTATCTTGACCTGGCGACTGGTGAGGGGAAAGTGGAGTGTGTTGAAGGCGATGAGCGGACGCTGATTGCAGAAATTGAGGCACTGGGTATGAAAGAGGTTGTTGTCGATGAAGGACTGCATCTCGCTCTCAGTGACAGCATGGCAAAACGTAATATTGTATTGTCCATCGAGTATGGAGAAGAGCAGTTCGAAACTGAGGATTTATTCGGCGCTATTCCACCCGATGTCACAGAAGCATGTAGCATGCTTGTCTCCTATGTAAAGCGTACACAGAAAACGGCACTTGATCATATACGTCCATTTGAATTTATTCAGAAACAAACGAAACTATCCATTGACGCCAATTCAATGCGCAATCTGGAACTGATCCAATCTATCCGGAACGGCAGTAAGGATGGCACACTTTACTGGCTACTTGACGAGACAGTGACAGCAATGGGTGCTCGTAAATTGAAAATGTGGATTCATCAGCCACTCGCTGAAAAAAGAGCAATTGAAAACCGACTAGATGCAGTGACTGAACTGATAGAAGAATTTTTCCTGCGGGATGAACTGAAGACGAGCTTGAAAGAAGTATACGATTTAGAGCGGCTCGCCGGACGAATTTCGATGGGCAGCGCGAGTGGAAGAGATCTTGCACAACTTCGTAACTCACTCCGTCGTGTCCCAAACATTAAAAAAGCGCTTCATGAATCAGAAAGACCGCTACTTAATCAGTTTTCAGAACGAATTGACGGTTGCGAAGAAGCGCTACAAATTCTTGAATTGGCCATTGCTGAAAATCCTCCACTATCGGTTAAAGAGGGCGGCATTATTAAGGACGGCTACGATCAAAAACTCGACCAATACCGTGATGCATCAAAAAATGGTAAGGCATGGCTTGCAGAACTTGAACGCGAGGAGCGCGAGCGGACAGGCATTAAATCATTAAAAATAGGGTACAACAGAATATTCGGCTATTATATTGAGATTACAAAATCCAATATCCATCTTGCCGATTTGGAACGATATGAAAGAAAGCAGACGCTTGCGAATGCTGAACGTTACATAACTCCTGAATTGAAAGAGAAGGAAGACCTCATTCTGAATGCAGAAGCGGAAGGACAAGAACTTGAATATCAATTATTCAGCTTAGTCCGGGATTCCATGAAAACCCATATTCGTCATATCCAGCATCTCGCCAGTGTATTAAGCGAACTGGATGTTCTTCTTTCATTCGCAGCGGTTTCGGAAAAACGTAACTATGTCAAACCTGTATTTCGTGATGAGAAATCTTTGGAAATTAAAAACGGTCGCCATCCAGTCGTTGAAAAGATGATTGACCATTCCCTTTATGTTCCTAATAACTGCAAATTGACTGAAGAAGCAAATATGCTACTGATCACTGGACCTAATATGTCCGGTAAAAGTACATATATGCGACAAGTGGCCCTCATTGTTGTAATGGCACAGATTGGTTGCTATGTCCCTTGTGATCAGGCGTTACTCCCTGTCACCGATCAGATATTCACAAGAATTGGGGCTGCGGATGACCTGGCATCAGGACAAAGTACATTTATGATGGAAATGATGGAATCACAATTCGCTATCGCAAACGCAACTGCACAAAGTCTTCTTCTTTTTGATGAAATCGGACGTGGGACTTCAACATATGATGGCATGGCATTGGCGCAAGCGATGATGGAACATATTCACAATGAAATCGGTGCAAATACACTATTTTCTACCCATTATCATGAACTTACCAATTTAGATAAAGAACTGTCCAGGCTTGAAAATGTCCATGTTGCCGCGATGGAACAGGATGGTAAAGTCGTCTTTCTCCATAAAGTGATGGCAGGACCGGCAGATAAAAGTTACGGAATTTACGTTGCAGATCTTGCAGGTCTACCTGAATCGCTTCTCAACCGTGCTAAAACATTACTTATTACATTTGAAAATGTAGAAAAACAAACGGTTCGTGAAGATGAACCACAACAACTGAACTTTTTTGATATCCAAAATGAAGAGCAGTCTACCTTGTCAGCAGATGAACAAGAAGTGTTAACTGGTCTGAATGATGCCGATTTACTTAATATGACACCGTTTCAAGCACTGCAATACATCCATGAATTGAAAGAAAAGCTCAGACCTAAGAAAGGGTGAGACCGATAGACATCATCAAAGTGATGGACGATACTCTGTCCAATAAAATCGCTGCGGGCGAAGTCGTCGAACGTCCTGCTTCCATCGTGAAAGAGCTTGTTGAAAATGCGATTGATGCAGAAAGTACTGTAATTGAAATTGCTCTCGAGGAAGCCGGACTCATGACAATCCGTGTAACAGATAACGGCAATGGAATGTCCAGGAAAGATGCTGTTCAAGCATTTGAGCGGCATGCAACGAGTAAGATATCGAATGACCATGACCTGTTTCGAATCCGGACACTTGGTTTCCGGGGAGAAGCACTTGCAAGTATTGCATCCGTGTCCAAGATAATTATGTGGACTTCCGACGGTGAAACGGAAGGCACAGAAGTCCAAATTGACGGGGGCCGACTTGTTAAACATGATAATGCGGCATTCCGCAAAGGGACGGACATTACTGTTTCCCAATTATTTTTCAATACGCCTGCACGCCTAAAATATATGAAAACAATCCAGACAGAACTGGGTCATACAATCGATCTCGTAAATCGGCTTGCACTTAGCCATCCCACAATCGCATTTAAACTCTCGCATTACAGTCAAGTGCTATTGCAAACATCGGGAAGTGGAGATCAACGCCGTGTTTTGTCAGATATATACGGCATAGCTGTCGCTCGTAAAATGGTAAGCTTCGCGGGAGAGAATGCGGATTACAGCGTTTCAGGTCATGTAACATTACCTGAAATGACACGCGCTTCAAGAAACTATATGACGTTAATCGTTAATGGTAGATGGGTAAAAAGCAATGCGATAAATCATGCGATTCTAGATGCATTCCACACGTATTTGCCGATAGGAAGATCTCCAATTTCAGTTATCAATATTGAAGGGGATCCCTATTTGACAGACGTCAACGTGCATCCTTCGAAACAACATATCCGCATGAGTAAAGAGGGCGAGTTGCTGGCGCTCATTAAAGAATCGGTCCAGAAGGCTATCCGGAAAAACACAATCGTTCCAGACGCTATAAAAAAAGAACCTGCTAAGAAAAATCAATCTGAACAAGTAAACATGTGGAGTCAATTCCGAAAGGAAAGACCTGCACCAGTCACAGCACCATTGATGACACCGCTAGAAAAACCTGAGTACCAACCATATGAACTTTCTGAAAATGAATCAGTGGATCGAACGCCGTTGACAGTAAATGAACCAACGAATCGAACACCGTGGACAGAAAATGAACCATCGCATGTTCCGGACGTAGAAGAACAGCGGGAGTTAGAAAAAAACTTTCCAGCCCTAGCGCCGGTTGGACAGGTCCATGGAACCTATATTGTTGCGCAAAATGAAGACGGTTTTTTCATGATTGATCAGCACGCAGCGCAAGAAAGAATAAAGTATGAATTTTTCAGAGATAAATTGAGTGAGACAGATAATGGAGAACGGCAAATGCTACTGATTCCTCTTATGTTTCATTACTCGGCAGACGAGAAAATGAAAATCGAAGAAAACATGCATCTATTACAAGAAGTCGGTATTTTTCTAGAGGAGTTTGGACCTTCTTCCTATGCGGTGAAGGAATATCCTTCCTGGTTCCCTGCAGGAGAAGAGACAGCTATTATCGAAGATATTATTGAACAAGTGTTGACCACACGTAAAGTCGATATTGGAAAACTGCGTGAAGAAGCTGCCATAATGATGAGTTGCAAGCGTTCTATCAAAGCGAATCATCATTTGACACTCGCGGACATGGAGAGGCTCCTGAACGATCTTGCAGAAGCCGAGAATCCTTTTACTTGTCCGCACGGCAGACCAGTGCTTATTCATTTCACGACGTATGAAATTGAAAAAATGTTCAAACGAGTGATGTAGGAGGAGGAGTAAGAATGGGGAAATATATACTTGCAATCGATCAAGGAACCACGAGTACACGTGCAATTCTATTCGATAGAAAAGGTGATATTGTTCATTCTTCACAACGGGAATTCAAACAAATTTATCCGAAGCCAGGTTGGGTCGAGCATAATGCCAGTGAAATTTGGGGTTCTGTTCTATCGGTTATTGGTTCGGTTTTGGCGGAAAGTAGCAGTGGTACTGAAGATATTGATAGCATTGGGATTACGAACCAACGAGAAACAACCGTCGTGTGGGATAAAAAGACAGGTCAGCCTGTTTATAATGCAATCGTCTGGCAATCGAGGCAATCTCAAGAAATCATTGATGATCTAGCAGAAGCGGGTCACGAAAAAATGATTCAGGATAAGACAGGTCTAAAGTTAGATCCCTATTTTTCAGCATCAAAAGTGAAATGGATCCTCGACAATGTTGAAGGGACACGGGAGCGGGCTGAAAAAGGGGGATTATTATTCGGCACAATCGATTCGTTTCTTATCTGGAAGTTATCAGGTGGGGCGGCGCATGTAACGGATTATTCAAATGCATCAAGGACGATGTTATACAATATTGCTGATTTGAAATGGGACACTGAATTATGTGAACTTCTGCAAGTTCCAGAATCGATGCTTCCAGAAGTCCGCTCTTCATCAGAAATTTACACAACAACAGCTAAGTCTGTCTTTTTCGGTGCTGAAATCCCAATTGCGGGCGCTGCAGGCGATCAGCAATGTGCGCTTTTCGGTCAGGCATGTTTTCATAAAGGGATGGCGAAAAATACGTATGGGACTGGCTGTTTCATGCTCCTCAATACGGGCGATCAGATGGTGCGGTCAGAAAATGGTCTTTTAACAACAATTGCATGGGGGTTGGACGGGAAAGTGACGTATGCGCTAGAAGGTAGTGTGTTTGTTGCTGGTTCTGCTATTCAATGGCTTCGAGACGGACTAAGAATGATTAAGAAGGCCTCCGAAACTGGAGCGTATGCAACTCGTGTAGCATCCTCAGATGGTGTGTATGTCGTTCCTGCATTCGTTGGCCTTGGAACACCATACTGGGACTCTGAAGCGCGAGGGGCTATCTTCGGGTTGTCACGTGGGACAGAGAAAGAACATTTCATACGGGCAACTGTTGAAGCGCTCGCTTACCAATCAAAGGATGTCCTGCTCACAATGGAAAAGGATGCTGGTATGGATATCGGTGTTCTGCGAGTAGATGGGGGTGCAGTAGAGAACACATTTCTAATGCAATTCCAAAGTGACTTACTGCAAGGGGATGTTGAGCTTTCGAAATACCATGAAACAACAGCTCTCGGTGCTGCATATCTCGCGGGCATTGCAACAGGATTCTTTGGAACACTGGAAGACGTTGAAACGTTATGGACAAAAGAAACAACCTATTCACCTCTAATGAAAGTGGATGAACGTGATCGACTATATACAGGATGGAAAAAAGCGGTAGAAGCTACACGTATTTTTAAACCTTGACAAGTAGTCGGGGACGTAAGTTAGCAGCCATTACAAGACCGAAAGTAAAACAGTTCTTGTGAGACTATCAATTTGGCGTTCTAGACATAGATGGTGGCATCACTATTTCAAAGGGACGGCCTTCTTGGTGGAGGCGGTTATATTGAATACCGAACGCACGATGTACGGCAAACGATTGAAACAATGACAACGGGATTTTTATTTTAATATGCACCAAGTTGAACTGTTTAATGAATCGGTCACACACTATATGGCACACCTTCTTAATTACAGCTAGGATGAAAAAATACGTCATTTACATGAACTCGAACGTCAAATTACTGATGCAAAAGTGAAGGATGGTGTACGTTAATGAGGGAAGCGACAATAGAAATGACAGACGGTTTTTTAACCCATGCAGTTGTGACGAAACCTGAGGGGAAACCGGTAGGGCATATCCATCTTCTTCACGGCATGGCTGAACACATTGGCAGGTACGAAGAATTTGCAGAATACCTCGTAGCGAAGGGCTATATCGTTTCTGGACACGATCACCGGGGACATGGGAAGACAGCTAAAATGAATGGGATTAAAGGCCATTTTGCCGATGAAAACGGATTTGACCACGTTGTTCAGGACGCATACGAAATTATTTCGAAACTTCGCGAACAATATCCATCACCGCGTTTTATACTGTTTGGCCATAGTATGGGATCATTCGTTGCACGAAGGTATGTCCAGCTCCACGGAAGCGAAGTCGATTTGGCGATCTTTTCAGGGACGGGTGGAGACCCTGGAGCTAGCCGTTTTGCAGGGCAAGCAGCGGCTTATATACGCGGAAAGAAAAATGGCTTTGATCAGCCTGATAATTTTTTGAATAAACTCGTTTTTGGCGGCTTCAATAAATCGGTACAGCAACCTAAAACTCCGTTCGACTGGCTGTCTAGAGATACCGAGGCTGTTGAGAAGTACATTGTTGATCCGGCTTGTGGGACAGTTCCTACAACGCAATTTTTTGCGGATTTATTCAAAGGACTTGGAGTAATTCATGATAATGATGAAGTGAAAAAAGTTCCTGAAAAACTTTCTATTTTACTTATTTCCGGTAATGAAGACCCGGTAGGTAACAATGGGAAGGGTGTTTGGGAAGTAGCAAAGCAATACGATAACGCGGGTTTGAAGAATGTGACGGTTATGCTGTTCGAAGGCGGTAGGCACGAAATGCTTCACGAAAAGAATCGACATCACGTCTTCAAAGCTGTATATGATTGGATTGGGAAAATTGACTAATTATCCAGAAGTGATTGCAATCGTTGGACCGACAGCATCCGGGAAGACGGCTTTAAGTGTCGAACTCGCCAAAATAATCGGTGGGGAAGTCATTAACGGTGATGCGATGCAAGTGTACAAAGGTCTTGATATTGGGACTGCAAAAATTACCGTGGAAGAAATGGGAGGCATTCCCCATCATTTGTTTGATGTGAAAGAACCGAATGAACCTTTTTCTGTCGCCGAATACCAAACGAATGTCCGTAATTGGATTAAAGATATCCAGGGACGTGGAAAAACACCGATTATCGCGGGGGGGACCGGTTTATACATACAATCGGTATTGTTTGATTTCCGCTTTACGGAAGAAGCGGCAGATCTCGTAGTAAGAAAACGCTTGGAGTTGGAATTGGCCGAAAAAGGGGCCGCATACCTGTATGATAAACTTGTCGAGCTTGATCCAGTGAGTGCTGAAAAAATTCATCCAAACAATCATCGCCGGCTTGTTCGGGCGCTTGAAATCATTGAAGTGACAGGAAAAACGAAAGATGATCACGAAGACGATGCGGGACACGCACCTCTTTATGATCATCTCATCGTCGGTCTTGAAATGGACCGTGACGTACTTTATGAACGAATCGATCGACGCGTTGATTTGATGATGGAAAAAGGTCTTTTAGAGGAAGCTGAAAAGCTATGGGATGAAGGAATTCGAAGCATGCAGTCTGTGCAGGCTATTGGTTATAAAGAACTTCATCTATACATGGAGGGAAAATTAGAAAAAGAAGAGGCTGTTGACTTAATTAAGAAAAACACGCGTAACTATGCAAAACGGCAAATGACCTATTTCCGTAACAAACTGGATATCTCCTGGTTCGATGCAGAACTGGGTACAAACGGAATTTTAAATAGAATTTTGGAAATATTGAAGGAATTTGAACATCCAAGTCGAATAAAGTAAGTGGAGCAATAGAAATATAGCTATGACAACTGGAGGATTCGGCGTATGAAACAGGTTAACATGCAAGAAACTTTTTTAAACTCGTTGCGAAAGAATAACACATTTGTAACGGTATTCTTACTGAATGGTTTTCAGCTGAAAGGACTTATTAAATCGTATGATAATTACACTGTCTTGCTAGAATCAGACGGTAAACAGCAACTTATTTACAAGCATGCGATTTCAACATATGTCCCAACAAAACCGGTTATTTTAAAAGACGAAACAGAGTAATCAAAAGCGGAAGCGCCCGTTTAGAAGCGCTGTAGTTTAGACGTAAACAAAAGCGGAACAGGGAGTAAAATCCTTGTTCCGCTTTTGTTTATGTTTAGGGTCCAAACGCTTTACGCTTTTCTTAATGAATTTTTCCGTTAGGTAGTTTCCAGTGGAAGATCAGTGAAAGAATACGGAGACCGGCAGTCATTACAAGCAATGCATAAAGTGCAAGATCGCTTTTGAATAGGCCAAGGCCGACAAGTAAACCTGCGATCGCAGCCCACACTGCGTAGATTTCTCGTTTGAATATCAGAGGTCTTCTACCTGCTAGAAGGTCGCGAATGACTCCGCCGCCGGCTCCAGTCAGGACTGCTGCAACCATTATTGCGTAAAGCGACATATTCAGTGATATAGCCAGCATGGCACCTTGAATGGCGAACGCAGCCAATCCAATAGCATCAAAATAATTACCCCATCTAATCCAATGTGCAAGAAGATATCTAGAGAAAAAGAAAATAATGGTTATCAATATACTTGCAACAAGAAATAAAAATTGCTGATCCCATAAAACGGAGACAGGGACACCTATTAAGACATTACGAACAGCGCCACCGCCAAATGCAGTAACAATACCCAATATATAAACGCCAAAAATATCGTATTCTTCTTCCATTGCAACAATTGCGCCCGAAATGGCAAATGCTGCAGTACCGATAAAGCTAAAAACGTCCCAAGCCAACTTACTTCCCCCATTCAATATATCCTTTAGAATTCTAACAGGTATTCATAAATTATCAATGTGGCCCCTGTAAACATTGACCTCTACGAACAGACTGATAAGATAATGAAGTGACTATTTAATGAAAAGAGGAATACGAATCATGTTTGCAGAACAAGACGACTTGTTATTTGAAGATGCTGAAAAAATAGAAGAGAAACTTGCGCCCTATTTCAAAGGTGTAGAAAAAACTGCTTTTTACAATCAACGGAAAGTGCTAAAGGCATTCCGTAAAAATACGGTGAGTGATTTTCATTTGACCGGTTCAACAGGCTATGGCTATGACGATGCTGGACGTGACGTGCTGGAACAAGTCTATGCAGAGGTTTTTGGAGCAGAAGATTGTCTCGTACGCAACCAGATAATATCGGGAACCCATGCAATTTCAATTAGTCTTTTCGGGATTCTTAGGCCGGGTGATGAACTGCTTTACATTACAGGGAAACCCTATGATACTTTGGATTCAATCGTTTCTGGAAAAGGGAAAGACACGGGTTCACTTCATGATTACGGCATCACTTACAAACATATTGATTTGAATGAAGACGGTTCGGTCAACTTTGAGGAAATTGCGGAAAATATTCATCCAAAAACCAAAATGATTGGTATTCAGCGGTCGAAAGGCTACTCGGATCGTCCGTCTTTCATGGTGGATGAAATCGGTGAAATGATTCGTAAAGTGAAAGCAATCAACCCTGAACTCATTGTCTTTGTAGATAATTGTTACGGCGAATTTGTCGAAGAGAAAGAACCAACGCAAGTGGGGGCCGACCTAATGGCAGGATCCCTCATTAAAAACCCAGGTGGCGGACTCGCAAGAACGGGTGGATATATCGCCGGTCGTGCTGATCTTGTTGAAAAGTGTGCATACCGAATGACTTCACCAGGTCTTGGGGCGGAGGCGGGAGCATCGCTTGACACGCTGCGAGAAATGTACCAAGGATTTTTCCTGGCCCCGCACGTTGTCAGCCAAGCTGTGAAAGGAGCTCTTTTCACGGCCGCACTCCTTGAAAGTTATGGACTCAATACATCACCACATTACACAGCAAAAAGAACGGATTTAATACAATCAGTGTCTTTTGAAAATGCGGATCAAATGATTGCATTCTGCCGCTCGATTCAAGAGAACTCGCCTATCAATTCGCATTACGCGCCTGAACCGTCATATATGCCTGGTTACACAGACGATGTCATCATGGCCGCAGGGACATTCATCCAAGGCTCCAGCATCGAGCTAACTGCAGATGGCCCAATCAGACCGCCTTATACGGCTTATGTACAAGGTGGCCTCACATACGAGCATGTAAAAGTGGCTGTTCTGTCATCTATCAGTAAATTAGTTAGAGAAAATTTGATAGGAAAATAAATTTAACTAACTGTGATGATAATTCTTCAACAAAAAAAAGGCTGTTTCCTTCGAGTGAAGGAAACAGCCTTTTGCATTCTGAAATTAATGAATCATACGATAAACGCCAACTACTTTGCCAAGAATCGATACGTTATCAAGAATGATAGGATCCATTGAAGCATTTTCAGGTTGCAGGCGGAAATAATCTTTTTCTTTAAAGAACCGTTTCACTGTTGCTTCATCATCTTCGGTCATTGCGACGACAATTTCACCATTATTAGCTGTCTGTTGTTGTTTAACAACGACGTAATCGCCGTTCAAGATTCCTGCTTCAATCATACTGTTCCCAACTATTTCAAGCATGAACAGATTGTCCTCCGATGTACCAAAAGATTCAGGCAGTGGGAAGTACTCTTCGATGTTTTCAATAGCTGTAATTGGAAGACCGGCAGTAACTTTGCCGACAAGAGGTACATGAAGAACACCCGGTTTCAATGTTTCTAACCCTTCAGGATCAAGCACTTCAATTGCTCTCGGTTTTGTCGGATCTCTTCTAATGAAACCTTTGCTTTCCAATCGAGCTAGATGCCCGTGAACAGTTGAACTTGATGCTAGACCGACAGCCTCGCCAATTTCCCTCACGGACGGTGGGTAACCTTTTTTCTTAACTTCTGATTTAATGAAAGACAAAATATCTTCTTGTCTCTTCGAAATTTTTTTCATTTCATTCACCTCTCACCTTATATTCTGACAACCTCCGAAAGACGTTAAATAGATTCCGGACAAGCTAGTTATTTCAATAGATTCATTATATCAGTCTCCTGTAAAATTGGCAAACACAGGTTCGAATAAGTGTTGACAATCTCTTTTTCATTTCCTATAATCAGAACAGGTATTCCGAACGGACATTCGCAAGGGGGATAATGATGAATTTTATAAAAAATAATAGCTATGTTGTACTTATTATCGTTTTATGTATGGGTTTTGCAATCATAGGTTCAAGTAAATACGGCAATGAACAAACAGTTACGAAAATCACGATTTCTGAAGGGGATACGCTTTGGGGTCTCGCTAATCATCACTCCGAAAACATGTCTGCAGATAAATGGATTAAAGAAGTGATAAAATTGAATGACCTGCCCTCTGCTACAATTAAAAAAGGTGAAGATTTGCTCTTACCTGCTGTACGGGCTGTGGAGAAAAATAATACATTACTGGCGGGTGTTAACCGATGATTGGACGCAATAAAAAATGTGTCATCTATTGCAGGGTGAGCACTGAGAAAGAAACGCAGGAAATGTCGCTAGTGAGGCAGGAAGAGGAGCTTATGGACTTGGCATCTGAGCTTAGTCTCGATCATGTCGCAACGTTTAAAGACAAGCATAGCGGTTATGACATCGACCGTGAGGGGCTTCTAAGTCTTCTGGATTTTATCCGTGATGAGGAAGTCCATGCAATCCTAATCCAAGACGAAACAAGACTTGGACGTGGAAATGCACGAATGGCGCTTTTGCATCTACTAGCAAAAACAGACACGGCGATTTATTCGCATAATGATAGCGGACCAATAGCACTCAACGAAATGGACACAATGTTACTTGAAATTTTAGCTATCGTCGAAGAATATCAGCGTAAAATGCACAACGCCAAAATAAAAAGGGGCATGAAGCGTGCAGTAAGAGAAGGCTATCGCCCTGAAGAGAATTTAAAAAACAGGGGCAACGCAGAAGGACGCGAGCGGATTGAAGTGCCGATAACTGAAATCGTTTCGCTAAGGGACAAAGGACTGACTTATGAAGAAATTACTGGTGTCTTGAAAGGGCTTGGACATGATATCAGTAAAGCGACCGTACATCGTAGGTATAAAGAATATGAGATTGAGCAGGAAGGCTGATTCATTGCACTTTCTGCACTTTTTGTATACGTTTGTATTCATAAACTAAATGGAGGAAATTATATGCTATCAGCTGACAAAATCAAACGCATTAATGAACTTTCAAAAAAATCTAAGACATCTGGTCTGTCGATTGAAGAGGCAAAAGAACAGACACAACTACGAAAAGAATATCTTGAGACATTCCGTTCGTCGATGCGTGACACAATTGAACACGTCAAAGTACTTGATCCTGAGGGCAACGATGTGACACCAGACAAAGTGAAAGACACACGTAACGGCAAATATTTAAACTGAGCTTTGCATTCACTGCATGAAGTGTCTAAAATAAGATATGTAGATAAATACATATGACGGGAAGGATGTACACAATGACTAAACAGATTGATCAGCTAGCCATTAACACAATCCGTACACTCTCTATTGACGCAATCGAAAAAGCGAATTCCGGACACCCAGGCTTACCAATGGGAGCAGCTCCGATGGCTTATACGCTTTGGACGAAACATATGCATCACAACCCTTCAAATCCGCAGTGGTTTAACCGTGACCGTTTCGTACTCTCGGCAGGACACGGCTCGATGCTTCTATACAGCTTGCTTCATCTTGGCGGATACGGACTTCCGATGGATGAAATCAAGAACTTCAGACAATGGAACTCTAAAACACCAGGACATCCCGAATACGGTCATACAGTCGGCGTCGAAGCAACTACTGGCCCACTTGGACAAGGTATCGGAATGGCAGTCGGAATGGCAATGGCAGAACAACACCTTGCTGCAACGTACAATCAACCAAGCTTTGACGTTGTAGACCATTACACATATGCTCTTTGTGGTGATGGTGATCTAATGGAAGGCGTTGCTGCTGAAGCGATTTCACTTGCGGGTCACTTGCAGTTAAGTAAACTGATTGTCCTATATGATAGCAATGATATTTCACTAGATGGTGAACTTGATATGTCGTTCTCTGAAAATATTCGTAAACGTTTTGAATCATATGGCTGGAATTACATCCGTGTTGAAGACGGTAACAACATTGACCTTGTTTCAACAGCGATTGAAGAAGCTAAAGGTAATGTCGGAGGTCCGACAATGATCGAAGTTAAAACGGTCATTGGTTACGGATCACCAAACAGATCCGGAAAATCGGATGCTCACGGTATGCCTCTTGGTGAAGATGAAATGAAATTGACAAAAGAATACTATAAATGGACATTGGAAGAAGATTTCCATGTTCCTGAAGGCGTCTATGAAACATTCCAAGAAGCAGCTGAGAAATTGGGCGCGCAAAAAGAACAGGAATGGAACGACCTATTTGAAAAATATGAAACGTCACATGCGGATCTTGCGAAGCAATTGAAAGATGCAATTGAGCGTAAACTGCCTGAAGGATTCGAAAAATCCTTGCCATCGTATGAAGCGGGTTCATCTCACGCGACACGTTCTGCTTCCGGTGACGCTATCAATGCAATTGCTAAGCAGCTTCCTTCGTTCTTTGGTGGTAGTGCCGACCTTGCAGGATCTAACAAGACAACAATTAAGGCAGCAGGAGATTTCCTTGCTACCAATTATTCTGGCCGTAATATTTGGTTCGGTGTTCGTGAGTTTGCAATGGGAACAGCGTTAAATGGAATGACTTTGCACGGCGGATTACATGTATTCGGTGGAACGTTCTTCGTGTTCAGCGACTACGTACGTCCTGCAATTCGTCTTTCAGCACTTATGGGTATACCGGTCACATACGTCTTCACACACGACAGCGTAGCGGTTGGTGAAGACGGTCCAACACATGAACCGGTTGAACATCTTGCTGCACTTCGTGCAATGCCAGGATTATCGGTTATTCGTCCGGCTGACGCAAACGAGACTGCAGCTGCATGGAATATTGCAGTGTCATCGAAGAATTCGCCAACTGCACTTGTATTGTCTCGTCAAAATTTGACTGTCCTTCCGAAGTCAGCTGAACTTGCTATGGAAGGTGTTAAAAAAGGGGCTTACATCGTATCTCCTGCAAACAAAAAACAAGCAGATGCAATTTTAATTGCGACTGGTTCAGAAGTAAGCCTAGCAGTATCTGCGCAATCGAAATTGTTAGCTGAAGGGATCGATGTTGCTGTAGTTTCTATGCCTTCATGGGATTTGTTCGAGAAGCAAGACGATGCGTACAAACAAAATGTATTACCGAAAGAAGTAAAAAAACGTCTTGGTATCGAGATGGGCGTTTCATTAGGTTGGCATAAATACGTTGGTGACGAAGGCGCAATTATTGCGATTGACACATTCGGGGCAAGTGCACCTGGAGATACTGTCATCAAAGAATTCGGTTTCACAGAGGACAATGTTCTTGCTACTGTGAAAATGTTAATCAATAACTAAAAAAATGAAGCAGTCCCGTTTGTCGAGGAGTTTTTGACAAACGGACTGCTTTTTTGAATATCTTGACAGAATCTTCAGTTATCCATATTTTCCGACAATAAAAGTGCTGTTCTATTCCGCAATATGACACCCTTTTTAAATCAAACCATGTAGGATTATCTTTAGGGGGTGGTGATATTGCGATCATACGGAATATATAAAGTGAAAGAAATGTACCAGCCATTCATCATTGGACGTGAACGGCTTTTGTATGACCTTTTAAAAGAAGACGAGCAGAAGAATAATTGTATGCCTGAAGTACATTACTTATGTGACAGGCTTGAAGAAAAAATGATTGATGAAGCTATTATTGCAAACCTAGGCGAAGGATTCACGTCGATTGAATCCCGAAATGGGGAATACAAATTGACGCATCCTGTCAAAGGATCTATCCATATCTCGCTTTCATCGTATTCACTTAATGTATTTTGTGACGGATCCCGCATGCTGGATTTAGATTTGTTTGTTGCATTATCTGGGGCGGCTGATCGTTTCTTCGCTGTCATGGACGGTTATGGGGAATGGGGATGGCTGAAACCAGTTAAAACAACGGATTTTCGTGCATACGAAGAAGCTACATATCTTTGAAATAGTAATAATATGGACAGACAAAAATGGCCCAAACCTTACAATTAGGGTCTATTTGTCTGTTCAAATTGTATGAAGTGGGAAACTCTATTATGCGTTGATTAGATTATTTAATATAGGTCCATTGCTATTCACTAGTGCAATGTTGTATAATCCATCATGTTAGAGTAAAATCGAATAACTGAAGTAGAGGAGGTATAGCGGATGACTACTGTATGGTGGATCGTTTTGATCATCGTCGCGCTATTAGCAGGTGTGGCCCTCGGATTTTTCATTGCACGTCAATATATGATGAAATATTTGAAAGATAACCCGCCGATTAATGAAGAGATGTTACGTATGATGATGATGCAAATGGGGCAAAAACCCTCGCAGAAAAAAATCAATCAAATGATGAACCAAATGAACAAAGTAAGTGACAAAAAGGAAAAAAAGGTTAAAAAGTAATTATTTGATACCCGATATTACTGGGGTTGTAAAGGATTCGTGAAAAGGAAAGCCTGCAAGGTTTCATACATAGGTTACTCTTTCACTTGAAATTTACTCGGATTACTTAAACTTTATACCAATCACTTAATAAGCCATTTTTTCTGTTAAAGACTTGACAGGGAAGATGGTTTTTTTGTTGCCTGGAGATTTATTGGATTTCTTGTTAAATATAAGTTAACGCTTAGCGATATGATTGGTCGAGCTACGTTTATGATCGGTTCGCACGAGTATATGATTGGTCGAGAGGTGTTTATGATCGGTTCGCACGAGTATACGATTGGTCGAGAGGTGTTTATGATCGTTTTGCACGAGTATATGATTGGTCGAGAGGCGTATATAATCGGTTTGCACGAGTATATGATTGGTCGAGAGGTGTTTATGATCGGTTCGTACGAGTATATGATTGGTCGAGAGGTGTTTATGATCGGTTCGCACGAGTATATGATTGGTCGAGAGGTGTTTATGATCGGTTCGTACGAGTATATGATTGGTCGAGAGGCGTATATGTTTGGTTCGCACGAGTATATGATTGGTCGAGGACGAGAAATACCATATTTGTATATAAAAATCCCGAATATCGGGTCTTTTTCAAGGTGTCCGAAATTCGGGGGGCGGTTCGATAGCTTATAATAGATGGTTTTTTTAATTTCTAAATCCGAACCGATCTAGGAATTCCTGTACAGTTTTTTCGTATTGTACCGGATTATCATTGAACGACTTGGAATGAGCGCCCTTTTGAAAGAGCTTCAACATTTTGTCGCCTTTTTTCGCTTCATACAATTCCACTGTCATATAGGGGAGTATGAAATCATCTTCCATACTGTGTATGAAAAGGACGGGTTTTGAAATATTTTTGACGACTTCTCTGGGAGAGACCAGGTTCAAGGTATAGCCATCACGCATTTTGAGGAAAACATTCGCAATTCTTAGCGCCATCGCTGTTCGGATAGGCGTGTTTTTTCGCAAAATATGAAGAATCTGTTCAGAAAAATCTGAAAATGGGCAATCGGCGATATGAAAATCTGCTTCATCCACAAATGTCCCCGCATATAATATAGTCGTTGCAGCCCCCATTGACTCGCCGTGGATACCAAGCAATGCTCGCTTTCCGATGCGTTCGCGTATTGCATGGACAATTACCTGTAAATCAGTCTTTTCATAAAAACCGAAACTCGTCGTTTTTCCTCCAGAGTCCCCATGCCGCCGATGATCATAGACGACAGAATTATAGCCAAGCCGTTCAAAAAGACGGGCATATTTTATCGAATTGATTTTATTTTCTGTTACACCATGGCAGACAATCACTGTTTTTGCCGTTTCAAGTGGTTTCAGAAATATCGCTTTCAATAGATAACCGTTTGGTGACTCAATCCAAATATCATCTTTACGCACTGTTTGATACCAATGTTCATCAAATCGTTTCGAAATAATTTCACGTTCCAAAATAAATTCGGAATCCTTCATTTTTAAAAACATCAGCCGATTCGTTGCGAGAAATCCGAAGATTGTCAGTAACGCTGTAATAACACTGGAAATTACACCGGTTATATAAAGAACCCGCCGTTTCAAACCACTCAACTCCTTTTACAGTCGATTGTTTTCGAACAATCTGTACATACCTGTATCAATTGGCCGTGATACATGCGGCGCAATCACTTGGACTGCTTGACAAACTTTATTTACGTCAACACCGGTTTCGATGCCGAGCGTATCGAGCATGCTAACTACATCTTCCGTTGCTACATTACCTGTTGCTCCAGGAGCGAATGGACAGCCTCCTAAGCCGCCTGCAGACGTATCGAAACGGTCGATCCCCGCTTGCATCGCAGCAAAAATATTTGCTATCGCCATTTTACGCGTATCGTGGAAATGAGCTGTCAACAGTACGTCGGGAAACTCCTCCTTTAACGTCTTAAACAACTCATAACTTTCACGGGGATTTGCTTTTCCAATCGTATCCGCAACACTCAGTTCATGCGCTCCCATAGCGACAAATCGTTTACAAAGTGCGACAACATCCTCTATCCCTATCTTCCCTTCATACGGACAATAAAACGCAGTTGAAATACAAACACGAATAAAAATGCCATTTATTTTTAATTTCGCAAATACGGATTCAAGCGCATCGACGCTATCGTCTGTTGAACGATTAATATTTTTCATGTTAAATGTATTGCTCACCCCAACGAACACAGCAATACTTTGAGCACCCGCTTCAATTGCAAGCTCTGCACCTTTGTCATTCGGTGCAAGGACAAATTGTCTACCGACTTTTTTTGACTTTTCTACAATTGTTTTTGCATCCGCCATTTGCGGTACCCATTTTGGTGATACAAACGAAGTCAACTCCATTTCGAGAATGCCAGCACCTTGTAAAGCTTCAATAAATGCTAGCTTGTCGTTTTCATCGACATGTTTCTTTTCGTTTTGTAGCCCATCGCGTGGTCCGACCTCGATAATTGTAACGTTGTTTGGTAAAATGAACATATCATCCCTCCTCTAGTATATTGTAATGAAGGGATGCATATACAGGCAACCTAAAAAAGGGAATGGGGAGAAAGTTATGTCAAAAGAAGTCGTAATCATCAGTGCAGTTCGTTCTGCAATTGGATCGTTTCTAGGTTCATTAAAAGATATACCGGCAACAGATCTTGGTGCAATAGTCATCAAAGAGGCATTAAAACGCGCTGGGGTGGCGCCTGAGAACGTTGACGAAGTTATCATGGGTAATGTATTGCAAGCAGGGCTCGGACAAAACCCGGCGCGGCAAGCTGCCATCAAAGCGGGGCTACCTGTTACCGTTCCGACTTTGACAATTAACAAAGTATGCGGTTCTGGTTTGAAAGCTGTGCATCTTGCACGTCAAGCAATTATTGCAGGAGATGCGGATATTATTGTTGCAGGCGGTATGGAGAATATGAGTCAAGCCCCATACATAATGAAGAATGGCCGAGAAGGTTTTAAAATGGGGGACCAAAAAATTATAGACAGTATGATTTCAGATGGACTTTGGTGTGCATTTAATGATTATCATATGGGCATCACTGCGGAAAATCTTTGTGATAATTATTCAATTACACGTGAAGAGCAAGATGCATTTTCAGCAGCATCACAACAAAAAGCGGCGGCAGCAATCGAAGCCGGGACTTTCTCAGAAGAAATCGTTGCGATTGAAATTCCACAGCGTAAAGGCGATCCTATCCTTTTCGATAAAGATGAATACGTTAAAGCTGGAACAACTGCAGACAAGCTCGGTAAATTGCGACCGGCATTCAAAAAAGATGGCAGTGTAACAGCAGGAAATGCTTCGGGCATTAACGACGGTGCAGCAGCATTCGTTATAATGTCGAAAGAAAAAGCAGACGAACTTGGCCTGACGCCATTGGCAACAATCGTAGCTAATGGTAATGCAGGTGTAGATCCCTCTATTATGGGTCTGGGTCCTGTGGAAGCAGTTAAAAAAGCACTCACAAAAGCAAATATGCAACTATCCGAAATTGATTTAATTGAAGCTAATGAGGCATTCGCTGCACAGTCAATTGCAGTCGGCAAAGAACTTGAATTTGACGCGTCAAAACTTAATGTCAATGGTGGTGCAATTGCACTTGGCCATCCAATCGGCGCTAGTGGGGCACGCATCTTAGTTACGCTTCTTCATGAAATGAAACGTCGTGATGTGAAATCTGGACTTGCCACGCTATGCATAGGTGGGGGACAAGGCGTCGCAACTATCGTTACGCGACCATAAAGGAAAGTAGGTGAAAAGAATGGCGAAAAAACGTAAACAAAACGCACCACAGCCGAAAAAAAGAGAAAACGAAGGCTCGATTTTTTCCGATGCACTTGATGATGATATTCTTGAAAAATTGAAAGCGGCAAAAAAGGCATTGTCTGCTGCCGAGGAGACGAAAGAAGAGGAACGTCAAGAGCAACTGCGTCAGGAACGCAAAGAACGTGAGAAAAACAAAAGTTTTGGCGAACTACTCAAAGAGTTTGGAGATACTGGATCGAAGTTTTAAAAGGTTGCACCGGCTGAGATTTGGCTGGTGCTTTTCTAGATGCCTCGTAACCGAATAGTCTAACCGTTATGTTGAAGTGTCCAACGAACGGGGGAGAGTGTCCAACCATTGTACCGAACTGTTCAACGAAGGCGGTGAAGTGTCTAACCATAATATTAATGTGTCCAACGAACGAGATGGAGTGTCCACTCATTGCACGGAACGATTCAACAAACGTGGTAAATCGTCCAAGAAATTAATACACTATCCCATGGGTTGCGGGACAAGCGTTAGATTCATTTCTTTGCCATTTGTTCTTGCGTCATCCTCATCTGTTCTTGCGCTATATTACCACTAATAGATCCGACAACTTTCCCCGCCTTTTCCGACGTCAGTTTTCCGTTACAGGCCTTCGCTAGTGGAATACCTAGTTCCTCCGTGCTTTCGAAATCTAAGTTAGCAGGTGCAGGTTAATTCTTGTCGTAATGATGGACTGGTATGACGCGCGCTTTCAATCGATCTGACGCTTGTTGTGGACCGGGTACTAAAATTCTATTAGTGCGAGCCATTATATTTCCTCCAGTAAGCTTTAGTGTTCCCAAAATACAAAAAAACACAACTGCAAATTGAAGAAATAACCAACGTCAAAAAAACGAATTAGGTGGGCTTTTTTTGGTGTGGTAAAATTCACCTTATTTCAAATAGCAGTAATAGGTTGATAATAAACGTAAACAAAAAGTGTGATAGGACATAAAAGGAGAAATTAATGTTGTCTATAACTAAACTTAAAAATAGTATTGGAACCACTGGTGTCTCTTACGTTGTAATCGCATTATTGACCGCGGTTGCCAGTGAAATTAAAGTGATTCCTTTCAACGGGGAGAATTTCCGTTTCGGATTAGGAAGTATTACGTTCTTTTTACTTATTCTTATACGACCTTCCATTCCTATGATACGAACGGGTTTCATCACGGGAATAACAGTTGTTTGTTTTCGTCTTTATGGCGATCTAACGAATGAGACTATTTCTTTTTGGACAAGTTTACATAATCACCTGCCAGCATTCGTGTATTATGTATTATTTGCGATCGGATTTAGCATTATTAAAATAGAACCATACTTCGAGTTCATCGGCAATAGCGCGGAGCATCTGATGCGCTACTTATTGTCAACGCATCGATTATCGTTGGATTACTAGCAGCGAATATATTTAAACCAGGCGTAGGTTTGGATATATCCACAATGGAAAAAGGGGATATTTCGCAATACGTACAAACAACTGAAGAAGTTTCGAATCATGGCTTTATGGACATTATTGTAAACATTGTACCGAGCAATATTATCCAAGCGATGGCAGAGGGCGATATGCTTGCTATTATTTTCTTCTCTGTCCTATTCGGTTTAGGGATTGCAGCAATTGGTAAGAGGGGTGAACCAGTACTTGCTTTCTTCCAAGGAACGGCAGATGCAATGTTCTGGGTAACGAATATTATTATGAAGTTTGCCCCTTTTGGCGTGTTTGCTTTAATCGGCGTAACAGTTTCAAAATTCGGGCTGGAATCCTTAATTCCACTAGGGAAATTACTCATCCTAGTGTACTCAGTTATGGCGTTCTTTATAGTCGTTGTTTTAGGGGCTATTGCAAAAATGTGTGGGACGAGTGTTTTCCATCTTATCCAAGTGTTGAAAGATGAATTATTGTTAGCTTATACCACGTCTAGTTCTGAAACGGTATTACCGAAAGTGATGGAGAAGATGGAGAGATTCGGTTGTCCAAAAGACATTGTTTCCTTTGTCATTCCGACAGGTTATTCATTTAACCTAGATGGATCTACGCTTTATCAAGCACTCGCAGCGATTTTCATTGCGCAGATGTATGGAATCGAATTAAGTATTATGCAACAAATCACATTGATGGTAGTACTTATGATTACATCTAAAGGGATAGCGGGTGTACCAGGAGTTTCTTTCGTTGTCCTACTGGCGACACTTGGAACTGTAGGGATTCCAGTTGAAGGTCTTGCCTTCATCGCAGGAATCGACAGAATTCTAGATATGGCAAGAACAGTTGTCAATGTAGTGGGTAACTCACTAGCAGCTGTTGTAATGTCTAAATGGGAAGGCCGATTTGAACTGACAAGGAAAAGAAATATCTTGCGGAAATCGGTAAAACTAGCGTAAACGTATAAGAAATTAGCTATAGTAAGCAACGTATAGCACGAAAAAAGCATGATCCTCTGACTAAGAGGGTCATGCTTTTTTCAATGCTCAATTAAAAGGGAGTGCTTGCGTGCCGATTCAATTAGCGAATCTTTGCATGCAATTACAAGCTGTTTGGACGTAATCTATCGGAAAAAAAGCGAGTTTTTAGATTTCACAAACTAATGCTTGATTTTGTAAGCCTTTTCATTATATAATTTGATAAACCGATTTAGTAAACCGATTTATCAAAAAATAAGTAATACATATTTGCTCGAAGTTGTACAAAGGAGGAATTATATGTCTTCAAATTTTAGTGTTCTAACACTTGGTGACGGTCTTATTACAATGAATCCAGCAGAGACTGGCCCTTTACGATTTGTAACAAGTTTCTCTCGTAAGGTAGGTGGAGCTGAGTTGAATTTTGCAATAGGATGTGCTCGCCTTGGTCTGAAGTCAAAATGGGTGAGTCGTTTAGGCAATGATGAATTTGGACGGGTCATTTATAATTTTGCGCGTAGCGAAGGAATCGATGTATCGGATGTCAAGCTTATGCAAGGCTATCCTACCTCGTTAAACTTTAAAGAAATTCAAGAAGGTGGTTCGGGCAAGACGTTCTATTATCGTCATCAGTCACCTATGCTTACGATGGAACCAGAAGACATTTCGAAAGACATGTTTGAAGGCGTTAATGTGATTCATCTCTCAGGCGTGTTTTTATCGATAAATCCAAAAAACGCTGAAATCGTGAAACAAGTGCTTGAAATTGCGAAAGAAATTGGCATACCGGTGTCATTTGATCCGAATTTACGATTAAAAATGTGGACGATTGAAGAAGCAAGAGCAACGTTTATGGAGATTTTCCCGTATGTTGATATTTTGCTAACAGGACTCGATGAAATCGAGCTAATTCTTGAAGATTCTTCAGATGAAGCGTTGACCGACTGTGCGAAACGTTTTCAAATAAACCAATTTGTAATAAAAGATGGAGCAAACGGCTCAAGGGTTCTTACAGATGGTACTTGGTATGAAAAAGAAGCATTTAAAGTTAATCCTGTAGACACAGTTGGTGCAGGAGATGGGTTCGATGCAGGTTATATCTATGCTTATTTAAATTCATTTGCACCGCAAGAGAGTTTGGAATTGGCAAATGGTGTAGGGGCTCTTGTTACAACTGTGTACGGAGACAATGAAGGGCTTCCTTTATTGGAAGAAGTATTGCCTTTTATCCGACAAGAAAAAGGTATTGAAAGGTAAGGTGGACAAGATGAAAGCTGTACAAGTAAGGAAAGCGTTTGACCTTGTCATCAATGAAGTTGAACAACCGCAGCTTGTTTCTGCAACAGATGTGTTGGTGAAAACGAAGCGAGTTGGGATATGTGGATCTGATATGCATATCTACCACGGAACGAATCCTCTTGCGACATTGCCGCGAGTAGTCGGCCATGAAGTAACAGGCGAAGTGGTGGAGACGGGAGTGGGTGTCACAACGCTTAAAGTCGGAGACCATGTCGTCGTGGAACCGATTAGTTACTGCGGCGAATGTTACGCATGTCGAAAAGGACGTCCGAATGTCTGTGAACAGCTATCGGTGTTCGGTGTTCATGAAGACGGCGGGATGAGAGAATACTTCGTTCTTCCTGAAAAGCAGCTTCACGTTATCGATTCGACGCTTGAATGGAACGAAGCTGTTATGGCGGAGCCTTACACAATCGGAGCTCAAGCAACATGGAGAGGTCAAGTAGGACAAGGTGATACAGTTCTTATCCAAGGGGCAGGGCCAATTGGTATTTGTATATTGAAATTCGCCAAACTACAAGGTGCATCGGTTATGATGACTGACTTAAGCGAAGAACGTCTGGCATTTGCACGGGAAAACGGAGCGGATGTGACAGTTCAAGTAGGGTTGGAAAATGTGCAAGAGCGCGTGAAAGAGTGGACGCAAGGCGAAGGGGCGAACGTCGTCATCGATGCAGTCTGCCTACCGATGACATTCGAACTGGGGATTGAAGTTGTGTCTCCTGCTGGAACGGTCGTTGTGCTTGGTTTCGATGAGAGACCGGCTCAAATTCCACAGTTATTAATAACAAAAAAAGAAATAACCATTGTTGGATCCAGATTGCAAACGAACCAAATGCCAAGAGTTGTGGAATTATTAAACGCAGGAAAAATCCGTCACGATGGATTAATTACACATACATTTGCGCTTGAAGATGTGCAAGAAGCATTTACATTTGTTGAAAATAATCCAGATAAAGTCCGAAAAGCAGTTATTGTATTTGACTAAGGGAGGCTAGAGAATCATGACGAAGTTTGAGACTCATGCACAAATAGCGGCATCTAAAGTTGTGGCAGTCATTCGCGGAAGTAATGCAGAGGAAGCTATCCAGTTGTCAAAAGCAGCTGCTGAAGGCGGTATTCGGGCAATCGAATTGACGTATACAACTCCACAAGTTCAAAAAGTGTTTGAAGAGTTGCAACATGAGGACCTTCTAATAGGCGCAGGTACAGTATTAGATCCTGAAACTGCACGTCATGCCATTTTAGCTGGTGCGAAGTTCGTCGTAAGTCCTCATTTCAATAAAGACGTTGCACGTATTTGCAACCGTTATGGCATTCCGTATTTCCCGGGATGTATGACGATTCGTGAAATGGTGGAAGCACTTGAATCAGGTTGCGACGTCTTGAAATTGTTCCCGGCCAACGACTTTAAGCCTTCATTTATTAAGTCGGTTAACGGACCGTTACCTCAAGTGAAGATTATGCCGACAGGCGGCATCAATCTGGATAATATCAACGATTGGCTTGCTGCGGGTGCAGTTGCTGTAGGAATCGGCAGTGATTTGAATAAAGCGTATAAATCTGGCGGTTACGAAGCAGTAGTGGAACTTAGTAAACAATATATAAACAAAATTGCACAATAAAAGGAGTGGCATAATGAATATTACATTTCGTTGGTATGGAAGAGATAATGACACTGTTACACTCGATCATATAAGACAGATTCCTGGTACGAAAGGAATCGTATGGGCGTTGCATCAAAAGCCAGCTGGAGAAGTTTGGGGAAAAGAAGAAATAAAAGAAGAAATCGATTATATCAAGTCGTACGGATTTCATGCGGATGTCGTTGAAAGTGTAAATGTTCATGAAGCTATCAAAATTGGTAATGAAGACCGCGCTAAATACATTGAAAATTATAAAGAGACAATCCGCAATCTTTCAGAGTTCGGTGTCAAAGTCATCTGTTACAATTTCATGCCGATATTTGACTGGACACGTACGGAAATGTTCCATCCATTGGAAGACGGATCCACTGCGTTATTTTATGAAAAGGCAAAAGTAGACGGTCTTGATCCAAAAGAGTTAATCCGTACAGTAAGTGAAGCGTCAGATTTGACATTACCTGGTTGGGAACCGGAGAAGTTGGATAAAATTACGGATCTATTTGAGGCATACAAACAAGTTGACGAAGAGCAACTATGGGCAAATCTCGAGATTTTCTTGAAAGAGATTTTACCTGTAGCTGAGGCTTGCGGCATAAAAATGGCGATTCACCCGGATGATCCACCCTGGTCAATCTTTGGTCTGCCACGCATCATAACAGGCCCAGAAAGTTACGAAAAACTAATTGCTATTTCGGATTCCGAGTCAAATGGATTTACGATGTGCACGGGCTCAATGGGAGCAAATCCGAATAATGATATGGTACAAGTTGCGAAAAAATATGCTTCACGTGCTCCATTCTCACATATCCGTAATGTGAAGATTTATGATAACGGAGATTTCGTAGAAACATCCCATTATACGCAAGATGGCTCGATTGACATTAAAGGTATTGTTGAAGAGCTGAATAAGCAAAACTACGATGGATACGTCAGACCTGATCATGGTCGCCATATCTGGGGAGAAGTTTGCCGTCCAGGTTACGGATTGTATGATCGTGCTTTAGGTATCATGTATTTGCTAGGATTATGGGATGCCTATGAAACTGAAAAATCGAATGGTGCATCATGATTCCAATTCATAACAACCTAAATGGACGGGTAGCCGTCATAACAGGTGGAAGTGGTGTTTTATGTTCAGAAATGGCGCGTGAATTAGCGCGCCAAGGCGTTAAAGTCGCAATTCTGAATCGTAATGCGGAAAAAGGTCAGAAAATCGTTGACAGCATTAAAGAGGCTGGAGGTACAGCCATTGCATTTGCGGCGGATGTGCTGGATAGAGCTTCACTGGAACATGCAAGGATGGAAATCATCATCCAATTTGGCCGTGTAGATTTGCTCATTAACGGAGCGGGCGGCAATCATGCAGATGCGATAACCGATCCAGAAATCTATGATGGACAGGAAGAAGGTAAAACTTTCTTCGATCTGGATGAAAACGGTTTTTCTGAAGTATTTTCTACAAACTTCACCGGTACTTTTTTAGCAACACAAGTATTCGGGAAAGAATTATTAAAATCAGAAACACCTTCAATAGTAAATCTTTCATCCATGAGTTCTTATACACCATTGACGAAAGTACCAGCATATAGTGCAGCGAAAGCGTCTATTAATAATTTTACGATGTGGTTAGCAGTCCACTTCGCAGAAACAGGATTAAGAGTAAACGCAATTGCACCTGGTTTTTTCCTAACAACTCAAAACCGAGGCTTGCTACTCAATGAAGATGGTAGCCATACTGCACGTTCAACTAAAATTATTGCAGCTACTCCGATGAAGCGATTCGGTACACCTGAAGATTTACTTGGTGCAATGCTGTTTCTTGTCGATGAATCGTGTTCTGGTTTTGTTACAGGAACAACAATTCAAGTAGATGGAGGCTTCATGGCCTACTCCGGTGTATAATGGTGTAAAGTTAAAAAATGGAGTTGGATCAATTGAAGAACATTACTATTGCAGATGTAGCAAAGTTAGCAGGGGTATCTAAGAGTACAGTTTCTCAATTTTTAAATAAACGGTATGAGTATATGAGTTTGCTTACACGAGAACGAATTGAATTGGCAGTCGAAGAATTGGATTATCGCCCAAACGTAGTAGCTCGTAGTTTAACGCAAAAATCTACATTTACAGTTGGTGTCATTGTCGCTAATATTCTTCATTCGTTCTCTACTCATATTATCCGGGCGATTGAAAACAAGTTTTACGAACAAGGTTTTCATATAATTGTTTGTAATGCAGATGATGAACCTGAAAAGGAAAAAGAATATATCGAGATGCTAATGGCAAAGCAAGTGGATGGGATAATCATATTTCCTACAGGTGGAAATATCGACTTATACAAAAGGATGAAAAAATCCGGCTTTCCACTTGTTTTTATGGACAGGACAATCGCTGATCTTGGGATTGAAACTGTGCTTCTTGATAACATCAAAGCGGCGGAACTTGCGGTCACTCAATTCGTTGAAAGCGGTTACAACAAAATCGCAATTATTACTACGTCAATTATAAGGAATATTAGTCCTCGGGTTGAACGAATTCAAGGATATAAAAGTGCGTTAGAGAATCATCAATTGGATGTTAACTCAGATTATGTGAAGACGGCTGACTCGGATGCCATACCTTCAGCTCTAAAAGAATTATTCGAGCTTGAAGCACCACCGGAGGCTATACTTGCGGGTAATGATTTCGTACTCATGGAAGTATTGAAATATATAAAAACACATAATTTGAAAATCCCAGAAGATGTCGCAGTTATTGGTATAGATGACGTGCCGTTTGCTAGTTTTTACACACCATCCATCACAACCATTTCACAACCGATGATTGAAATGGCAAATCTGGCAGTTAAATTACTCATGAAGCAAATTAATGAAAAAGAACAAGGGGAACCAGAGGTATATCGGTTACAACCTACGTTAATTGCAAGAGGATCTTGTTGATCCAATTTGCAAGTAGGGTTACCTTTGTTAATTTGATAAATCGGTTTAGTTCATTAATTTATGAATTGAAAGCACAAATTGCAGCATATAAAAAAAGAACTATAGAATAGTAACGAACATTGTTTGAAACTATAACAACACTGTAGCTAACAGGGGGAGAAAGTTATGCCATTAGTAATTGTTGCTTTGGGGATTATCGTTTTACTCATATTAATCATGAAATTTAATGTAAATACATTTATTTCATTAGTGGTTGTTTCATTCTTAATAGCTTTAGCTTTAGGCATGCCAATAAATGAGATTGTTAAATCAATAGAAAGTGGTATGGGGGGAACTTTAGGTAGTATCGCATTAGTCTTCGGGCTAGGGGCAATCCTTGGGAAACTAATCGCCGATTCAGGCGGTGCCCAACGTATTGCAATGACTCTAATTTCAAAATTCGGATTGAAATATATCCAATGGGCTGTTGTTGTTGCCTCATTTATTCTTGGGATTGCATTGTTCTTTGAAGTGGGTCTTGTATTACTAATACCTATCGTCTATCAAATTTCAAAACAAATAAAAGTACCATTTTTATACTTAGGTCTTCCGATGTCAGCAGCGTTATCAGCTACGCATGCATTTTTACCACCACATCCAGGTCCTACTGTTATAGCCAATGAATTCGGAGCAAACGTCGGATTGGTATTGCTTTATGGTTTTATAATTGCAATTCCAATCGTGATTATTGCAGGTCCAATATTTACGAAATTCGCGAAAAAGTTTGTACCAAAAGCTTTTGATAAAGATAGTACAAGCGGTAGTATTGCTTCAATAGGAGAAACCAAACAATTTAAATTAGAGGATACACCAGGATTTGGTGTCAGTGCATTTACAGCGCTTTTCCCGGTTATTTTAATGGCTTTTTCAACAATAGTTAAATTAGTCCAGGATGGAAATGGATCAGAGAACGTATTTTTTGATGTAGTTACAATGATGGGATCCCCAACAACAGTTATGTTGCTGTCTGTATTACTAGCGATGTATACAATGGGGATTGCACGGAAAATCCCAATGAAACAACTTATGGAATCTGCAGAAAATGCGGTAAGAGCTATCGGTATGATGTTACTGATTCTTGGTGCCGGTGGTGCGCTTAAGCAAGTTTTAATCAACGGAGGAGTAGGCGATTATGTTGCTGTCCTTTTCGAAGATAGTTCAATATCACCTTTAGTATTAGCTTGGCTTATTGCAGCTGTAATTCGAGTTGCACAAGGATCAGCAACAGTTGCGGCATTAACAACGGCTGGACTAGTCATTCCAATGATGGCAGGTACTGATGTCAATTTAGAATTAATGGTATTAGCAACAGGTGCAGGTAGTATCATTGCTTCACACGTTAACGATACTGGTTTCTGGATTGTTAAAGAGTCCTTTGGCTTAACGATGAAAGAAACATTCGCAACTTGGACTGTGCTAGAAACTATTATTTCAGTGAGTGGTCTCGGTTTCGTTTTACTTCTAAGCTTATTTGTTTAAATCAATTTCATAATAGGGTTATAAAACAGGAAAAACGAACAATGTTGATTTCCGCTTCAGATGGACGCTTTCCGCGGGCACGGCTTCAGCCTCCTCGTCGTTTCACTCCTGCGGGGTCTTCAGCTCGTGCTGTTCCCGCAGGAGTCGCCATCTTCCGCTACAATCAACGAGAGTAGTCCGAAAGATTGATGGACAATGAATTGGAAGATGAATTATATTGTTCGTCTTTACACAAGAAATAAGTAATTGTGAAATTGATTTGTTTAAAAGAAGTTCTATGAAAGAACCAATCTTAAATGATTAGCGGAGGGGTACTACTGTTTTAGGTTTATCAAGCAAGCTACTGATGAATGACATGATGCCGTTCATAAGTATACAAAGAACTGATTCATCGTGTGATATTAAAAGGGGGAAACTCGATTGTCACTTATGAAAGCAGGGCAATATTTATCAGAAAAAAAGTTAGGTTTATCTCAGATAGAAAAACCTTCCGTTAAGGATGGGGAAGCATTAGTTAAAGTATCATTTGCTGGGATCTGTGGAACAGATATGATGATCTATTTCGGCAAGCATCCAAGAGCAAAAGCACCTTTAACTATGGGACATGAATTTAGCGGAGTAATTGAAGAGATTGCGGATGGTTCGTCCTTTACTATCGGAGACCGAGTTGTAGTTGAACCGACCATTAGCTGTGGACAATGTCCGGCGTGTCAATCAGGTCATGCGAATGTTTGTAAAACATTACGTCTCATCGGGATTGATATGGATGGCGGATTCGCCGAATACGTAGCCGTTCCGATCAATCGCTTACATAAAATACCTGACGAACTTCCAGCATCAATTGCAGCATTCACTGAACCTGTAGCTGTAGCTGTTCATTCGGTTAGAAAATCCGATTTACTGGTAGGAGAAAATGTAGCGATTCTAGGTGCAGGTCCAATCGGATTATTGATCGGAATGGTGGCCAAACTCAATGGAGCAAATAATATTTTCATCTCGGACATCAGCCCTTATCGCCTAGCAAAAGCAGAGGAGCTTGGATTTATCTCATTAGATGCTAGGAAAGTGAATGTTACGGAAGAGATTTTATCGAGAACAAATGGTCATGGAGTAGATGTTGTCTTTGAAGTTGCAGGCTCACAAATCACTGCCAATCAAATGGTGGAAATCGTTAAAACGCGGGGCCAGATTGTCGTTGTCAGTGTTTTTAAACAGCCACCCACAATTGATTTCGCCAAAATGCATTACAATGAAATTTCATTAACAACAACACGCTGTTATAGCCGTGATGACTTTAGCACTGCAATCAGCCTGATGGCGCAAGGGAAAATTGACGTTGCACCAATTATTTCCCATGAGCTACCAATTGAAGAATTGGAACAAGGATTTTCATTAATGGGAAATCCGGATGAATCACTAAAAATATTGATTAAACCATCGATGTAAGGGGCGAGAATCATGTTGAAATCATTTTCCTTGGAGGGAAAAGTAGCTGCTATTACTGGCGCAACAAGAGGAATCGGCCGTTCCATGGCCCTGGCCTTAGCTGAAGCAGGTGCGGACATTGCACTTCTTCAAAGAAATCTTGATCAGGTAGATGTAAAACAAGCCATTGAAGGCATGGGAAGAAAGTGCGTTATCATTCCTTGTAATTTAGAAGATGTAAACCAAGTGAAAGATGCAATCCCGTCAGTTGTAATGCATTTCGGGAAAATCGACATCCTTGTAAACAACGCTGGCATTCAGCGTCGTTCGCCGGCGGTTGATTTTTCAGAGATGGATTGGGACGATGTGATCAATGTGAACTTGAAGTCGGTTTGGCTTTTATGCCAACAAGCAGGAAAATATATGGTGCCAAATAAGAGCGGGAAAATTATTAATCTTGCATCCTTGCTTTCATTCCAAGGTGGCTTAACTGTTCCGGCGTACGCTGCGGCAAAAGGCGGCGTTGCTCAACTAACGAAGGCCCTTTCTAATGAATGGGCACAACATCATGTAAATGTAAATGCAATCGTACCAGGTTATATTGCTACGGATATGAACGAAGCACTCATCCAAGATGAAACACGAAACAGGCAAATATTGGAGCGAATCCCTTCTGGTCGTTGGGGAAGTCCTGATGATTTTAATGGAGCAGTCGTTTACTTAGCATCCGATGCTTCTAATTATGTCAATGGCCATCTGTTAGCTGTAGATGGTGGTTGGTTGGGAAGATAGACGAATAAATGTTGTTGGAAAATACGAGGGCCTGTGGAGAGTGATATATCCTCAGGTCTTTTTTGTATATACAAAGAAACAGCATAATCCTAAAAGGACCATGCTGTTTCTAAGCCCTTATAAAAAGGGGTGCACTCGGAAAATTTGATAGTTTTTTAAATTACACAAACTGTTCTTTCTGACGAATAGTAATGTAACTCTCGTCGATGAAGTTTGATAGGGCTGACTCAATTAGCCATTGCAACCATACTGTAGAAAGGTGTTTGGTACGCGACCTGCCTTTTAGAAGTCAGTCTTCAAGTTGCACTTTCACAAAAAACGTAACGCTTACTGCTTGGTTAACACATTAAGATTCGAACCTGATTCTTAAAAAGTAAACTATCGTCAGCAAAGCAAATTTTCCGCCAAGGCTGTGCAGTTCATCGTCAGAATCACCTGTAGGTTACTCGTCTACTAGGTTCATCATCGGTAGTTCCGCCTTGTAATCTATCTATACCCGTATGGAATTAAGATAAACCACTTTAAACAAAAAGTTTTAGTACTTGGTGATTATCGAGGTGAGAGGGATTCGAACAAAACACTACAATTGCATAAAGTAAGAAGGGTAAGAGGGCTATATAATGCTTTGTTGATATCCCAATAGGTTTTTATCAAAGGTCATAAACTATGGAAGGTAACCTATCCAGTTACCTTTAAGTTAGAGGTATAAGGAAACAAGTATGTCGGATAAAAAAATCCCAAGTAAAAGAACTCGGGATATCAGCTAATTTATACGTTTCATTTCTTTGGCGACCAAGGTGTACCTAAGCGAGGCAACACCCAACGATCTAGACCATACCAACCAGCAACTTTCCAGGCCATAATTAAGAATACTGCAATTATAAACATAACCGGATTCGTACTCACAGTACCTGCCAATAAGAAAGACATATTCATAAGTGCACCAAAGAAAGCTGCAATTCCTGTTAAGAGTCCAACGATTAGGCCAAGTCCAATTAACACTTCACCCCAAGCGACCATATAAGAAAATGGGACTGCGTTTGGAATTACGAGGCTCTCTAGAAACCAAGCATACCACCCTGCGACGTCCCCCGATTCAGCTTTAGCAAGGACACCACCCATAAACCCTTCAAGCGCAACACCAGCATTAGCACCTGTCCATACGTCTGAAGTAACTTTTCCAATGCCCGCCATCAGCCAAGAATAACCAAGGTATAATCTTAGCACCAACCATATCCATGAGGATGTCGTGTTAGAAAATAACCATCTTGATAGCGGATTTTCTTCGATAATAACATTCTTTCCAAACTTAGATTGTTTCAATACAACCATGTCATCACCTCATAATTTTATGTTGATATTCATTATTACTATGCCTAAAAGATAGAATAAAAGTATCCTAAGTACTATTTTCATTATAACACTCGTTACAAGTTTTTTCCAATTATGGTGCCGATTCCTGCGGAAGAAAAAACTTGATTGTTCGAACTTTCATGTTTGTTTAACATTCAGCATTAAAGGTGCTTTGAATCAAATGACACAAAAAACATCCTGACTATCTATATTAAAAATGAGTGCATTTAAACAATTTTCGCCCAGAAAAGTAGTTTGACCCAAGGGAGAAATAGTAACGTACTCAGTTACTCGTTCTAAAGTTACCAGTGGTTCAACATGCTTCCCTGAGATTTTCTTGTCATTTCACTCAAGGGTTCCCTATGGAAGATTCAGCATATCGACGCTTTTTTTTTTGCATTTTTGCTTAGGCATGATACAACGTCCAGTCCCTATTAATTACCGTATGTAGCTCGTGTTTTTCTGAATACTCATGAAAATGAATCTTAAGTCACGGAATTAGAATAGACATCCAGAAGTGCCTACTATATAAGTCGTGATTTTATAGACTTAGGCGGTATAAGTAGGTGTAATACTGCACCAAATAAACCGGAAGGACAATATTTACAGGGATAATAGTCTTGCGGAGACTTTATGTCATATTAGATGTCTTTGACAAAGGGGAGATTTGAATGCTATTTATAGTATCAATGGGCAAATACCATATAATTCTTTATTAACAATATAATGGTGAATTGGCGCGAGTTAATTATGGATAGTTATTATTAGATTGATCATAGATCAACGCAAGATTAATAGACGATTTTTTACAACCTTATATTGGAATTAATCAGCGTCTCTGGCGCAAGTAACCGGTAAGTCATTGGGGGGAATGAGGATTGCTTGTCTATTACTATGCACTATTGAGTAAGAAGGAAGGGGAGGTTGCACGTCTGAATGCGTGTCAATCCTCACTAGGCGAAAAACAGCAGCAATTCACTATGAATGAACACAAATGTTTGGAACCAGAACTTTCGCCCACGACTTGGCATGGTAGACATGCTACTGATTTTCAAGCTATTCGTGAAGAGGGAATTCACACAGCTTATTTGGAGATTGTAGGTTCCCAGTTTCAAAACGTATAGAGTGCAATTGCAGCAAAGATTGCTTCACTTCAAGCAGAAATCGCCTCTATTCAACAGACAATCGAGCGTCTATTGGCCGAGGAAGCGGCAAGGGAAAAAGTAAAGACTTCCAACTAACAACGGGGGAGATAACTATCATGTCGACCGAAGTGAAAATAGACTATGGAGAAGTTGAAAACCAATTAAGGGAAATGAACAGCAAAACGGAGTCACTCATTCCAAGAGCTGAACCACCGATAACAGGAAATACGATGGATGTCGTGACTAAACAGACGAAGTTGTCGATTCAACTGGAACAGCTTTTGATGAACTATCAAACTGTGTTAATGGAGAATAGTAAAACAACGACTAGCTCTGTTGAATTCATGCGTGAATCAGACGAAAAAATAGCGAATGTTGTGCATAGTACATTATCCGGACTGAAGCAGGCGATGTTATAATGAAAGTAGTAGATGTCAGCCCTTTCCACGATGGCTTGCGGAGGAATAATACCATGCTAAATCGTTTGGTAAATGAAATGAAAGCAATCAAGACCGCAGTCGAAGGACTCGTTGCGCTGGAAGACTCCCTTAAAGGGCAAGGTGGTGATGCAATCCGTGCATTTTATGCGGAGTGCCACCTGCCTTTCTTACAGTTTTTCATGACATTCAAAAGCCATTACGTAAATGTCCTCACCCAAATGGATTCAGCACTTGATGCATTGGAGCCGGATATGAACGGGTTCATCCGTCAAACGTTTCTTGAAGGAGAAGTTGAAGAAGGACTTACGGAAATTTCCCAACTGACAAGCAGTCTCACCGACGAAGCCAACGAAATTATGAATCAAGTCGCCGATATCGTTGCTCTTCCACATCTGAATGATAGTGATGTGCAGGAAGGAGTTCGAGATGCGCGGAGGAAACGGGATCAAACGATTGCCGATTTGTATGAATTTGATGCGAACCAGACGAGAGCTTTAATAGCGATAGAGAATGATCTTTCCATCATGGAGACATGGCTTGCAGATATCGAAAGTCTCTTCAATGAAGGGCTCACCGGCGTCCATTTTGAGTCTAAACAGTGGGCGGCAATTACACTGAACAGCGGATTGCAAACAGCCATCGTTCAACAGACCTCTGCGGTTGCGGGGGGCCTAGGGAACAGTGATCAGGATAATCTGATCGGCACGGAAATCAAAGCAGGAGCCTTCCAGACACTTGAAAGTAAAAGAACCGAGACAATCGAGCGTGGAGCTTATGGAAGCTACAACCTGTTAAAATTCCACATCTATGAAAATGGCCTGATTATTAAGGAATACCAACTTGGGACAAGAAAGCCGATTCAATACGAAGTGGTTAAAGAAGTGGAAGAAGAATTCGATGACGGTGGTGTCCGTGAGCTCGACAACTATTTTGAAGGTACGAAGCTAGCATTTGTGGATTATATCCATCCGAGGGCAATCGTCCAAAAAGGCTTCAAAAAAATGGCGCTGGCTATCATCCCTGGAGTTAAGCTATCCAAATATAAAGGGAATCTTTCCGTTAAGAAGACTTCTGCAGTTGAAAATAAGTCTAAGGGTACAGATAATGCTGTAGATAATCCAGTGAAAGTTAATTATAGTGATATTAGAGCTTACCGTGATATTGACATTGAAAAAATACCAATAGAATACAGGGCTGACCCTAGGCTCGTTTCCGAAATGAACTATAAGGGAAAGAAAACAAGCGGAACTAACGCAGCAGGATGGGAAAGAAGTGCTTCGAAACATTTTAATGAATTACTAGATAGTCATCCTAAATTTTTCAGCGAAGCAAATGTTGAAAGAATTGAGAGTGGATTAGTACCTGTGGTAGATGACGAGTTTATTAAATATTGTCCTCAGTATAAAGATTTTAAGGGGGATAAACTAATACATCACCATATCGGTGGTGGAGGTCAAGCAACTGCGGTTCCACAATCATTGCATAAAGGCTTTGGAGGGATACACAATTTTGAGAAAGAACACAACATTAGGGGGAACGACCTTTTGACTGAAATTGGAGAAGTGTTTACGTCTGAAAAGAAACCGTAACATCATTACAAACAATCAACGGAAGTAAATTATTAGTAAATAGGGGAGGTATAAATTATGATTTCACCACAGGAGTTTTTGGATAAATGGAATAGTGAAACCTATGGTTTGGTTAATTATGATGAATCTACTATTAATTCATTTTCCTTACTTAATGAAACAAAAACTTTTTTAATTAAAGCAGGGCTACCTGAGTCTGCTCCACCTTTTCTAACGTTCGAATCTTCAACCAATAGTGGAGGGATTAGACTAACTGAAAAAATTAATAGTTTAGGAAACATGTATGATAAGTTTATATATTTGGGGTATACTGGTAGCGGAAATCCAGTGTGTATTAATGAATTTAACTCTGAGGTCGTATATATTGATTATGATAATGAAAATAATAGTGTATTGATAAATTCAACCATAGCAAAGTTTGCAGAGTCCTTACTTGTCTATGTTGAATTTGTAAAAAAAGTAAAAAACGTTAATGGGAGAAGAGCCTATATTGAAAAAAATGCAACTAAAGAATTGTTAGATTGGATTTCCAAGAGCCTTCATCAAATTGACGCTGTTTCTTTAACTCAAGGTGGGTTCTGGGAAGAAGAACTTGTCAGTTTTAGTGAATAGAAAAATATATTGGGTGAAATTAGTGTCAGGTGCCAGGTTATAGAAAAACAAATAATTAGTGCATTGCGAGAAATGAGATATGAGATATGAGTTTAGTTGAAGAAGGATAGAAATACCCTATGGAGTTCATTCTCGGTAGGGTGTTTCTTTTTATTTTTGGAAGGGGAATCCGACTGCCACCATTTCTTTAAAGAGATATTACGATTGCCGATTTTTATGAATTTGATGCGAACCAGACGAGGGCTTTAATAACAATAGAGAATGACTTGAAGAGGATGGAAACATGGATTTCTGATATCGAAGGATTGTTCACTGACGGTGTGACGGCAATCGACTTCCCGACTGGAAATACCAGCGACAAATAAAAATATTACTGATATTGAAAGATACAAACAAATAGCAAAAGAATATGGAATAGAATTAAGATTTATGGAGGAGTAGAAAATGAGTTTTGAGATGAAACCTGAAATCAAGACGGTATTAGAAAAAATTGAATTTGTTGATAGGTATAAAGTGTTATCTGAACAATTTAGAGGTAATCCCAATGATATAAATGATAGACTAGAGGATTACGATATAGAAATGGTTAATGAAATATTTAAAGATTTAGGATATGATGTAGCATTTGATAGCAAAGAGAAATTTTTCAAAGTAGGGGTTGTAGATAATTCACCGAATTATATGATATGGTTTAATATAATTTTAGAATATGGAATGACAGATTTTATTTGGGTTGTTTATCATAATAATGAGGTAAGGCTAGGGAGTCCTTGGAGTGTTTACTCAAGATTATTAATAGATCCAAGAGAAAGAATAAAAAAACCAGTTTATCAAAGTTATAGAGAATTAGCAGAGATATTAAAAGAAGCATTTTTAATGTATGATGATCTTAAAGGTGAGTTAATCAATTTGTATAATGAACAATAATAGAACTACACAATTAGATATGAAGAAATACCTTGATAGGCTAAAGTCCTCTCAAGGTATTTTTGTTTTACGTATTGACACGATGTAATAGTAATAGAATGGCAGTCATGAAGAAAGCCATAATGATCAAGAAAACGGCTAACTGCCAAGTCACTGGCGAAAGCTGACTTGAAAGAAACACTCTCTGCCGTAGCAGACTTTATTCCGGTTGTTGGAAACGTAAAAGCAATAGTTGAGGTTGTGACAGGAAGATTTGGAGCGCACGGACACGCGTAATTATAAAAAGACTTGAATCGAATGCGAACGGGTTCATCCGTCAAACGTTTCTTGAAGGAGAAGTTGAAGAAGGACTTACGGTAATTGCCCAACAGACAAGCAGTCTCACCGACGAAGCCAACGACATTTTGAATCAGGTCGCCGATATCGTTGCTCTTCCACATCTGAATGATAGTGATGTGCAGGAAGGAGTTCGAGATGCGCGGAGGAAACGGGATCAAACGATTGCCGATTTGTATGAATTTGATGCGAACCAGACGAGAGCTTTAATAGCGATAGAGAATGACCTGAAGACGATGGAAACATGGATTTCTGATATCGAGGGATTGTTCACAGACGGTGTGACGGCCATCGACTTCCCGCTGGATAAATGGGCAGCATTATCGGCGAAAAATACACTTCAGTCAGATTTAGCACAACGGACGGCTGGGATGGACGGCGTAAATGCCGGACAAGGATCTGGTGATGAACTTGGCAATCTAGTAGGGGCGAATACGTCTGAAGACGAGAGAATGAAAGCACTCTATGCCGCAATGGAAAAAGAACCCTCTACAGGAGATCAATTGAATGATAATTCAATTGATCCGAATACGGGCGAGTATTTGATGACATTTGAGGGGAAACGTAAGGTTTTAGGCGGAAATGGTACTGGAACTATAGATGGACTCGCTCCTTATGCCATGGCAATATATGACTTCTACTTGGGGGATATTGGTACCATGCTGAGTCCCGATGCAAGTGGAAGTGAGATATTGGAAGCAGCATTATTCACGATTGTTAAGCCTTTGAACTTGGCGGATACTGGGCGTGATATTTTAAAAGTCGGGGAAACTGGTAAACTTCCAGTAAAAACTGGGGGAAAAATACAGATCGTTGATGGCGAAAAACAGTATAATGTGAATGGGATAAGTCCAAAGAAAGTTGAAAAGGATACAGGTAATGCTGATCATCCAATAAGAACCTATAGGAATGGGGATTTGAGTAAATTAGAGAGAAAATACTCTGCCGATTCAAAAATTATTATTGAAATGCCTTATGTTGGGAAGGGGAAAAAAGGTACAAATGCCGAGGGGTGGCTGCGTAATAAAGATTTTTATTGGAAAGAAATATTGAATAAAAATTTTGAAAGCATTAGTAAAATAAATAAACAAAAAATAGAACTGGGATTTTCTCCTATTAATGATAAGAAATTTAGAGAATACTTCCCTCAATATGATATAAAAGAGTTGTATAATGATACGTTAATTCACCATCATGTTGGTGGTGGAGGTCAAGCAGTTGCAGTACCTTCAAAATTACATCCAGGTACTGGCGGTATCCATAATGCCGAAAAAGCTGCTGGAATTTGGGGAAATGATAATGAGTATGCTATATCACTTGAAAAATTCTTAAATAAGTGAAGGAGGATATATTTGTCTACTAAAGAAGCAATGCAACAATATTTTAGATTAAGAAGAGACTTAGCGGATGGGGGGTTAGATTTTTTATTTAAAACTCCAGTAATTGATGAAACCAATAATTCAATAATCTTTGAAGGTGAAATTGATGAAGATGAATATGTTTCATGGAAACCTGTAGAAAAAAAAGTTTCACATGATTTCAAGCAATTAAAAGAGGAATTTGGAATTGAGTTTCATAAGACGATAATTGAGTATTTTAATTCATATTGGTTCGCAGAATTAGACGGTTTTATCAACAATCACTATATTAAATTAGAGTCTGTCTTACCGAGTATTGAATTAAGTTCATTTCAAGAGATATTAAAGGGGTATAAGAAGAATCATGGGGATAGATTAGAAAACATACCTATAGGAATTGAGGGTAATGGACTGCTAGTGGTAATTAAGAATAAATGCGGAAAAGTTTATTTAGAAGATTTTCAGAGAGGAACTTTCGATATTATTACTGAAAATATTCAGGAATTGATATTAAATCTGAAATTAAAAAGGTGAAACTTAAAGTCTTAACTTTCGCATTCAAAATCAGCAATTAAGTAATAATAGTTAGCGTCAAATGATTGTCATTTATTTAGTTGTTAAGGATTAACAATCGTGTTTGTAGAGGTTAATATGAATTTGAGGTACCTGTCACTAATTCAATTGTGAAAGTTTAATCAATCGTGTTTGTTGCGATTAATATGATTGTACAAACATGAAAAGATTAATCCGGATACACTCACAGGACCTAATCATAGAAAAATGATGCGGAATTTACAGATTTATTTCAGAACTTTAACATTATAAAATCCCGTGGTGCCCATCAAAGACAAGATACAGGGTCATGTCTTTGATAGGTACCTTTTTCAAATACATGAAAGTAGTAGATGTCAGCCCTTTCCACGATGGCTTGCGGCGGAATAATACCATGCTAAATCGTTTGGAAAATGAAATGAAAGCAATCGAGACCGCAGTCGAAGGACTCGTTGCGCTGGAAGATTCATTGAAAGGACAAGGGGGAGATGCGATTCGTGCATTTTATGCGGAGTGTCACCTGCTGTTCTTACAGTTTTTCATGACATTCAAAAGCAATAATGTAAATATCCTCATCCAAATGGATTCCGCACTTGATGCATTGGAGCCAGAAATGAATCGTTTCATCCGTCAGAGGATCCTTGAAGGACAAGTTCAAGGTGAGCTTACATAATATTTAATTTGCCACATTTGATAATATCGAAGAGTTTACAGTTTATTCGCACAGAAGTTACATAGTTTGCTAACGTGTGCTGATATAATTAGAATAGTGTACTCTCAAAATGCTCTTTTTGAAAAATAGTATTTACAAATAATATGACTGTGAATTATCTAGTTATTACCAATGAAATCATAGGGAAAGCTACCGTTTCGCTGTGGATTTGTGTGATAAACAAAAGGGGGATATCGTAGATGGAAACAAATGAATCTATTCGTAATGCGATAGAAGGGTCTATACAATTTCTTGAATCTAATCCGGATTTCTACATGGGTCATTGCCAAGACAGTCGTAGAAAATGGAATGGGGCGTGGTGGCATATGGCTACACTTTATGAGATGGGGGAAGTGAAACAAATTCCTGAGTCCGCTATTGCCAGAGCCAAGTATTTGCTGGAAGCTCAAACCTGGCCGACCTTCATCATATATGCCGACGATCATCCAATAAGTGAAATCGATAGAATGAAAATGGACTGCTGCCATTGTGAACTTGCTGTATACTATATGATTTTGATGGACTATGGCTGTGATTTAGATAAGGAGTTGCCTTGGATTCGCGAATGGTTTCTAAAGCATCAGTTGTCTGATGGTGGGCTGAACTGCGAACCAACAGCTTATATACACTCTAATAAGAGCTCTATTGTTTCGACGCTACCTCCACTTGAGGCTATTTTGTGGTATACGAATCACGAATTCACTCCGCAGGAAGCCGTTTTCTTGGACCAAGGCGCACGTTATTTGATGGAACATCGTCTTGTATGTTCCAAACAAAATGGAAACATCATCGATATGGAATGGCTGAAGCCTTGTTTTCCTCGATTTTTTGAATATGATATATTGCGGGGCATGTCCTTCTTGGCAGAATGGAGCCGGCGAAGGAACAAACCGCTACCCGTCGATCTGCTTAATGAAGGAATTCAACGACTGAACAGTCATATCGAAGCAACAGGTTTGCGAATCGGCAGGCAAGTATTCGATCCACAAGGTCCATGGGGCGGTCACACCTTTGAGCTCCTTGAAGCAGTATCCGGAATTGACGACGTTTCACCTTATCTAACCAGACAATGGGCTAGCATTATTGGTCAATTGGAACATGGCTCTCATGAATGAAACAGTAATAGTAACTTACGAGTAAAAAGTGGGGAGTAAACCTCCCACAACCTCCTGTACTTTACATGATATCAAATTGTGGGAATCGTAAAAACATAAATGATGAAAGAAAATTTTCGAAACTCATATTTATAATGGTGAGTATGAGTGAATCAGGAAACTAGCCTAAAATAATGAAAATTCCCTTTTTCGAAAAAAACAGTCTTGACTGAAGTGAATTATCACGTTACGATACACTTATTAACTAAAACTGAATAGTGAATTCTTATCAAGAGAAGTTGAGGGACTGGCCCAATGACACTTCAGCAACCAGCCGTAAGGTCAGGTGCTAAATCCAGCAGGCGAGCGATGTCCTGACAGATGAAAAGGAACCAAGTAGATATCGTAAAGCCCTCTTTTCATAGAAGGCTTTTTTGTGATTTAGGAGGATAAGTAGAATAAGGTTAGTAGATGAATTGAATCCGTAAAAACCAACTATTTTTTAGACGTACTCTAGAAAAATTGCTACTGCAGAAAGTATTTAACTAGATATGCGGGACATTTTAGTACACCAAAAAATTAAGTAATGGCCTATTCACAATCGCGTTTTTCCTTTGAAATGATATGTCACTGAAATTGATTGATAGCAGTAAATAAATTAATGCACAGAGAGAGGTCACCTATGTCTACTCACGTTATTAAAGAGGAACTTCAAAAAAGAATTCTTATCATTGACGGAGCAATGGGAACGATGATTCAAAACGCTAATCTTTCTCCGGAAGATTTCGGCGGGGAAGAATATGATGGGTGTAATGAGTATTTAAATATTGTCAATCCAGGGGTTATTGAAAGGATTCATCGTGCCTATTTAGAAGCAGGAGCCGATATTATATGTACGAATACGTTTGGTGGAACGCCGGTTGTGTTAAATGACTATGATCTCGGAGACCAAGCACATGACATTAACTTCCGTGCAGCACAATTTGCGAAAAAATGTAGTGCAGAATTTTCTACAGTTGAATGGCCACGTTTTGTAGCAGGTGCAATTGGGCCAACTACGAAAACGCTCTCTGTCACAGGTGGAATTACGTTTGATGAATTAACACGGGACTTTTACATACAAGCGAAAGCGTTGGTCGAAGGTGGAAGTGACTTGATTTTACTAGAAACAAGTCAAGATATGCTGAACGTCAAGGCTGCTACAATTGGCATTAAAAAAGCGTTTGAAGAAACGGGAATAGAACTTCCGATTATGATTTCCGGGACAATTGAACCGATGGGGACTACGTTAGCGGGTCAAAGCATTGAGGCTTTCTATATTTCCATTGAACATATTAAACCACTATCTGTAGGCTTAAACTGTGCAACGGGTCCTGAATTTATGAGAGATCATATCCGCTCGCTGTCAGAGATATCTGATGGCTATGTTAGTTGTTATCCGAACGCAGGATTGCCAGACGAAGAAGGGCATTACCATGAGTCGCCAGAATCACTATCTAAAAAGTTACAGGGCTTTGCAGAAAAAGGGTGGCTAAATTTGGTAGGTGGATGTTGTGGAACGACTCCTGCACATATTCGGGCAGTGCGAGAAGCCGTGAAAGATTTGGCACCACGTAAGCCAGCGGAATCGAGTCGTGGTCATGTCTTATCTGGGATTGAACCGCTTCAATATGATGAATCAATGCGTCCTTTATTAATAGGTGAGCGCACAAATGTAATTGGATCCCGGAAATTTAAACGATTGATTATAGAAGGGAAGTTTGAAGAAGCTTCTGAAATTGCACGTGCCCAAGTAAAGGGTGGAGCGCATGTTATTGATATTTGCCTTGCGAATCCAGACCGCGATGAGTTAGAGGACATGTCTAAATTTATGAAAGAAGTTGTGAAAAAAGTTAAAGTGCCACTAGTCATTGATTCGACGGATGAAAAAGTGATTGAAGAAGCGCTAAAATATTCACAAGGTAAAACAATCATTAACTCTATCAACCTAGAAGACGGAGAAGAACGATTTGATGCAGTAATGCCACTGGTAAAAAAGTATGGTGCTGCTGTAGTCGTTGGGACGATTGATGAAATCGGAATGGGCGTTACGCGTGAACGAAAACTAGAAATCGCCGAACGTTCATATGATTTGCTTGTGAACAAATGGGGGCTTGCGCCTGAAGATATTATTTTCGATCCGCTTGTATTCCCAGTCGGCACTGGGGATCAACAATACATTGGTGCCGCAATAGAAACGATTGAAGGAATTCGTTTAATAAAAGAAAAAATGCCGCGCTGTCTAACAACTTTAGGTGTAAGTAATGTGTCATTTGGTCTTCCACCGGTCGGACGCGAAGTGTTGAATGCCGTTTATTTATATCATTGTACACAAGCAGGACTTGATTTTGCGATTGTCAATACAGAGAAACTGGAGCGCTTTGCGTCTATTCCAGAGCAGGAAATTGTAATGGCGGACGAGCTATTATTTACCACAACGGATAAAACGCTTGCTGATTTCACTGATTTTTATCGCGGTAAGAAAAAAGAGAAAACAGAAGATGATATTCCCAAAACAGTGCCTGAACGTCTTGCTTATTACATTATTGAAGGAACAAAAGAAGGGTTGCTACCTGATTTGGAAGCCGCACTTCAGATGTATGATACACCGCTTGATATTATCAACGGGCCGCTGATGGCGGGGATGTCTGAGGTTGGGCGTCTGTTCAATGAGAATAAGCTCATAGTTGCTGAAGTACTGCAAAGTGCAGGTGTTATGAAAGCATCCGTTCTTTACCTAGAAGATTTCATGGAGAAAAAAGAAGATGATTCCGGTAAAGGAAAAATCGTACTGGCAACTGTTAAAGGCGATGTGCACGATATTGGGAAAAACTTAGTCGAAATTATTTTAAGTAATAATGGCTATAAAGTAATTGATGTTGGCATTAAAGTAACGCCTGCTAAGCTGATTGAAGTCATTCGTCAAGAAAAGCCGGATATCATTGGTTTGTCTGGTTTACTCGTTAAATCTGCACATCAAATGGTTATTACAGCGCAAGATTTTAAAGAAGCTGGAATAGATGTACCAATTCTTGTAGGTGGAGCTGCTCTATCTCGTCGTTTCACAGAAACAAAAATTTCTGCGGAATACGATGGTCCGGTGTTATATGCAAAAGATGCCATGCAAGGACTCGATCTTGCAAATCGTCTGCAAGATAAGGAAGATAAAGAAGTTTTATTAGGCGAATTGGGCATCCAACAAGAGAAACGTGTATTAGCAGAGGCGGTTCGTGCTTCCAAACAAGCGGTTGCTGTTCTGGAGAAGCCGGTGAAAACGGTTCGAGAAGATGTGAAAGTGTATAAACCGAAAGATCTTCGTCGACATGTGATGAGAGATTATTCTGTTGCTCACCTTCATCCTTATGTAAATATGCGTACATTGATTGGCCACCACTTAGGTCTTAGAGGATATAGTGATAAGCTAATCGAACAAGGTGATGAACGTGCAACTGGGCTCCATGAACTCGTAACTGGATTCTTACGCTCGGATCTCTTAAAACCACGGGGATTGTATCAATTTTTCCCTGCGCAATCAGATGGCGATGATGTAATAATTTATGATCCGGAAGATGCTAAAACAGAAATCGAACGTTTCACGTTCCCACGCCAATCTGTCACACCATTCTTATGTCTAGCTGATTTCTTGAAATCAGTGGACAGCGGGGAAATGGACTATGTTGCGTTTATGCAAGTAACGGCAGGTCACGGCGTACGAGCTGAAGCAACTAGACTAAAAGAACAAGGGAAGTTTTTAGAAAGCCATGCATTCCAGGCGACTGCCCTTGAACTAGCGGAAGGATTTGCAGAACGAATTCATCAAGAAATTCGAGATCAGTGGGGCTTCCCAGACGCAACAGACTTTACAATGAAAGACGCTTTCGCTGCTAAATACCAAGGGCAACGCTTCTCCTTCGGCTATCCAGCTTGTCCACATTTAGAAGACCAAGCCAAGCTATTTAACTTGGTAAGACCTGAAGATATTGGCGTGCAGTTAACAGAAGGATTCATGATGGAACCTGAAGCATCAGTATCTGCAATGGTATTTGCTCATCCAGATGCGAGATATTTTGTTGTGAATTAATCTGTGAAATTAAATACACCATCTACGGATCGTTAATCTGGAGGTGGTGTATTTTTTTGCGTAATCTAAAGTGTCATCGTGAGAAGCTCTCATGAGTTTCTACATATGCCTTTAACGAATTCGATGTGGAAAGAAAAACGAATCACATAAAAAATGTGGTAAAAAAACAATTCACTATTATTGGGGACATGCTGTAAGAACGATCTACTGCAATTACTGGATATAATTGTTAAAATTAGATATTATGAAAGAATGGCGTTTTTCTGAATAAATAGCCTAATTAGTGGTGTTAAATGAAATTGAAACAAATGGAGGGGGTTATTTAATGACAAACAAAATGTTAAGACGTGAAGAAGTACCTGTTGAAATGACTTGGGATTTACAAAGTCTTTTCCCATCCGATGAAGCTTGGAACGAGGAATTTAAAGCGTTTGAGCAACTAATACCTGAAGCTGAAAAATTTAAAGGCAAATTGGTAGAAAGTGCAGAGAATTTATATGAGACATTACAATTTAGCGATAAAATGTCTGAGCGTTTTAAAAAGCTACACATGTATAGCTTTTTAAAGCATGACCAAGATACAACAAATAGTACGTATCAAGCAATGGATGGTCGCGTAAACTCATTGGGTGCCAAGTTTGGTGCTGCATGGTCATTTATTACACCAGGAATTTTAGCGCTTGATGAAGCAACTATACAAAGCTATTTAACTACTTATGAGCCACTACGTTTATATGAACAACTATTTAAAGAATTAAACCTAGAACGTCCACATGTGTTATCTGCAAAGAATGAAGAATTACTTGCACAACTTTCAGAAGTAACCAATGCTTCTGCCCAAACCTTTTTCACGTTAGATAATGCGGATTTACAATTTCCAAACGTGAAAAATGACAAAGGTGAAGGAGTACCATTAGCACACGCCTCGTACATGTCATTTTTAGAAAGCGAAAATCGCGATGTGCGTGAAGGGGCATTTAAAGCGTTTTATGAAACGTACGGAAAGTACATACATACATTTTCTTCTACTTTAGCAGGGCATGTAAAAGCTCAAAATGCTAATGCAGAAATACGTAAATTTGGTTCGGCTCGTCACGCTGCAATGAAAACTAATTCTATTCCAGAAAAAGTGTACGATCAGTTAGTTACTACAGTACACGAAAATTTACCACTTCTACATCGTTACGTAGCATTGCGTAAAAAAGTATTAGGTGTAGATGAACTCCATATGTATGATTTATTTACACCTTTAGTTAAAGAATCGAAAATGGAAATACTATATGAACAAGCGAAAGATATGATGGTGAAAAGTTTTGCACCACTTGGAGAAGAGTACCAAGCATCTGTACAACAAGGATTGGATAGCCGCTGGGTTGATGTGTTTGAAAACAAGGGGAAGCGTAGCGGTGCTTATTCTGGGGGTTCATATGGTACAAATCCTTATATATTAATGAATTGGAAAAATAATTTAGAGAACTTATTTACACTATCACATGAATTTGGTCATAGTATGCATAGTTACTATACCCGCCAAACTCAACCTTTTCCTTATGCACGTTATTCAATTTTCGTAGCAGAAGTAGCGTCTATTTGTAATGAGGAATTATTATCTGACCATTTACTAAAAACAGTAGATAATCCACAGCAAAAAATTTACTTGCTAAATCACTGGTTAAATAATTTCCATGGAACTATATTCCGTCAAACAATGCTCGCTGAGTTTGAGCATACCGTACACCAGATTGATCAACATGGTGAAGCATTAACAGCTGAAAAGCTGACAGAAGTTTACTACAACTTGAATAAACAGTATTTTGGTGAAGCGATGACGATAGATAAAGAAATTGGTTTAGAATGGGCACGTATTCCACACTTCTATTTCAACTACTATGTATACCAATACGCAACTGGTCAAGGCGCTGCTATTGCGTTAAGCAAACAGATTTTGGAAGAAGGTAAACCTGCAGTGAATCGATATATTAATAACTTCTTAAAAGCAGGCTGTTCAGACTTCCCGATTGAACTATTAAAAGCAGCTGGTGTGGATATGGAATCATCAGCACCAATCGCTGAAGCATGTAAAGTATTTGAAGTGAAATTAAATGAACTCGAGTCATTATTGTCAACAAACAATTGAACTAAGAAATAAGCGTCGAATAAAGCCCGTCTGAAAAATATAACGGGTTCGGTTTAAGGGGGAAAACATTAAATAACTACTTAATCGGGGACACAATTCGCATTTGAATTGGTGTCTTCCTTTTTGTTGTTATATCAGTGCTTTAGTCGATTTGACAACTAAATAACACATCAATACGTACACAAATTTATGCGGTGTTGTTAAACAAATGCTAAAAATGCTGCGATTTAGATATACTAGACTTATATTCTGAAGGGAATTTGAAATTTTATGTTAAAATAAATTTAAAGATTGCGAAAGATTACACTTGAACTAACGGCGCAGTTTAGTTGAAGAAGAACAGTATGATAATCTAAACTTAATTACGGTAAATGACAAGGAGTTTGGATAGGTATTATGGACAATAATTCATTAAGATTTGCAATAGAAAATGACAAGTTTGAGGAAGCAGCAATCATTTTAGAGGAAATTGGCAGAAGTAAGGACATTCAAGTAATTCCTCTACTTATTGAATACTTACAAAGAACAGAAAATGCTTCATTAAGAAACTCCATCGCTTTAACTTTAAGTGACATTGGGAGCGAAGAAGTGGTACAACCGTTAATAGATGTTATTAATGATCCAAAAACTTTAGGGTATAGAGGAACACTATTATACGCACTAGAACCGTTCGATTGTTCAGCACATGTAGAAACACTAATTTACCATTTGATAAATGGAAACTTTGAAGTACAAGCACAAGCGTATCAATTGATAGAATCAATTAAAGGTGAAATAGCAGATGAAATTTTATTGAACTGTATTATTGAGGTGAAAGAAGAGTTAAATGAAAAAGAAAGACAAATGGATATACTGTCAGATACGTTAGAAAATTTGATTGCTTTTAAGAAAAAATAATTAATTCGGTTCTTTGTCAAATGACGTTGGTGAAGAATAGTAGCCAACCATAATTTAGTTATTGTCGGGCTATCCAAGAAGTCAGTAAAGCTGATTTTTAGGATAGTCCTTTTTCATATAGTCTTCCATGTATCCCGTTGTTTTCCGTTCCAGATGGACGCTTTCCGCGGGCACGGCTTCAGCCTCCTCGTCGCAAAAAGCACGCTCCTGTGGGGTCTTCAGCTCGCGCTGTTCCCGCTGGAGTCGCCATCTTGCACTACAAACAACTAGTATTGCACTTATAATAATCACACTTACATAACCCGCATTCATATCAATTGTTACGGTTTCCACATGTTGACGGTCAGTCAAACTGTAGTTCACAATAAAGTGATTCTTAATCCTAAGATTATTTCGTCTGTCTAGGATATCCAATACGTCTCCTGATTCCGCATTTATATATTCGAAGGCCATTTCACCTTTTACGTATTTGAACTCATCAAAAGAAAGATGCTTAGGTAGTGTTTTGGAGTGCGGGATAAATTGTTTTGCGGCTTGGTTAATTTGACGTTGAACGGTTGCAGGTGATACTGAACAATCCCTTGCGATAGACGTAAGTGACTGTGCTTCTGTAGACTTTAAAATGACCTGCGCTTTTACATTTTGTGAAATAAAACAATTCCTTTGAACAATAGGTGTTTTGGCAGTAAAACTGCATTGACAGGCCTGGCACATGAAACGTTGTTTCTTTAGAAGTAGGTAGGTTGGATTTATACCCGTAATGGGTAAGGTAATTCTGGATAATTGTGTCCCGTTTTTATAGACTGTAAAGTCGGTGTTTTTCACACCGCATTTCACGCAATGTGTGGGAATATAGCTTAACTTCCCGGAAATGTATTTACACCTTTTCCCTTTATAGGTTCCTTCTTTTACACAATTTTCGCCAACAATAATGTTCACTTCTTGAATATCAATCAAAGATTTTATACTAGTAGAACATGACAAGTGAATTCCCTCCTGGATGATGGTTTTGGTCGACTTTTATTCGACAGAGAATCTCACTTGTTTTCTATTTATATTGAACTTATGACCCCTACACTTTCTAGCTGATTGGAGTGCAGAGCGGCGACTCCTGCGGGAACAGCGCGAGCCGAAGACCCCACAGGAGCGCGATCTTCGCGACGAGGAGGCTGAGGCCGTGCCCGCGGAAAGCGTCCGCTCGGAACGGAAATCAGCGGGTAGCAGGATTACTTGGTCCCATATATTTATAAAAAATGACGTTAGTGAAGATTCTCCTCATTTCCTAAAAAAGGGATGAGGATTTTCTTTCACCAACGTCATTTATTGTACAACCAGTAATTCTTGTTTCACTATTAGGGATTTACATATTATAGAAGAGTATGGTGGACAAGCGATAATAAGCAAGGAAGCCAAATGCCGTTGTAGGAAAGGCCGCTACCCAAGTTATCACCCATACTAGGGACACATTCACTACGCGCAGAGGTAGGGATACTAATTGGAAACAAACCATTCAGGATAGCAGAATTGGCAAAATCTGAGCGAAAGAGATTAGCTATATTTTGTGAATGGTGGCTAGGAGCCGCCCTGTGCGTAAATAGCGCAAGTACGGTTCTGTGAAGTGGGAGGAAAACAACCTGCCGCAAGGTTGAGAGGTTCCCTTCTACACGACTAGTTTAACAAGAGAAGTGGGATTTTTTCTCTTTTGTATCGCATACGAGCAAAATTAAAAAAGCCTTACATTTTAATGTGAGTCTAAGGTATTATTATTACAATTCGACTAATATTTTCTATAATTTCTTTATTTCAGATTCATTGGTGAATTAATTGACCAATGGATTTATTTGGGTTAATCTTTTAAAAAGAGCTTCCGGGTTTTATCAATGAAGGGGTGGATAAAATGAAAAAGTTAACGACGTTTATCGTATCATTTTTGCTAACAATTTCTATGATATCTAACGTGAAAGCGGAGTCAAACCAAGCATTTTCAGATTTAAAAGGAAACAGTGCAGCTAAAGCAATTTTATATTTACACGACAAACATATTATCAGTGGCTATCCAGATGGTACATTCAGGCCAAATGAACCTATAACGCGTGCACAGGCAGCGGCAATGTTAGTGAAAGCACTTGATATTGAGCTAATTAAAAATGCAACTGTTCAGTTTAAAGATGTAACGACCAAATCAAACTATTATTCCATACTAGCAACAATCAATGAAAAAGGAATAATTCGTGGAGATAATGGTTATATGCGACCAGGGGAATCAACCTCTCGCGCACAAATGGCTGCTATTTTACGGAGAGCGTTCAATATGACTTTAGATAGTCAGCCAACTTTTACAGATGTATCTCCAATACATTGGGCCTATTCAGATATTAATAGCATTGCTAAAAATCGGGTTGCAAGTGGTTATCCAGATGGTTCTTTCAAACCTTCTAATATAGTTACACGTGCACATTTCTCCGCATTTTTAGCTCGTGCAATGGAAGATTCGATGAAAGTAAAAGCATATAAATCCTTTGTTGGTGACGCCGGTTCAGAAATTGTTCGAGATGGATGGAAGTATAAGACTAAAGACAACATGTTAGTCAAATTAAATCAACAGACAAATGAAGAAATTGTCTTACTTTCAAAAAGTAATTTTGAATCGGTAGAAGGGCACTTTGAAGAAAGGCTTGGAAGGAAATTTCCTATTATTTTATACAATAATGAACTCTATATTCCATACCAAAAAGTTATTGGGATGATGAGTGAGATTCCTTCTTCATTTGGTTTGATGAAGACAACGATAGACGGTGGAAAGCTAGAAGAAATTAAACTTCCGTTTATGTCGTATAATGCAAGAGAAAGAAACATGTATGTATGGAATGACAGAATCTACTATACAGTAGAAAAAGAACCACGTGATTTTGAGTCATACTATAAAGATATACCCAATGTAGATGATCCCTTATTTCTTTATTCCGTCAATTTGAGTGGAGGAGATTTAAAATTAGAATCCAGGTTTAGTGCTCGATTCATTTTTGAGGATATTGGTACAAAAATCGGTACTTTCCCTTATACACAAAATCATAAATCCGTAGAATATGAGCATTCAACAATATACTATTTCAATAAAAAAGGGGTATTTAAATACAGCTTACTAGATAAGAAAACAGCACAATTATCTAGCGTTCAAGCAAAAGATATGATAGTGACAGATCGAGACCTAGAAATTATAGATGTACGAGATAAAAAACATATATTGAAAAAATAAAGATGAAAGCATCCTCAGGGTGCTTTCATCTTTATTTTTTTATAACCAATTAATCTCTAGAAAAATTTTCTAAACATAAGAACAAGCACGGTTATGTGAGGGGGGAGGAACCCATTCCATCACAAGGTAGAATGGTTCCTTGTACTCAATTACTGGAACAAGAATGAGAAGAAAAGTCGTTTTCTGAACGTACAGAAAATCGATTTTTTTATTGAATTTGCATAACATGAATCAATTTCATAATAGGATTATTAAACGGAAAAAACGAACAATGTTGATTTTTGCTTCAGATGGACGCTTTCCGCGGGCACGGCTTCAGCCTCCTCGTCGTTTCACTCCTGCGTGGTCTTCAGCTCGCGCTGTTCCCGCAGGAGTCGCCATCTTCCGCTACAATCAACGAGAGTAGTCCTTAAAATTGACGGACAATGAATTGGTAGATGAATTATATCGTTCGTCTTTATACATGAAATAAGTAATTGTGAAATTGATTCACATACAAACTAAATAATATGTTGATTAATGGGATAGCACTTCAAAGATCATATTCAAAAAACATCAAGATGAAGCATATAGGCATTGGAAGATTAATCTTTCCTTCTTCATCGGCTTCTATTGTATTTTCACTTCAGTAATCTTAATGGCATTGGTGATTCCCAAATTTAGAAATGGCAAAGAAATCTATATGGGTAACATTGCTAATTTTAGTACCCCTTCGGCATTCGACTTATATTCCTGAAAGGATTTTTTTCGTATCCCTTCTTTGATAAAAAAACGTGTAAAGTCAGCGTTTACGGTGAAGAACTCGTCTATCGTTTTCATCTAAAGTCCCTACCAATATCAATCTCCTTTCAATCGCGAAAATGGATAGTATTGACAACTTTGTTTATTACTCATATAATACACTTAATGTGTATGAACCACTTAGTACATACACTGAAAAATCATGTATCACATTAAAGAAAGTATAGGAGTTGTTTCGATGAATGTGAATTTTAATAATCGCGACCCCGTCTATTTGCAAGTTGTTCGGTATTTTAAAGAAAAAATTGCAATTGGAGAATTAGTACCTGGAGAAGAAATATTATCGAGGCGGGAGTTGGCAAACAGGATTAACATAAACCCAAATACCGCACAACGAGCGTATAAGGAAATGGAGGAACAGGGCTTGATCCATACCGAACGGAATCATCCGAGCAAAATAACAACCGATGAAAAGATACTAGGGAAAGTAAGAGAAGAGTTGCTAGTTGAGGCAGTTGAAACGTTTGTAACATCCGTTCGGTCTATTAATGTTCCAGTTGATGAATTATTGAACTTGGTAAGAACAAAGTACACAGATAATAACGATGATAAGGGGGCTTAAAATGATTGAAGTAAAAGAGATTGCAAAGAATTATGGTCGGAAAAAAATATTAAAAGGTGTGTCTTTTACAGCCAACAAAGGTGAAATAACTTGTCTAATAGGCATCAACGGAGTTGGTAAGACAACCATTTTAAATGCCATTATGGCACTTACCCCGATAAACAAAGGGCAAATTTTAATAAACGGAGAAACCATTAATAAAAACATGTTTGAAAAAATCACCTTTATTCCTGATGCAATAACGATGCTGCCACAGATGAAAATCTCTGCGGCAATGGAGTTCATGAATGATTTTTATACATGCTGGAACCAAAAACGCGCAACCGAATTGCTTGGCTTTTTCAATTTAAATGAAACCGATAGAATTTCATCCTTATCAAAAGGAAATGCGGCAAAGGTCAATTTGTTACTGGGTTTAGCAATGGATGTCGATTTTGTATTAATGGATGAACCATTTTCTGGAATAGATATGTTTAGTCGAGAGGAAATTGCTAAAGTGTTCACGAGTCATTTAATTGAAAATAGAGGCGTTATCATAACGACACATGAAATAGGTGATATCGAACATTTAATCGATAAGGTTGTGCTATTAGATGAAGGGATTGTTATCAAGGAGTTCAGCGCGGAAGAAGCTCGTGAAAACGAAGGGAAATCTGTGGTGGATGTTATGAGAGAGGTGTATCAGAAATGAAAAGCTACTTGAAGCTGGTCAATTTTGAATTCAATCGTTTTGCAAAAATATTTGCAGTCCTACTAGGCATTACACTAGTTGTACAAATGGCTGGAGTCATAGTGATGTCGAAAAGATATCTAAACATGGCCAATGAAAAAATTTATGAAGAGTTTATGCTTAAAGCAGATTTCATAACAAACTATGGACAAATGAGTTTTGTATCGATAACCAGAAGCGTATGGTTCCTTGGTCCAATCGCGTTATGTATAGCAGGTGTTGCATTCTATATTTTCCTGATCTGGTATCGCGATTGGTTTGGGAAAAATACATTTATTTACCGATTATTAATGCTACCAACAACGAGATTGAATGTTTTTTACGCAAAAATAACAAATATTCTATTAGCAACGTTTGGTTTTGTGGCATTTCAACTTATTTTGATTCCAATAGAGACAACGGTTTTTAAATGGATGCTGCCAAAGGAATTCCGAGTGGATATGAATGTCAACGAGATTGTAAGCAGCACTGAATTAAGAATACTTTTCCCAAATAGTTTTCTAGAATGTATTTTGTATTATGGAGCAGGCTTGATGGTTGTGTCTATTCTATTTACTGCCATTTTATTTGAAAGAAGTTTTAGGTGGAAGGGTATTATTATTGGGGTTTTATTCAGCTTAGTTGCTGTTGCTGTATTTATGTCACCTCTACTGTTGCAAGAATTTGTATTAGATTATTTTTTCTATCCACTAGAATTATTTGTACTTGAGATAGTAATGGGTGTACTCGTACTTGCAGGGTCCATTTGGATGAGTGGATATTTATTAAAGAACAAGATAACTGTATAGGGAGTGTATGAAAATGAAAAAATATTGGAAGTTTACTTCAATTATTGCAGTTATTGTACTTAGCATTGGAATGTTTTATGTTAATTCTGCTATGTCCGCAACACAATACCCGAAGTTTGTGATAAATAAGAAGAGCGGTGATGCTGAAGAAATAAAATCTTTGGTGTTGGGAGGATCCTATCATGAAGGGCTATCTATGAGTTATGTAAACACTAACTTGCAAATTACATCTGATGGTTCGGATAATAGAAATGGTAGTTCCATTATTGAGTCGGTTAAAGGAAACCCTCCACCAATGATTCAGGAGTTACAGGAGAAGTATCGTAATTTCATGAGAGGGAAAGGTCAAAGTGTTGTCTCGTTTTTTGAGAACAATAACTTGCTAGCTTATGCAGAAGTGAAGAATAAAACAAATCCGTTTAAAACAAGAGATTTCAAATTCGCTATATCTATTTTAGATAAAGACGATGGCACTACATCTTCCTTCTCTATTAAAGTTCCAGACAGCTCAGTAGTTGAACAAATATTTGTTGAAGATGTCCAGATGGTTGATAACGAACTAAAAATGATTACCCATAATACGACTAGGGAGAATGGGCAATACACTAATGAAAAACACATCTACTCGTTCGACATATCTACTGGGAAAATAATAAGTAATGAAACGATTTTATCCATCCAGGAGCACCAAGGCAATGCATATATCTATGCAGAGCTACTTCAAACAACCCATAACAAAGCGAATGAAAATCTTATATTCATAAAAACGCAAGACAAAATGAATCAAGAAGAAGAATCGGATAGGATAGATGAAACAAATCGGGAATTAGTTTCTTACAATTTAAAAACGAAAGAAAAAGAGACGATAGAATTGACGGAAAGTTTGAATGAGAGTCAGATCAATTTTTTTGATGGTTCAACGATTTATTTCTCGAAATTAAGGGGGCAAAATTTGGTTGTAACGCCTTATAGTATAGAGAAAGATCAAGTAGATAATGAATTTTCTATACAGCTATCAAACGAAATAAGTTATGCTGAACCACCAATTATAATCGCGAAAGACGGTAAGCTATATGTGACAACCCATGTAACAAATTTAAAAACAAAGGCTATCATCACTGTTGTTGATTTGAAAACGAGGGATACAATTTACCAGGGTGAAGTAATCAGAAAAGGTTCCCCTGAAAACGCAGAACAATTCCAGTTATATATATATGGTATGGATATCGAATAAGTTATGAAAAGAGTTTGCTTTAGTTTCTAAAGCATGCACTTTTGACTGGTTAAAAGGTACAAATTGACCTTTTCAGTGGTCTCGATCGATTCTGTCCAATGTAACTCTTGATAGGCTTAGAACTTATAGTTTGCTGATAAAGCAAAATACGATACAAATGATGGAGTCTGAATTGATGAAGTTTTATTCCATAAGCGAGTTCCAGAAAGTTATTTTACAATTGAGACCTGTCCGGTTACATTTTAGTTGGTAACCTGACATTAATGTAGGTTACTGATGGTATAAGTAATTATAGAGTTCAAAGTTTTATTAAGAATCACCTCTCTCTTTTTCTTAGAGGTGATTTTTTTATTGTATATTTACGTTGAAATCACAATATAGATTGTGAAGATATTGACTTAAACTAACGGGGGAGTTTAGTTGAAGAGTGATGTTTTAACTTGCGTTCAACAATCGGGCCAGATTGTTAGGACGAATTGGTTTCTTCAACAAACAGGCCAATTATGTTGAGGATTACAGTTTTATAGTATTTTTTTAAAGTTAGTAATATATTGTAAGGGAATGTAGTTAGAGTATAGGGCAGTTGAGTTTAATTACATACTAACTAATGTGGATAAATGTTAAATAGAATTAATGGAGCGTGAATGGAATGGTAAATCTAGCTGATAAACCACTAATAGTAGGGGAGAAAGTTGTTCTCAGACCCTTTAAGGATGAAGACTTTCCTTTTATAGAAGAATGCTTAAAGGATTCCGAAATATTAAAACTAACAGGAAGCAGTTCGGATTTTGATAGGGAATCAACTCTTCGTTGGTACAATACAAGGAATGAACAAACTGATCGATTGGATCTTGCTATTGTTGACCAAACCCAGGACTTCTTAGTGGGGGAGGTGGTGGTCAATTTATACGATGAAAAAAATCATAGTATGAATTTTAGGATACTTATTGGGCCGAGGGGAAGGAATCAAGGATTAGGTACGGAAGCAACTCGACTAATAATTGATTATGTATTTATAAACACTACACTCAACCAACTAACTTTAAGTGTATTTGACTTCAATCCAAGGGCAAAGCATGTTTATGAAAAGGTTGGCTTTGTAATATATAGCATTGATGAAAACGAACTAGAATTCGAAGGTAAATGGATTGACTCTATTAATATGAATTTAACAAGAGAGAATTGGCTAAACAGAGAAAAAAATGCTTATTGAACTAAAAGGTGAGTTTGTTTCACTAACGGGTATCTTTAGTTCAATAAGGATAGTAAAATAGCACATCAAAAAACGCTCATATTTGGTACCGACCCCCGAAAGTTAGAGTAATAAATCTAACTTTCGGGGGTGTTTTTACTTGTCATTTATATTGCCAATTTGCTGTTGAAATAAATGCTAGTTAGTATGAAATTTACTTTTTTATTGGTATTTTTCACTCTATCAACCGAACCCGCCTGAATAATAAGTAGGTTTTATAGACGCTTACAATTATAACGGTAAATCTTGTTGTTGAAATACACGTATTCCTATCGCATAAAGTATAAACCCAATCATTGCAAGGATTATATAACCGTCACCATTTAAAATTGCAGCTGTTTCGAACGGGGTATTTAGTGAGATGTATTTAATGTCTTCAAGGCTGTCACTTACTTGTGCCATCAGGTGGAACAAGAAGAAAGCAAGTGGGATTCCTGCACCTCCTTCTTTTGCAAAAGCAATTGCAATTACGCGTCCCAAACCTGTTCCAGCACCCGTAACAAGTGCTACATGATTAGTTAATTTCCCTATATCCCATTCTTCCTTTTTATATAAAATATTGACGAGCTAGAACCATTTTTCACGTTTTCTTTGAGCCATTCAAACAAAAAAATGTATACTATCTACGCTTAGGTGATTAACATGCTAACGATATATCGGTGAATAAGTGAAAGGGAAATGATGATGAGTTCGAGACTAAGATGAAGATTAGGTATGATTATGGATCATCTGTCGCAAAATACGTCTTAGTAATACTAATTCATCCTGTTCAATCCCACGGAACAATTTTTTTACTGCCTGTTCCCAATTTGGGTTCTTTCAGCAATAAGTACTCATGTTTCCTTATTACATTGGGGAATTGTGTGGGAGAGGGTTCAAGTAATGATTTGAAGTGGATCTGTAAGGAATTCTCGTGAATAGTTAAGTATAATTATTTTCTGCTACACAGTTTCTTTAAAAAAGATAGAGGTTTTTTAAAAATATGGTATACTAATTTAGTGTTAAAGTATTGTTGGATAATGTTCACATTTATAATGATGCTACAAAATAATCGGAAGTAGAAGGTGAATAAGAAATGGAAAATGCAAAAAAGAAAATACATTATGCATGGTGGATATTGATTGGTTTATGTATTATGGTGGGTCTTGGAAAAGGGGCACTGAATAACTCGGCTGGGCTATTTTTAACTCCTGTTTCTAAAGAACTTGGAATTGGCATGGGCAGTCTGACACTATACTTAAGTATCTCCTCAGTAGTGACGATGCTCATCTTACCTATTGGTGGTAAAATGATGGCGAAATACAATACAAAATACTTGCTAACTATTGCAATTATCTTACAAGCGGGAGCATTTGCTGCATTTGGTTTAATGAATTCTGTATGGGGATGGTATGTATTATCAATTCCATTAGCAGTGGGCGGTGTATTTATTACCGTGATTGCCGGGCCAGTTTTGATTAACCAGTGGTTTAAAAAAAGCAAAGGGCTTGCACTTGGTATAATGGGGGCAGCAGGCGGAGCAATTGGCGCAATTGTTCAGCCAATAACAGGTAATTTGATAGCTACTCGCGGATGGAGTAGTACATACATTATTATTGGTATTGCGGTTATTGTCATTGTTGTACCAGTCATTTTGTTGCTAATTCGCAAATCCCCTAAGGAAAAAGGTCTATTACCATACGGGACGGCAGCGACAAATGACGAAAGTAGCCTGTCAAATGAAGATACTAGCAACCAAGGAATCACACTAGCGGTAGCAAAAAAAACCGCAGCTTTTTACTCCTTGATTCTATTTTTCTTCCTTATAACAGCAATTGCTAGCTTCTCAATGCATATTCCTACCTATTTAACTAGCCAAGGATATACGGTTGCATTCGCTGGGAATATAATGGGTGTTTATATGATTGGTGCGTTAGTTGGTGCATTGGCATTAGGTTTCTTCAGTGACAAAATAGGGGCGAAAACGACGACATTTCTTGCAATGTGCCTTGGTATCGTATCGGTAATTATTTTGCAGTTTTTCTCAGGAAATGTGGTACTTATTACTATTGCTGCTGCAATTTTCGGTTTCATGGGTGCCTCTATAGGTACGCTGGCTCCTATGTTGGCAACAGCGTTATTCGGGAACAAAGAATATAGCCAGATTTACTCAACTGCATCTTTAGGGTTGGCGGTCGCTTCAATGGTTGTGCTTCCTGCATATGGTTTTGTCTATGACTTTACAGGTACTTATGAAATGGTACTTTATGCACTAATAGCTATGTTCATCGTTAACATTATTGCAATTTATATTGCCTTTAAGAGCAAGAAGAAAATAGTTGAAAGCGGTTTGTGGAACTAAAAAGTAGTATTTTTTGGAAGAACAAGTCAATCAAAACAAAGACCATTGTAGATTTCTACAATGGTCTTTGTTTTTTATTTTTAGGTCGCGGTACCCGCGGAAAGCGTCCGCCTGAAGCGGAAATCAACCTTGTTCGTATTTTATAGTTAATACTTCTATTATGAAATTGATTCAAGTATAGAAAGAATTAGCCACCAAAATTGCATCTTTGGCGGCATTTCTCCAGGTAATAAGCCAGCTATTCATTCGTCCCAAAAATCTTCAGCACTCTGTGTACTTGGAGCGCGACGGATGTAGGGCATCTCTACACGTCGGTAATTGTAATGAAGTCATTCAATCCAAAGCGGAACTATACAAGTAGTGGGCAGGGGGACTCAAGTCATTTACTGGTTACTTTTCGTTTGATTTCAATAATGTTTAATTATTTATATTAGTTCGACAACAATCTTAAATATAGTAATATACTAGTAGGCATATCATTAAGTATGTACTGAAAAATGCGATAAAGGAGGATGAAAATGACTTCACCCAAAATTACAGAAGAACAAAACGGATCAAAGCGTAGTTTCTTTAATAAGTTTTTAGATTTTATCGAAAGATATGGAAACAAATTACCTGACCCGGTAATGTTATTTGTGTATATCGCAGGCCTTATTTTAGTTTGTTCTACAATTTTTTCGCTACTTGGAACAACAGCAGTAAACCCAGGTAACGGCGAAGTAATTACAGTCGTTAATTTACTAAACGGAGAAGGTATTATTAAAATACTGACGAATCTTGTATCAAACTTTACAAGTTTTCCTCCGCTAGGGCTGGTACTTGTAGTTATGCTAGGTGTTGGCCTTGCAGAATCAACAGGCCTAATTGGGACTGTTATGAAGACTACGATTTTAAATGCACCTAAAAAACTAATTCTTCCGACTATTGTTTTAGTAGCGATTGTTGGGAACGCAGCTGCAGATGCAGCAATGGTTGTCTTACCTCCGATTGTTGCAATGATATTTATTGCTTTAGGTCGACATCCTATTGCTGGTTTAGCTGCAGCCTATGCATCTGTTGCAGGGGGATTTAGTGCGAATTTAATATTGAGTGTTTTGGATCCGCTACTTGCTGGCTTTACGCAGACGGGTGCTCAGATGATTGATCCCGGGTTCATTGCGAATCCAGCCATGAACTATTATTTCTTAATTGCTTCGACTTTTGTGTTAGTCCCGACAGCGGTTTTCGTCACAACTAAAATCGTAGAACCGCGACTTGGCAAATATGAAGGGAAAATTGTGAAGTTGGATGAAGTAACCAGCGCAGAAAAAAAGGGTTTGCTATGGGCAGGAATTTCTGTTGCTGTAATGGCAATTATTGTCCTTAGTCTTTCCATTCCTGAAGATGGATTGTTTAGGCACCCAGAAACTGGTTCGTTAACGGTTTCGCCATTAATGGACAGTATTGTGCCATTAATGATGTTGTTGTTTCTAGTACCGTCAATTATTTATGGGAAAGTTGTTAAAGTCATTAACAACTCGAAAGATTTTGCGGATCATTTATCTAAATCCATGGCTAGTATGGGGATGTATATCGTCATCGCATTCGTAGCGGCACAGATGATTGCCTACTTTAATTGGAGTAATTTAGGTCCAGTTGTTGCCATTAAAGGTGCGGAAACGTTAAAAGCAATCGGATTGACAGGCCTTCCACTTTTAATCGGCTTTATTATTGTGGCGGCGCTTATTAACTTCCTAATCGCGAGTGCTTCAGCTAAGTGGGCTATTCTAGCTCCAGTGTTCGTACCAATGTTTATGATTTTAGGCTATAGTCCAGCTTTGACGCAAATGGCATATCGGATTGGGGATTCTATTACAAATCCGGTTACGCCAATGCTTGCCTATTTTGCCATTGCCTTAACTTTTGCGAAAAAGTACGATCCGAAGATGGGAATTGGTACATTCATGACGTCGCTGTTACCGTATTCCATTGCCTTTGCGATTATGTGGATTCTTTTGTTCATAGGTTGGTATTTACTGGGGATTCCACTTGGACCAGAAGGGGAATTGTTTTTGAAAACTAAGTAAGCAATGAGGATATACTGAAATGCCATTTAAAAAGCACATCGACTCCATTGAGTGATGTGCTTTTTAGTATTATATTTGGAATCTCCACCAGAACTTATGATGTTGGCTAGCTTAGATGAAGCTTTCTCTGTCTATAGGAATCAATAGATGGTATTTTGATTGTACGAAAAATGTAAAAAGCTGTGTATATTTACTGTTTATCAACGTTAAAACGTTTTACTATTTCATCGAGCTCGCTTACGATACGGTTCATTTGAGTCGTGGAATCTGCTACATTTTCCAGTTCTTTTTGTTGGGAAATGGAGGATGCACTGACCTGTTCCGCTGATGCGGCTGTTTCTTCGGAAACTGCAGAAACGTTTTGTATGGCTAGTAGCGCTTGGTCTTTGTGTACAACCATCTCATTTAGATTGGAAGTAAGTTCAATTATTGATTGATTCATCTGTTCGGTTAAAGTCCAATTATGCTTGAATGATTGTTCTGTGCTGCTAACAGAGTGGCTCTGGCCCTCCATAGATTCCGCATTTCTACTAATAACGGCTACTGTAGATTTTGTTTCATCCAGTATTTCTTGGACGGTCTTTTTGATTACTTCAGTTTCTCTGCTGGATTGTTCTGCAAGCTTCCGCACTTCATCCGCAACGACTGCAAATCCTTTACCGTGTTCGCCTGCTCGAGCTGCTTCTATGCTTGCGTTAAGTGCTAACAAGTTGGTCTGGGCAGTGATTTCCTGAATTGAGACAATTACTTGGTTGATGCCGGTTATTTTATTGGTTAGTGCATTGATTTGCTTCTGTACTTGACTGTTCATGACATTGGCATTCGCATTGTGTTCGCGAAGCTTTTCGACTTCATGCATTCCTTGTTCTGTCGATTCAACTGTTTGACGTGAAAGATCTCCCATACTTCCTGAAAGTATCGCAAGTTCGTTGATCTGAACTGCAAGTTCTTCCATGCGCTTGCTCGTTTCTTCGGCATCTTCCGATTGTGTGGATGCGCCTTGGGCAATTTCCTCTGTTGCTACAGAAACTTCCTGACTGGATGCGATGACTTCTTCAAAAGCGTTGTGTACACGATCTGACGAATCTTTCAGGCGCATAGATGCTTCCTTGACGGAAGAAATCGCTAGGCTTGTCTGCTCTAACATATTGTTATAGGATGCTGTCACTCCACCAATCTCATCTTCCTTGATATATTTCTCATCAACTGTTTCTGTCAAATCTCCGTTGGCGGCTTTCTCCATTGATTTCTGCAGTCGTGCAAGTGGCTTAAGTTGCTTGAAGATGAAAAAAGCAGTCACTGCAGACATGATCACAGTCATTACAAGGGCTGAAAAAATGGTGAAGATAATGATTTTAGAAAAAGGTTCCAAAATCTTGGTGCGAGGTAATACTGTCTGAACGCTCCAAACTTCGGCAACTTCTTCCATCTGTAAGGGAGCAAACGTATTGAATGCTTGTTCTCCATAACTTTTCGAGTTCACGTATAGTGACGTCGCTTTGTTCTCATTCAATATATCTTTGACCTGCTCCCAATCGATTGCATCTTTCATGTTGGAACCATTCATTTCCTCTTTTAAACTATTGGCGATCAATTTACCTTCATCCGTGATGATTGAAGCATAACCGCCATCCGGTTTTATCTCCTCCACCAGCTCGTTTAGGAAATCCATTGATAACCCAGCAGCGATTACGCCTAGGAATTCACCTGACTCCGAAACAAGCGGAATTGCTAGTGTGGACATCAAGATCTTTGTTCCGTTAAAGTCCATTTCCTGTGGTTCCTGTAAGAAAGCAGTCTTTTTATTTTTCGGAACCAGGTACCAATCACCTGCTCCCTCGGTATCGAATCCTCCCGCCTTAATGGTCATAATTCCATTTTCACCCAGGAATGAATAAGAGGCAAATCGACCACGGTCATCCACAAATTTCGAGTTTTTGACATCTTCGGCTGACAGCACCCCTTTTTCAAGTACGACTGTCATTCCAAAAACTTGGGAATTATTTTTGAAGTTTCTGTTCATTATGTTTAGCACTTCATTAGATGTCAATTGTCTATTTGCTTGAAGAGTTTCAAAAACCCCTTTTGTTGTACGTAATACTATATTTGTTTTGTCGAGTTGTTCATTTAACTTCCCGGCAACTTTTTCTGTGTTACTTGCCGAGAGCTTCTCAGCGTTCTCAACAGTCTGTCTATGAATGTTTACATTGGTAAGCAGACTATATGAAACGAACAATAGTAAGAATAATCCAATTATTAAACAAGATAACTTCCACGTAATACTTTTCATTCTTTTCCAATCCTTTCGGTAACTCGTATATATTACTTTATGATTATAGCAATAGTGACTAGTATTTTGTTTCTTTATGCTTGCTATTTTAGAAATAATGAGTAAAAAGTCATGCTTTTACATGTCGATATTGTGAAAGTTTGAATTATCATATCAATAAATGAAAACATAAAAGAGTGAGTGACTATCATTGCAAATAACTCTGCTTCGGCTATTTCGTTTTGAACGCCTTGGCTTAGTTGGTACATTCATTCTTATATACAACATACCTCGTCCCCAATTACTGACACGGAATGCGACAATAAAACTATTGATATCGTATTGGAGTTAGTTTAGTGTTGAGTGTTAGGCATGCATAGTCAAGAAAAATGTGGAAATTATAGCTTCATTATTTTTTACAGCAATATAGAAGGTGGTATTAGTTTGAGTAGAATGGAACGTAGGGAAAAACAGACACGATTAAGCAGTATAAAAGGTTGGTTTAAATCAAAAAAACTCATCAATCGACTAGTAGTAGTCTTCATAAGTTTTATCTTATTTGGATTATTCGTATTTACTATTTTAATATCGTTTAGCGATGTAAGTAAATTAGATATTGTACAACCAAAACCTACATATATTTATGATATAAATGGTGAGGTTGCTAGTAAAGTTTCTAACTCAAAGATTGAAGGAGTAAGTCTAGATCAAATTCCGACAGAACTCATTGAAGCTTTTGTCGCTACAGAGGACCAACATTTTTATAAGCATAACGGTATTAACTACTTTGGTATTACAAAAGCATTAGTACAAAATCTAGTTAAAGGTGAAGTTGTAGCTGGGGGTAGTACGATTACTCAACAACTTTCGAAAAATGTATTTCTAACAACGGAACGCACTTATACGCGTAAATTCAAAGAACTTATATTCACAAAGAAAATTGAGAGAAAGTACTCAAAAGATGAAATCATGGAACGTTATTTAAACCAAATCTATTTTGGTGAGGGCGCATGGGGGATTCAACGAGCAACACAAGTCTATTTTGGTAAAGATGTTAGTGAACTAACATTAAATGAATCAGCTACATTAGCGGGACTAGTCAAAGCCCCATCTAATTTATCACCTTATAAGAGCATGGAAAAAGCGGTTGAACGAAGAAATATCGTGCTGTCATTAATGAAGAGCGAAGGATACATCAGTCAAAAAGATTTTGAAAAAACAATAGATCAACCCATTGTATTAACGGATAAAGAGACGATAGATTATAAAGGGAAATATCCGTATTATGTTGACTATCTAATCGAGGAAGCCGTAAATATGTACAAGTTAACTGAGAATGAAGTGTTATCTGGTGGACTTCACATTTATACGGAACTAAACCCTGTTATTCAGGACGCTACGGAAGAAGTCTATCAGAATGAAAACAATTTTCCAGTTAGCAAGCCAGATCAACTTATTCAAAGTGGGTCAGTATTTCTTAATCCTAAAACGGGTGGGATTAGCGCGTTAGTTGGAGGAAGAGGAGACTATACGTACAAACATTTTAATAATGCGACAAATTTAGTAAGGCAACCGGGATCAGCATTAAAACCGCTTGCTGTTTACACTTCAGCGTTGGAGCAGGGGTATGACTTTGACGATATGCTGGTTGATGAACCAATCAATATAGACGGCTATCAACCACAAAATATAGATAAACGATACCGCGGAAAAGTCACAATGTATGATGCACTAATTAATTCTTATAACATACCTGCAGTTTGGTTATTAAATGAAATAGGAATTGAAGAGGGTTTTAGTACAATTGAGCGGTTCGGCATTCCTTTAGAAAAAGAAGATCATAATCTTGGATTAGCACTAGGGGGCTTACACCAAGGAACGTCACCATTGTTAATGGCTCAGGCTTTTTCCACATTTCCGAACGATGGAATAATGATGCAAGCTCATGCTATTTCAGAAATAAAGGATGCAGAAGGAAAAATAGTTGGAAGGTGGAGTGAAAAGTCTGCTCGAGTTACAGAACCGGAAGTTGCTCAAAAAATGACGTATATGCTACAAGGTGTAGTAGAAAATGGAACAGCTAAAAATGCACAGATACCCGGAATAAACGTAGCTGGAAAAACCGGTACTACACAACTACCTTTCCCTGGTATTGCTGGTTCAAAAGATCACTGGTTTGTTGGATATACGCCAGATATCGTTGGTGCAATTTGGTTAGGCTATGATAAAACCGATCAAGACCATTACTTGACAGCAACTAGTGGTGTCACTGTTACAACTATCTTCCAACAAATCTTAACCAAATCCATAAGTGAATTACCTAACAAGGAATTTGAGTTATCATTGATTGAAAAGAAGAAAAAGAAACAAAGTATAAAGATAGACAACGGGCAGAAGAAAGATAAACAAGATAAAGAGGATAAAGAGGACAAGAAAGACAAAGAAAAGAAAAAGGAGAAGGAAAAGGAAAAGGAAAAGGAAAAGGAAAAGGAAAAAGAGAAGGAAAAGGAGAAGGAGAAGGACAAAGACAAAGACAAAGACAAAGACAAAGACAAAGACAAAGACAAAGACAAAGACAAAGACTATGACAATGACTAAGACCCTCATTAAATCATGAAAGTTAAAATAATCCCTCATTTTCTATACCAAGAAAATGAGGGATTATACTATTTTTCAATGTCTGCAATTAACGGTTGTTTAATTGGCTAGGCACTGCATTATGACGCTCGTTACGTTCTAGTGAAGCAATCTTATTTAAATCTGTATTACTCAATTCAAAGTCAAATACATTTAAGTTTTCGTCCATTCGTGAAGGATTCACTGTTTTAGGGATGGCAACGACATCTGATTGTAGATGCCAACGTAGAATGACTTGCGCTGGTGTTTTGCCGTATTGATGTGCAATTTCTTGAATCACAGGATCTTGTAAAACCTTGGTGCCGTTCATTAATGGGCTGTATGCTTCGAAAAGAATGCCGTGTTCTTTACAAAACTCCTTGAGTTCTGCTTGCTGTAAATAGGGGTGGCACTCCACTTGGTTCACGGTCGGCATTATTTCACATTCGTTCATGATCCGCTGTAGATGCTCGATATCAAAGTTACACACGCCAATTGCCTTTGCACGGCCATCTTTATAAATTGTTTCTAATGCCTTGTACGATTCTACATACGTATCATACATTGGTGTTGGCCAATGGATTAAATAAAGATCAACATAATCGAGACCCAGTTTTTCAAGACTTTCATCGAATGCTTTTAGTGTATTTTCGTAGCCTTGATCAGCATTCCAAAGTTTAGTTGTAACGAATAGTTCCTCTCGCGGCACATTGCTAGTGGCAAGTGCTTTTCCAACGCCAACTTCATTTCGATAAATTTTTGCGGTATCAATTAAACGATAGCCAGCTTCCAGTGCTTGTTCCACTGCGTTTTTTGCTTCTTCATCAGGAATTTTCCACACACCGTAGCCAAGTTGAGGGATATCAAGTCCATTGTTTAGTGTTTTAAATTGCATAAAATCGCTTCCTTTCTATGCTGTCTTACTAGTCTAACATATGATTTTAGAAAATTGGGTTTTTAACAGTGTGCATGAAGTGAAAGTTGTATGCAAGGTTGTGAAATAGTTCGTAATGTAGTAATTCTCAATATGCAATGTCATACAACTGACCCCTGATTTCCTTTTCGAATTAAACTCATTACGAAACTTACAATTGTTGAAAAAACTGTGAATACGATAACCCAAATAAAGAACGACGAGTTAAATAGTGTGAATGTCAAGGTAGTCAATACGGCAAAGACACCAAAAGGTATTAAATACCATTGCCGAACAAAGAACGATCCAATAATTGAAGCTGTGAGAACAGCTAAAGGTAAAATTACGAGCACGAATTGAAACTCCATTGTCCAAACCACCTTTTCAATTCAATTACACTTATGAATAAACAATTTGATAATGGGGAGGTGAAAACCTCTTATTACAAGCTCAGCTGCACTATATTATGGAAGCACAGAGTCAATGGTATTAGCGGCACGTCTTCAAATAGCTGTTTGCTTGCTGCGTTGCGCGATATTCATTGTCATCGCGGCAGGCTATACCGAAGAAATGAACAGTTTCCTAGCGTATTTTCTGCCGACGTTTTTTAATGCCCGGAAGTGAAATAGCGGCCCTTTTTGCGCATTCAGACAAGGACAACCCCTCCACAAATAGCCAGTGAACGAGATTGCGGTCAGCTGCTGTCAGATGTTCAAATGCTTCGTCTAACTGCCTCAGACCATTCGAATTCGACTGTATCAGCGACTTTGAGCAACTCTTCTAGAGCTTCATTGTCCATTGGGGTTGTGTTCGAATCAACTATATTTTTCTTTTTTTTATTCAACCAACATGGCTCTGCGGATGCTTCTGTAGGCGAATGGTGTGAAATTCACTTTTTTTCGTGTCAAAACGAGTCCACGCTTGCCATAAAGCAACTCTTCCTGTTTGTCATAATTTCAGGTACCCGCATTGAACAATTCAGAAAATTGAATGCAATTGTATGAAAAATGAAAAGTCTGTTAAACCAATGTTTAGAACGATTTCATTTGTATTTTTATAACAATTATCGAATTTTAATTATTTAACATCGCACCAATACAATTAGATCATTCAAATAGCACTTCTCGTCAAATACTTGATGAGTGGGGATTTCTTCGGATTCGTATCTACAAAAAGAGAATCTATATGAACTGGATCACAAATTTGGATGTGATTTGCCTGCTTATACTACCTATGCAATCTATTTGAAAAGCAAGAAGGATAGTTTAATCGTAAGGGCATAACAATGTCTACTGTCACCACATTAGCTTCATACTGATGGATGAGGTGCTAAAATGACGATTGTACGACTAGGATATGTTGCGATGAGTATGGAACTGAAAAATGCTTCTCCATCCAAAACAATGACGTTTGCTCAGTTCCAAAAGATCGGGGATCGTGAGGCGGCGATTCGCAAATTGGAAAGGATTGCGCTGGCTAATCTTGAAAATACACATAGATTGCTGAAACATAATGTATTTAATGGAATTCATTTTTATCGCTTAACCTCTCGACTGATTCCATTGGCGAACCATGGAGAACTTCCTAATTGGAATTATATGGAGCCGTTAAAAAAGAAATTGGACGAAATTGGGGAGTTTGTTAGAAAACATCAGCTAAGAATTGATTTTCATCCCGATCATTTTGTTGTTCTGAATTCCTTTAAAAAAGAGGTGTTGGAGAATTCATTAAAAACCTTAACTATGCATTATTTATTGTTAAAGGGAATGAACATTGATTCTACTCATCGTTGTGTGCTCCATGTCGGTGGCAACTATAAAGAAACAGAAAAGTCTTTGGACCGATTTGTTGCAAATTGGGTTGATTTCCCAAAGCACATTCAACAGATGATCATGCTCGAAAATGATGATACTTCATTTACACTGGACGATACGCTTTATGTATGTGAAAAGTTAGGAATTCCGCTTGTATTTGATTTTCATCATCATCAGGCTCACCATCGTCATGAAAAGTGGGAAGATAATTGGGACCGTGTAGTAGCAACATGGAAGGACTCGCCCCTCCCAATCAAAATGCATATCTCTAGTCCAAAAAGTGAGGACGCATTCCGTCACCATTCAGATTATGTGGATGTGGACATGTTTTTCAGTTTTTTAAAGGAAATCAAAGGTTCGGTTCCTCAAATCGATTGTATGATTGAGGCGAAAAAGAAGGATGATGCTCTTTTTAACGTTATTAAAGAGGTTAAAAATAGGGACGATGTTGAGATGATTGATGGGTCGTCGTTTTATTTGAAGTAATAGTATAAAGTGATTTTCATAAAAAGCAGGACTCGATGGTATCGGGAATCCTGCTTTTGCATTTTAGATTTTTTTGCGATGCCTGCCTGTGCACCACACACTAATGACTGAACACAGGGTACGTCTTTTAATTCTTTTTAAATTTCTTTGAAACTTTTCCGGAAATCTCTCGTCTTTACGTTGCTTACAAGATAGAAACATATGAAACAGAGAGGATGGCAACAATTGAAGAAAAAACTACTTACAACATTTGGCGCACTGGTGCTCATGTGCAGTTTGCCTTTAACAGTCACAGCAGGCAATCAGCGATTCTCTGACGTACCGACGACAAAGCATTTTGCAGAAGCGGTGTATGAACTTGCTGAACGCAATATCATTGGAGGATACCCGGACGGTACATTCAAGCCGGGCAATCCGATCACGCGAGGTCAAGCAGCCTCAATCATTGCGAAATTGACGAAAATGGATCTAACGGATGTCGAGAACCCGAAATTCAAGGACGTCTCGGAATCGAACGGTTACCATAAAGCGATTGCCGCGCTGGCGGAGGCAAATATTATCGGCGGCTACGAGGATGGTCGCTACGGGCCGAATGATCCGATCAAACGGGGGCAGCTGGCCTCGATTCTCGTCAAAGCGTTCGATCTGCCGCGCAATAGTTTCTACGACATCAAAAATCCGTTCAAGGACGTCGTTGAGTACGAGTCTCACGGTTCCAGCATCCTAATTCTTTACAGACTGGGTATCACGGGCGGGACATCCCCCGACCGATTCAGCATCAACGCGGCCGTGACAAGAGGCCAGGCGGCGAAGATGATGAGAGCGACTGAAGAATCGAAACCGGAGATGGTGTCGCTTGAATCGGAAGATATAGGGATGGACGGGATAAGTTCTGTTATATGGAAAACGGAACAGGACTTTTATGAACCGATCGTTGTACACGGAAAAGCAGGCTATTCGACAGATAGGCTACAGCTTGTTCCGCTGAAGGAAGGAACATCCACGCTTAACTTGAGCGGGCATATTGGGAATCCACCTGCCGATTATAAAAATGTCGCTAAGAAGTACTATGTGCATGTCAAAAAAGTGAACGGAGAATTGAAGCTAACCTTGGAAGAGACGGATGACTATCTTCCGACAGAAGCACCGCTAGCAGTGTATGCCGGCGAAAAGGTCGAGAACATCAGTGTTTCCACAGTGGTCGGGAAGTTACCGAACGAAAACGCAGCATTCAAGAAATGCGAGGCGACGCTAAACGTATGCCTGGCCATTGATGAGCCGGGTAGCTATATTGCCAAGGCACGTCTAGTTGGAGGCAAGGAAGTGCGATACGCCATCGAAGCGAAAAAACCGGAACATGCCTACTTCCACTATGACATCAAGACATTGAGGGAGCAGACGTCCTACGTATTCGATACGAAAGCACTGTTCGATCACAACGATTACTATGACAAGGAAGCCGCCGAAAACATTGGGAAGCATAAAATTGTAACGAAAAATGCTGACGAGATTGCGGAGATTACAAGAGATCCCGGTACCAATGTTTTCCGCGTCACTGCGAAGAAAGTAGGGACGGTCGAAGTGGAATTTGATAATAGTGTTTATTGGAGGACTGGTCAGCCCGGCGACGCGGTAACGGGCATCACGACCGGCATGAAAATCACTGTTCAGGAAATGAATGGGCTCATCAATATTTCCGCATTGCAAATCTATGATATAAATTCGGATATGTAATCGAATCGAATCATGACTGCTACTTGCGTGCAAAACTACTAAGTATTTGCAAATTAATTAGTGAGAATAGAAGAACAAGACCTTTCCAATTCACTCCGACTTGGAAAGGTTTTATTTCATTTATAGAATGCAAAAGTTTTTCCAAGCAAAATAAAATAATCCATCCTTGAGTGGCAGCTCACAACCATTATATTTTGTATTTTCGTTTAATTCAATCTGAATGCTTGTCGTTATTCCACCTAGATTTATAACGTTCATTTTCCGAGTTATGTTGTCATTTTATTATTTTGGATCTAATCGATATTACCCTTAAAGTACACCACAAAAACTTTTTAAAAACTTTTGAAACTTTTTCTGGAAATTTCCGTCTGTACGTTACTTAATTGACAGTGGAGGTAAAGGGATGGGCAAGAATTCTAGAAACATGCTGTTACTTGTGTGCTTGATTGTATTTATAATGAGTATTGGTGCGATATGGATTTTGCTTGAATCGCAAGGAAGAGTGTTTGCGCAGGGGAAGGAAGGGGAGCGGTTTGTAACGAAGAGGGAATTTGAGCAGGTGCTGACATTGGAGGAGCGTCAGCCGATTTATATGAAGGGGCCAGCCCTGACTCAGATTGGTGTGTTGGAGTCGAATCAGCCTGTCGCTGTCACAGGTGAGGATGAGGCGTATTATGAGCTTCGATTGGGAAATATGACAGCTTTTGTCCGTAAGGGGCAGGCAACGGTTGAAAAAAAGAAGCTTTCGACACTTGTGCATACGGAGCGTTTGGCTGCTGTTCATACGCTGCAAAAAACCGCGGTTTACGAGGATGCTGACTTGCAGAGCAGCGTTATACTGGAGATGGAAGAAGGCTATCGCTATCCGGTCGTACGGGAGGAAGAGGATTGGTATACCATTACAATAGGAGAGCGGCCGGGATATATTTCCAAACAGTCCGTTACTTTGGATGAGGGCCTTCCTGTGCTTCTGTACCATCAGGTTTTGCCGCGTGAGTTGATGAGTACAATGGAAAGCACGATTTCCTTGGAATCGTTTGAGCAACAGATGGGGTACTTGGCAGATCATCATTTCGAGACGCTGACGGCACATCAGCTTTATGATTATTTGGAAGG